>CABQKL010000007.1 GCA_902464645.1 uncultured Collinsella sp.
ACATATCAGACTCCTTGTCTGCGATTTATGCACCGATGCGCATTTCGCAGTGGTCATTATGAGGTGGGTTGAAACTTTAGCACCAAAAGATGCATGAATACGTAAATAGCTTGCATGTTCATGCATTGAAACATTCCCGACACATTCGCTTGAAGGAATTGACAAATAGAACGGGCCTCGTATTGACCGGCACTCCTTACGGTGCCGGGCAACACGGGGTCCGCCCATGCGAAAACTAAGTTGTTAGGATGAGCCAGCTGGCTAGAGCTCAACCGGCACCCATTCATCATGATTGCAGATAAATGCCTCAGGATCCTCGACGCTAAAGAAGACGAGCGCGGGGTCGTTAGGCCCCTCATAGTGCTCGCTCAAGCGCTCAAGATGCTTCCATCCGGCCTCGCGCATTTCGCTCGAAGCCCGGTCTTCCAGCCCCGCACGCCCGCGCAGGATCAACCAACCATGGCCCGGCCACCAACTCGTGACCTCAAAGCGCTGGTTTTGCAGCAGCTCCTGCCACACATCTTTGGTGCGCGCTGTCACAAACCACAGCTTGCCGTCCTGAATCTGCGCAAACGAGAACGGACGCACATGCGGCTGCCCGCCCACGCTCGTCGCCAGATACCACGCCGGCACCGACGTCAGATACTCCAGCACCGTATTCAATCCGTCCACGTTTCCTCCTGTCGCCTGACCAGTCTTTTTGGAATGGGTAGTCAATTTGGGAAATTAGAGCTCGAGGCGCTCTTCGCTGCCGTCGATATCGCAGAACCGTGCGGCGATGTTGCGGACCGAGAAGAATGCAAGGCGGCCGTCGTTGGCACTATCGTGTTGCTCGCCAATGCCCACCATGTGCTTAAAGCCTGCCTGGCGCACTTTGTCGCTCACGACCGCATCGTCCTCGAGCGCGGCCTCGCCAGTTAACACGATCCAGCACTCCCCCGGCTTCCAGCCCGATACCTCAAACTTGGGATTCGCGCTCAACTCCGCCCACACGTCCTTGTCGCGCGATGTGCAAAACCACAGCTTGCCATCATCGACCATGGCAAAGGAAAACGGCCTCACGCGGGGCTGATGCCCGTCGCTCGCATCGGTCGTGGCAAGATACCACGCCGGAATGCGCCTGAGATACGAGCAGGCGCGCTCGAGCTGAGCCGTGCGATCGATGTCGGTCATAGAGACCCCTTTCTTGCGCTCGAATCGAGCTTAGACGAGTTGAAGATTGATAACGACAACGCATGTCACCAGCAGCGCCATCGCCAGCGCTGCCAGTACATCCCCCCGGCCAAACGCAAGCGCATGCAGACGCGTGCGTCCCTGCTCGCCGTGATAACAGCGCGCATCCATGGCGGCCGAAAGCGTCTCGGCATGACGGAACACGCCGGTGAACAGCGGAATCGCCACACTGCCGAGCATGCGCACACCGCCGAGCGGACCGCCCGTCGCGCGCGCGCCGCGACTTGCCTGTGCATCGGCCGTCTGTTTCATCTCGGTGGCAAATTGCGGCATAAACCGCAGCGCGATACCCATAATCATGCCGAGCTCGTGCGCCGGAAGCCCCAGACGCGCAAGCGGTGCGAGCAGGCGCTCAAAACCCGCGGTGAGGTCGAGCGTCGGCGTGGTGAGTGTAATGGCGCTCATGCCGGCCATCATCAACGTCAGGCGGCACGCCACAAACGCCGCAGAACGCAGCGAGCCCTCGCTCACCTGCAAAAAGCCAAGCTGCCACAGGATGCGGCCGCTCTGGTCGGAAAACAGGTTGAGCACCGCGACCACCACGACAATCGCCAGCAATGGTGCCATCGATGATAGGACCCGGCGCAACGGCACCCGGGCCATGACATAGACCAGCACGACAAATATTGCGACCGGTACCAGCCCGCGGAAGCTGTCAACGGTGAGCACGGTGATCAGAAATGCGAAACCCAGGAGCAACTTGGTGCGCGGATCCAGGCGATGCACCGCGCTATCCCCGGGATAGTAGCTGCCAAATGAGAACGCCTCCATTAGCAGCCCTCCTCTCGCGTGGGTGCCTTGGAACCAGCCTGACACGGAACCCTCAAAGGCACGTCCGCGCAGCCCAGCAGCAAGCCGGCCAACTCGTCGGCTAGCGCCTCAACCGTATAAAGATTGTCGCAGCGGAGCGGCACACCGGCTTGCGCAAGCGCCATCGCCATGCGCTGGGCGGCAGGAACGCCCAGGCCGATTGACTTAAGCTCGTTCGCGCGCGCAAACACCTGCGCGGGCGTTCCCTCGGCAAACACGGCGCCCTCGTTCATCACAACGATACGGTCACAGCAATTTGCCAGGTCATCCATGCTATGCGAAACCATGACAACAGTCAGGCCCTCGCGATGGAGCCGATCGATGAGCCCCAGGAAATCCCTGCGCGCAGCCGGATCGAGCCCCGCCATGGGCTCATCGAGCACCAGCACCTCGGGCTCCATGGCGAGCACGCCGGCAAACGCCACGCGGCGCTGCTGGCCGCCCGAAAGCTCAAAGGGGTTCTTGTCGCCTATCGCGGCAAGGTCGAGGCCCGCGCGCGCAAGCGATGATGCGACACGGCGTGTAACCTCGTCTTTTGGCAGGCCAAGGTTGCGCGGGCCAAACGCCACGTCCTGCGCCACGGTCTCGGCAAATAACTGGCGCTCGGGATACTGAAACACCACGCCGACCTTGGCCTTAACCGCGGCGGCGTCTTTCTTGTTTGATAGGTCGAGCCCCAGTGCGTTAACGCTCCCCTCCTGTGGACGAATCAGCCCGTTGAGATGCTGAACCAGCGTCGATTTACCCGAGCCGGTATGACCCGCCAGGCCCAGAAACTCGCCGCGACGCACCGTCAGCGAAACATCGCGCAGTGCCCAGGGGCTGTTTGGATCGTCGCCCCAAAGAGCCTGTTTGCTCGATGCGTCCGCAGTGGTCGAGCGCTTGCGCCATCGACGACGCTCGCGGGCGCTCAGCGAGTAACTATGCGAGAGATGCGAAATCTCGATAATGGGCTCCGACGCGGCTATCCCGTCGGCTGCAGAGGATGCATTGTCAAGCACATGAGAATCGGATGCGGAAGGCTGCCCTGCGATGTCCGTCCCGCTCCACTCGGCATAAGCCTGTGCAATCTCGGCGACCATATCTGCCTCGCGCACCTGCGCGCAAACGGAAACGCCCTTCTCGCGAAGTGCCCTACCTAGGCAGCACGACGCCGGCATATCCAGGTTGAGCTGCGCAAGTTCGTCCGCCCGCGTAAAGATTTCCTCGGGCGTACCGAGCATGGCAACGCGGCCCGCTTGGAAGACAGCAACGCGATCGGCCTCGGCGGCCTCCTCCATAAAGTGCGTAATCATCACGATGGTCATGCCGCGATCGTGCAACGCGCGGCAAGCCTTCATGAGGCCCTTGCGTCCACGCGGATCGAGCATCGAAGAAGCCTCATCCAAAATGAGCACGCGCGGCTCCATGGCGAGCACGCCGGCAAGCGCCACGCGCTGCTTTTGGCCGCCCGAAAGCGCATGGGTCTCGTGACGCTCAAAGCCCACCAGGCCCACACCCTTCAGCGCCTCGCGTACGCGCTGCGCAATTTGCGCCGACGGCACGCCAAGGTTTTCGGGACCGAACGCAACGTCATCTTCGACAAGCGTTGCCACCAGCTGGTCATCGGGATTCTGGAATACCATGCCCGCGGTCGAACGAATGTCGTAGACCAGCTCGGGGTCGGACGCATCCATGCCGTTGATGCGTACCGTGCCCGCATCGGGCTGCAACAGTGCATTCAGATGCTTGGCAAACGTCGACTTGCCCGACCCATTGCCACCGAGGATGCAGAAAAACTCGCCATCCTCGATGTTCAGATCGACGCCGTCGAGTGCCGGCACGGCACCGTCATAGCTAAAGGAAACGCCCCGACACTCAATCATGCGCGGCCTTTGACCTGGTCCTTTTTAGGCGTGATGAGGTTGGAGACCGCCTTGTACACCGCAAGCGTCAACACCGAGTTAAGCACGGTCTTGATAAGGTTGAACGGCAGCACCGCAGGAATCATGAGCGGGGCGATCACATCGACCGAGCCATACCAGAACCATACGCCAATGGTAAGGTTTGCGACCATAGACAACGCCGTAGCGGCAATAACGCCGAGCACCAGGCCAATCACGGCACCCTTATAGGTATGCATCTTCTGGTAGACGATAGCCGCGGGCAGAATGTAGCCCAGCGTGGCAACCAGGTTCATAAGCGCGCCGACCCAGTCACCCGTGGTGAGCGCATGGATAACGATCGCCATGGCTGCAACAGCGGTACCGGAACCGGGGCCATACGCAAACCCGCACACCATCGCCGGCACCAGCGACGGGTCATAGGTCAAAAACGGCGCCGAAGGAAGGATGGGCAGCTGCACGTACATAAACAGGGCGCCCAAGGCGCACATCAACGCCATGGTAACGAGCTGTTTGGTGCTCCACCTATTCGTGTTCTCAAAATGGATATGCTGCGACTGTTCAGACATAAGATCACCTGCCTCTTTCATCCGGACTCTAACCGTTGGTACTGGGGTCTCACCAGTTCAGCCGGCATGCGAACCAACACACGCACGGGTCGCGGACTCATCGGCTCGGTCGCAGACGCCTCGTCTGCGCCACGGCACCCCTTTGGCACCGCCCGATTTACCGCCAGTGGGGAATTTCACCCCGCCCTGAAACAGCAATTGCAAGTGTAGCACGAGCAGGTATTCGCGCAAGTATGCCAAGGGTAATTTATGGCGGGGACCAGTTGCCACAACAACCACGTTCCCCACCCATCCCAAAGTAGCGCGCCTTTCGCGGCAAAGCCGCGAAACAGCGACCGGGACACGTATCCCCATCAGCCACGATCTCCGCCCACGCCGACCTCAAGGCCGTAAACGCAGGGAATCCGGGGGCGTGACGGGGCTTCTCTCCGGAATATTCCGCAGGACGCAAAGAGGCTCCGCAGCGCGAAGCGCGATGCGGAGCCTCTTTGCATGTCCGAGGACGTTCCGGAGAGAAGCCCCCGTCACGCCCCGGATCCCCGGTGGGAGTTCTAGACCTTGTCGGCCTTAGTACATACCGCCGCCCTGCTGACCAGCGGTGGCAGCAGCGATAGCATCCTCAAGCTGAGTGTTCTTGGGCACATCGGAGACAGTAGCCTCGGTGATGAGGATCAGGCTGGCGACGGAAGCAGCGTTCTGCAGGGTGACGCGGCTGACCTTGACGGGGTCGAGGACGCCCATCTCGATCATGTCGCCCCACTCGCCGTTGGCAGAGTTGAGACCCTGGCCAGCAGGCAGCTCGGCAACCTTATCGACCACGACGGCGCCCTCAAAGCCAGCGTTCTTGGCGATGGTAGCGACCGGAGCGGTCAGAGCCTTCTTGACGATGTCGACGCCGATCTTCTCCTCGGGGTCGTCGATCTCGACGGCGTCGAGCGCAGGAGCAGCGTCCATGAAGGCGACGCCGCCACCGGCGACAATGCCCTCCTCGACAGCAGCGCGGGTAGCCTGCAGGGCATCCTCGACGCGGTGCTTGATCTCCTTGAGCTCGGACTCGGTAGCAGCGCCGACCTTGATGACGGCAACGCCACCGGAGAGCTTGGCCAGGCGCTCCTGGAGCTTCTCGCGGTCGAAGTCAGAGGTGGTGTTCTCCATCTCACCCTTGATCTGAGCGATACGGGCGTCGATGGCCTCCTTGGAGCCAGCGCCGCCGACGACGACGGTGTTGTCCTTGGAGATGGTGACGGACTTAGCGGTACCGAGCATATCGGCGGTGATGTCAGCGACCTTCACGCCCAGCTCGTCCAGAGCAGCCTGGCCACCGGTGAGGACAGCGATGTCCTCGAGGATGCGCTTGCGGCGATCGCCGTAGCCCGGAGCCTTGACGGCGCAGACGTTGAGGGCGCCGCGGATCTTGTTGAGCACGAGGGTAGGCAGGGCCTCGCCATCGATGTCCTCAGCGATGATGAGCAGGCCACGGCCAGCGCGCTGGACAGCCTCGAGAACGGGCATGATGTCCTGGACGCTGGAGATCTTCTGGTCGGTGATGAGGATGTACGGGTCCTTCATCACGGCCTCCATGCGGTCGTTGTCCGTGACGAAGTAAGCGGAGACGTAGCCCTTGTCGAACTGCATGCCCTCGACGGTGTCGATGGTGATATCGAACGTCTGGGAATCCTCGACGGTAATGACGCCGTCCTTGCCCACGACCTCCATGGCCTCGGCGATCTTCTCGCCGACCTCGGGATCACCGGCGGAGATGGTACCGACGGAAGCGATCTGCTCCTTGGTCTCGACCGGCTTGGCCTGCTTCTTCATCTCGGCGACGGCGGCGTTGACGGCCTTGTCGATGCCGCGACGGATGGCCAGCGGGTTGGCGCCAGCGGCGACGTTGCGCAGGCCGTCGTTGACGATGGCCTGAGCGAGCAGGGTTGCGGTGGTGGTGCCGTCACCCACGGTGTCGTTGGTCTTGGTGGCAACCTCCTTCACCAGCTGGGCGCCCATGTTCTCGATGTTGTCCTCGAGCTCGATCTCCTTAGCGACGGAAACGCCGTCGTTAGTGATGGTCGGAGCACCGAACGTGCGCTGCAGCGCAACGTAGCGGCCCTTGGGGCCCATGGTGACGGTAACGGCGTCGGCCAGGGTGTTGACGCCCTTGGCGAGCTTAGCGCGGGCATCGGTGTTGAACGTAATGTTCTTTGCCATAGTGGGTAATCCTCCAAAAGAAATGTGACTCGCGTCGCCGCTTCCGAGTCCTATGCGGCGGGCGCGCTCAAAGACGAATCAGAGATTCTGGCGAGACTAGGCCTCGACGACGGCGTAGATGTCGTCGGCGCGCATCAGCAGATACTTCTCACCGTCAACCTTGACCTCGTTGCCACCGAACTTGCCGTAGATGACAACGTCGCCGACCTGAACGTCCATGGGGATGCGCTCACCCTTGTCGTTGACCTTGCCGGCGCCAACGGCAACGATGGTGCCGCGCTGCGGCTTCTCCTGAGCGTTGCTGGCGATATACAGACCAGAAGCGGTCTTCTGCTCGGCCTCGTCGGGCTTGACCAGGACGCGATCTGCAAGCGGCTTCAAAGACGACATGCTTGTTTCCTCCTTTGTGGGCTGCGCGGTCATGCCGCGCGGGTTAACCCTTTTTGTTTGCGTACGCGTTGAATGGTACCCACGAATGGCGGGTTATACAACACAGAGTCAAAAAATCTTATTTTTTGGCACTTAGATTTTCTGAATGCCGGGGGATAACTTAGCGGTGGCTCCCGTGTGGCTCCGGAGGGGCGGGGCATAAGGTTTCCTGCTCGGGCAGTCCTGCTCGCACGAAGGCCACATTAAGTGGCCTTCGGCTCGTGCGGAACTCGCGATAAACCTTATGCCCCGCCCCTCCGGAGCCACACGGGAGCCAGGTTAACTAATTCGGTCCCGGCATTCAGAAAAGTCAGTGCAGCAAAATGGCGATGCGGATAGCGACATGGTCATGGTTATCGTTGCGCGCACGGGTCCCCTGGGGAGCACCGTGCATTTTTGGGAGTTTTCAGCAGGCCAGGACAGATGCATACGCACCGGGCGCATCTAATTAGTCCCACGGAAGCCTTCGACCGGCGATTTGGGTCGGCAGACAAAGCTCGTCGAGACAAACAAGCGTGCCTCGCGCCACGTCGGGCCCCAAAATGACGTCGATCTCCGCAATAACACCCAACTGCAGCGGCGCTGGCAGAGCTCGCGGTGCTGAAAACTCCGTTTTTTGCACGGCCCAGGCGGGGGTACATCAAGACCGGAAAGAACATCTCAACTTTTTTATGCAATCTGCAACTGGAAGTATGCAAAACACCAAGAGAAAGCATTGCCGATGTCCCAATTGAGCGCGCGGCGCAGCAGCACCTGCGCCCAAATCCAGCAGAGCGGGGACGCTCCTAACGAACCCCCATCGACAAACAAACGCGGCTCGAGCGCCATCTCAAAATAGGCTGCCCGAGCCGCGTTTAACGGTACGACATGAATATTAGCGCTCGTAAATCAAGTTGCCTGCCAGGTAGGTGGCCTGAACCTTGGTGGCCTGGAGCTCTTGGGGGTCGATGGTGAGCGGGTTTTGGTCTAGGACTACCAGATCGGCGTATTTGCCGGGTTCCAGGCTGCCGAGGTTTTGCTCGTCGCCCGCTGCATAGGCGCTGCCCAAGGTGTAGTTGCGCAGAGCCGTTGCTGCATCGATGCGCTCGCTCGGCAACCAGCCGCCCTCGGGCCAGTGGCTTTTGGGGTCCTGGCGCGTGATAGCCGTGTAGAGCACGTTCATGCTGGTAACGGGCGTGATAGGGCTGTCGGTACCGAAGGCTTGGCGAATGCCGCGCTGCTTATAGGTTGCGAACGGCCACATGATGCGGCTGCGCTCCAGGCCCAGATCGCGCTCCGGTCCACCCGGGTCGAGTGTAATGTGGCAGGGCTGGCTCGAAGCAACCACGTTGAGCTTGCGCAGGCGGTCGATGTCCTCGGGCAGAAGGTTCTCCAGGTGCTCGAGCGTGTTATGGCCGTGCTGGGGCAGGCCGTACAGGTCGGCTGCTTCCTCGAAGATATCCAGCGCGGCATGAATCGCACCGTCACCAATAACGTGGATGCGCACGGTGTGACCGCGCTCCGCAGCCGCCAGAACCAATTTTCGCATGCGCTCAGCCGGGACTGTCAGACGGCCCTGGTCGCCCGGGAAGCGCGGATTGGTATAGGGCTCGATGAGATATGCCGTGTGTTCACTCGACACGCCATCGAAGAACTGCTTAAAACCCGGCGCCGAAAGCAGCGCGTTGTTCGCATAACGTACCTGGAGCTCTTCTAGACGCGACTGGTCATCCAACAGCGTGGGGAACAGATGGGCACGAATGCCCAGCTTGCCGGCTGTCTGCAGTTTGTCGTAGACGTCGTCGCGGATAAAATCGCAGCCTGGCATGGGCATGAGCGACATATCGCAGATCGAGGTGATGCCCTGCTCGGCCATGCGCCTCATTTGATCGGCGTAAGCGCTTGCGATGCGATCTTCGCCCAGCCACTCAAGGCAGCGCGGCAACAACTGCATGGCAGCCGCTTCGTGAGCAATGCCCGTAAGCTCGCCGCTTGCGTCCTTGTCGTAGCTGCCGCCCGCTGGCGGCTCGCTGTCGCGCGTGACGCCGAGCGCCTCGAGTGCGCGGCTGTTGAGCCACAGCGTGTGCCCGTCGCCCGAATACATAACGCAGGGACGATCGGGGAATGCCGCATCGAGCGACGCCTTGGTAGGATGCTCGGGCGGGTCCCAACGGTAGTCGCGCCAGCCCTGCGTCACAACCCAGGCGTCATCGGGCAGGTCCTGGGAAAACTCGAGCGCATGTTGTACCAGTGCCGCCTCGGACGTGCCCATATCCATGAGCATGTACGGCGAGGAGCCGACCGAGGTATGGAAGAAGTGCAGATGCGCATCATGGAAACCGGGGCAGACAAACTGCTCGCCGTAGTCGAGAACCGGCGTGGCGGCGGGAGCGGCGGCGATCACGTCATCGGGCTTGCCGACTGCGACGATACGGTCACCTGCGATGGCAATCGCCAGCTCACGAGCAGTATCGATGCCGTCTTGCGCGGTAAAGACGTTCTTGGAGCGGATAATCCGATCGATATGTTGCATGGGCATCCCCATCTCTGGCAGGAAATTCAACACCCCCGAGTGTACTCCCCCGTCTCGGTTACAAAATGCCAAGCGGCAAACGGCAGCTTTGCCAGCCCTAGCGGCAGGTGGCATACTGGAGAGAGCCTGTACGATTTTGCGATCAACCCAGCAAGGAGCAAATCGATCATGACGAAGACCAAGGCACAGCAGATTATGGCGGCGACCGAGGCTCGCGCGGCAGACGACGTCACCGCGGCCATCCGAGATATCGCCGCCGAGTTTGAGCCCTATATCATCAAGCAGCGTCGGCACTTCCATAAGCATCCGGAGCTGAGCCTTGCCGAGGAGCGCACAACCTCTGACATCGCCAACCAGCTCGACGCCATGAATATCCCCTACGAGCGTCCGCTCAAGACCGGCTTGGTGGCAACGCTTCGCGGTACCGCGCCGGATGCCTACCGCGAGGACGGCACGCCGCGCCGCCGTATCCTGCTGCGCGCCGATATCGACGCCCTGCCCGTCACCGAGCAGACCGGCGAGGAGTTCGCCAGCGTCAACGAGGGTTGCATGCACGCCTGCGGCCACGACTGCCACATCGCCATGATGCTCGGCACGCTGCAAATCCTGCGCCATATGACTGACGACATCCACGGCGAGGTCCGCATCGTCTTCCAGCCCAGCGAGGAAAACGGTCAGGGCGCGAAACTCATGATCGGCACGGGCGTGCTCGACGGCGTCGATGGTGCCTACGCCGCGCACATCTGGAGCGAGGTCGACGCCGGCACCGTAAGCTGCGAGCCCGGCCCGCGCATGGCCAATACCGACTGGTTCCGCATCGACGTCCGCGGCACCTCATGCCACGGCGCCATGCCCCAGCGCGGCCACGACGCCGTTATGGTTGCCGCCGAGATCGTCAACGCCCTGCAGACCATCGTTTCGCGCGAGATCAGCCCCTACGAACCGGCTGTCATCACCGTCGGCGAGCTGCACGGCGGCACCGCGCGCAACGTTATCGCCGGCACGGCCTACCTCGCCGGCACGGTGCGCACCTATGGCGACAAGACGCACGAGGAAATGCCCGAGCTTATGCGCCGCATCGTGGAGCACACCGCGGCAGCCCTGGGCGCAGAGGCCGAACTTACCGACTACACCATCGCCAACTACAAGGTCGAAAACGACGTCGCCTCGAGCGAGCGTTGTCGTCAGGCCGTGGTCAAGTGCTTGGGCCCCGCGGGCGAAGGCCATTATCGCGGCACGCTTTCGGGCGAGGACTTCTCGGAGTACCTGCGCCGCGTGCCGGGCGTGCTCGCCTTTGTTGGCACGCGCAACCCCCAGATTGGCGCCACGTACGCCCAACATTCTTGCTTCTACAAGATTGACGAGACCGTGCTGGCAAAGGGCTCCATGGTGGCCGCCCAGTATGCTATCGACTTTTTGGCCGAGCCCACGCAAGAGGAGCTCGACGGCCCCACGATCGCCGCGGTTGCCGAGACCAACCCCGACTTGGCCGCCAAGCTGCGCTCTGCCAAGGCCACGGCCGCTGAGGCGCGCGACGCCATGCACGATGCTCGCACCGCCCGCCATGCTGCAATCAAGGGCATCCACGATGCGCGGGCTGCCGCTCGCCACGAGGAAAAGCGCGACGAGTAGCCGTCACGCCCATCCATAACAGCCTGGCTAAAGCAAAGCGGGGGCGGACGTTATCTCAACGTTCGCCCCCGCTTATGTGTCGACCGTTTTTCTAGCGCGTCCTCCGTCACGCCAGGTAAGAGCGAAGGATGGTGAGCCAGCGTGGGGGTTCGAGGTGGATGATATCGTCGGGAACTCCGGCGGGCGCATAGCCGCCAAAGAGCAGACCGGCATCTGCCGGATTGACGAGGCGCACGATCCATACGACGACGACCAGCACGCACAACACGGTGACCGCAATGTCGATACCACGCTTTAGCTTGCTCGATGCCACCTCCTCGCGCACGAACGCGAGCACAAACGCAATCGGCACCACCCAAAACAGCGGATGGTAGGCAAAGGCAGCCGCATAATCGAGGCGCAGCGCCGCCAGCCACGCCCTCGTCATGCCGCATCCCGGACAAGGAATGCCCGTCATCAATCGAAAAATGCAGCCAATGTCGAGCAGGTAGAGCGCGAGCCAGGCGACAAAGAGCGCGCCGGTGCAAAAAAGGGCGCGGCGAAGGAGCTCTGCCGTGCCCCTATGTCCCTGGAAGCTGTTCACGCCGCCCTTATTGTTAGGCACGAGCGCCAAGGCGAGTGTTGTAAGCCGTTGCCATGGCATTGGTATTATTGATGACGATGTTCATAGCGAAGATGGGACCAAGGCCGCACAGGAGCGCGCCGAAGATCTGCCACAGAAGAACGGTGGTGCCGTTTTCCTGGAACACCAGGCCGTAGCGAGGAGCGTTGGCCTGCAGGCGGTTGCCAATCTTGTAATACCAGTAGTACGCGTAGAAGCCGCAGGTCACAAACGATAGAAGGATGAATTCCGCCAGACCCGGCGTGTAATCGCCGTCATCCTGACACAACGTGTTGACGTCGCGTGCCAAGCAATACAGGAAGTAGAACGAATAGATACCGCAGGTCACAAGAGAGAGCAGCAGCCAGCCGATCAGGCTGCGGTCAGCCTTAATGGGGTCATAGCCCATCGGAGCGGATGCGGACTGTTGGGCGTATTGACCGGTGTACTGCTGCTGAGGCTGGGGCGCGGGCTGAATAGCCTGGGCCGGAGCGGGCTGGGGCTGCGGGGCCGCAGCGGCAGAAGCGGCACCAACGGCGGATCCGCAAACAGGGCAGAATTTGGCATCATCCGAAATGGGAGAACCACAAGTGGGACAGAACATGAGCCTCTCCTTTTCCTAAGGCGTCGCACGCCTTCAAACCTTACACGTCTACGTTCTCAACAATAGCCGCGACGTTGTTGCGCAACATTGACCAATTTCCGAGAAATTTTGCTGCAACCGTTTTCCCAGGCATTTTCTTGCTTTCGCAGTAGAAAAAGGCACCCCGGGCTCAGTTGCCCAGGGCGCCTCGACCGGCTATTCGGTTTGATTGTTTTCGGCAGCAGGATTATCGCCCGGCTCATCCGCCGGCGTGGCAACGGCATCCCAATCGGGCTCCGCAGGCGTCGCCTCGGACGCCGGTGCGGGGACAGGAGCAGGTGCCGGGGCAGGGGCAGGCGCGGGTGCCGGGGCAGGTGCAGGCGCGGGCGCCGGGGCAGGCGCAGCACCAGTGGCTGCCGTGGGATTGAATCCCGCAGGAGCAGGCTTCTTCTCACCCGGGAGCACAAAAGTCAAAACGTCGTCCTTGTCCTCATCGGCCCATTCGCTTGCATAACGTGCAGCCCAATAGCCAACGGCACGGTGCTTGAGCATCTTGCCAAAGACCGTAAGGAACACCGTGACGAATGCAATCAGCACCAGGAACAATACGAGCGTGACACCACCGGCGGTAACAATCGCCTCGATACCCGTGGGGCGATAGTAATAGCCGTACGCGCCAATTCCGGCGATGGCACCAAAGACAGCTGTCAAGATCCACGTAATGGCGTTGGAAACCAGGCCCGTCAAAAACTCGGGAAGGAACGAAGCACAGAACAGCTTGGTCTTGTTGTGCTTAAAGGCCGCCCAGACCTTATCGAGCGAAAACGCGCTCTCGACGCGCCCGGTCACCGCAAAGTGCATCACGGCAATGTCGGCGAACATCTTAAAGAAGACACCCAGAATCGCCGAGGCAATTAGCGCCAGGACAAGCAGGCCAAGCGAGCCAAACAGCGCAGCCTCGAGCGCATAAGAGCCGTAATAAGAATACGAGCCCGCGGCGCCAATTACCACGCCCTCCACCAGCGAAAGCACTACACCGATAATGGGAATGGCAGCGATAAACTCGAGTACGACCGAAATAACGCTCGAAAAGATTCCGAGACCAAACGACGTGGAACGCATCAACGGACGACCCATGCCGTCATCGATCTTAAGCGACAGGTCGCGACCCCACTCGATGCCAAAGCCCGAACCGCACACGCTCGCCACGTAGGCAGCCAAAAAGCCGATGGCAGCCGCAATACCGCCGATAACGGGGATAAACAGCACGAGTACCGACACGACACAGATAAGCGCCGGCAAAAAGGCAATCTGGCACACGCGCTGCAGCACGCCCGGAGTCTTGGTCATATCCTCAAACGCCTGAGCCGTGCAGCCCTTGGACGCGTTCGCGACAGGTTGAGGAACAAACTGCTGAGGCTGAGGCTGACCCTGAGGGGCGGAAGCTGCAGCACCGGCATTGGGGGCACCACACACGCCGCAGAACTTGTCGTTATCGCCCATGGGGGCGCCACACTGCGAACAGAACATCGAAATCATCCCTTCGTATCTAGAGCGAATCACCTGGATCGCAAACGATGTCATTGGCATCATTATCGCCCAATGTGGGGACAAATACTCTTAGATGACGTATTTGCAACGCGCGAGGCGCTTTTCGATTGTTTGATGAGTGCGTCCGCGTTAGTTCGTTCCGCGGAAACCCTTGCCGACGATCTCGGAGCTGTCGACGATCGTGATAAAGGCACCCGGATCGACCTCGCGCGCATAACGGCGCAGCTGCACGGCCTCGCGACGGCTCAGCACGCTCATGATCACCGTCACGCACTTGCCCGAGAAGGCACCGTAGCCGCGACTGATGGTCGCCGTGCGGTTGAGATGCTTGACGATAAACTCCTCGACCTTAAGGGGCTCGGAACAAATGATCGTGCAGACCTTACGAAGATGAATGCTCTCGATGGCCTTGTCGACCACAAGCGTCTTGGCAAACAGGCCGAGCACGCAATACAGACCGATACGCGGACCATACAAAAAGGCCGCGATGGTCACGATGCCGATATCGACCAGCAACAGCGCGCGACCAATCTCGAGTGTGGTACGGCGTTTGAGGATCATAGCGAGGATGTCCGTGCCGCCCGTCGAGGCGCCGATATCAAAGACGATGGCGCTGCCGAGCGCCGGCAGAATCACGGCAAAGCACAGGTCGAGCCACATATCGCCCGTCATCGAGACACTGGTCGGGATAAAGAGCTCGAAAAGCGAAACATAGGCGGACAGCGCAAACGAGGCGAAGACACTCCACAGAATTGCCTTGCGCTCCAAAAAGATAAAGCCCAAAACGACGAGAACCGCGTTGATAATCCACATAAAGACGCCGACGGGCAGGGTCGGGAACAGCGTGGACAGAATAACCGACACGCCCGAGGTGCCGCCAAAAGCAAAGTGATTAGGGGTTTTAAACGCAACGATGGCAAAAGCCGTAAGAATCAGGCCCAGATTGAGCTCGGCGAAAAAGCGCGGGAAGCCTGGCTCCTGGCTACGCTTTTGGCCGGCACGCTCGCCGCGCTCGATATCGGTGCGATCAACCACGCGCTCCATCGGCACCACGGGAGGACGATGTACCTCCTCGGCAGCTCGCGATGCCGCCTCTGCCGCGGCAGCCTCAATCGCCCATGCCTGGCTTTCTGTTTCGTGCTCGTCAGCCATTACGGCAACCCCTCGTTAACAATTTGGAAACAATGCGCCCATTAGGGTAACGCGGAACACGACGATTGCAACCCCTAGTTAGACGAGCGGTATGCCTACATCGGGGACATACAAATAACGGCCGGCCGCACATACATCCGTGCGGCCGGCCGTTTGACGTTTTCGCAGATAAAACCTGCCAAAATAAACATCCCTTTTTGGTAGGTTACTCGTGCTGGTTGGTGCGGTGCTCGTACTCCTCGGGGGTGATGACATCCTCGATGCGCAGGTTGACGCCTGCCACCTCAAGACCGGTCATCGCGGCCAGACGCTCGGTCACGCGCGCCTTAACGTCGTCGAAAATCGCGGGCGCGTAGGCGCCGTACTCGATAATGACGGAAATGTTGACGACCACGCGGTTGTCATCGGTGACCTCGACCGTCACGCCCTTGGTCAGATTCTCGGCACCGAACTGCTCCTGCACAAAGTGCATGAGGTTGCCCTTCATGCCCAGGACGTGCGGTACCTCGCGGGTGGCCATGGCGACGATCTTCTCGATCACACCGTTGGAATAGGTCAGCGAGTCCTCGGACTCGTCCGCTTCCCCATCATCCCCATCCGCATCGTCGGCGGGTTCGGCCTCGACGAGCGCCTCGTCCTCGAGCGTTACGTCCTCGGCCTCGGCGGTGACGGTCTCGTCTACCTCGAGCTCGGTATCGGCCACATCGACCTTCGTGTTAAAAGCCATGGTTCCTCCTTATGCCCACCGCACACGCGGCGGTCGAATACATGCTAGCGGCCGCTAAACAGACGGCCGAAGAAGTTGACGATCCCGTTCTCGCCGTCGCGGATCTGGCCAATCACGGCGCCGATCAGCACAAAGAAAGCGATGACGAGCGTATCCCACAGGCCGAGCGTGAGCACCAGCACGGCGAGCACAAAACCAGCGACGGCTCCAAGCGTGGTGTTGGGATGACGGACGGCATAGCTCCAGATGGCTGCCCCCGTACCCTTGATGAGACCCATGGCCTCATCAAAATCATCGGCGACCGCGTCATGTGACTCGGTACCCTCCACCTTAGGATCGACGACCTCGCCTGCCGGCGCGGCGCTCTGATCGATAGTCAGGCGCGGGGTGCGGACGGTCTTGTCTTGATTGGTATCACTCACCGGAAACCTCCACGGTCTGGACGGTAGTCTTGGACGGCAAAAAACGAACGCGCGCAGTCGTGCCCGGCGTGCCGAGCATAGTGTCGCAGGCCTCCTCGATACGTTGCTGCATCGCGATAGCTTGGGAGGCCACATCCCGGTCGTCGAGCGCGATGGCGTCGACCTTAAAACGGACGTGCGATTCGTCGGAGCCCTGCACGCGCGCCTCGACATGCTCGATCATCACTCGGTCGTCGCGCTCTGCCGCGGTACGAGCACACGAGGAGAGGGCAGCGAGCGTGACCTCGATATTGCGCTCCCCCGCCGGATGCACGCAGGACGGCTCGCGACGAGCAAACATCAGGCGGAAGAAACCCACGAGCACGCCGAGCGCCACGACACCGCCGCACGCCGTAACAACGATGCGAGGCGGCGGATCGCGCATCAACAGCATAAAGCGATAGGTATATGGCCCCCAAAACTGGCAGACTAACGTACCCAGCGCCACGACGGCGGCGGCAAGATACACGATCGCCAGGGCTCGTTTGAGCACGCGCATGCAGCGCTCCCTTCAAATCTCGATCCACAGAATGCAAAACGATTCGCATCATTATAAAAGAGCCGGGTCCGGTGCCTCATTGCACGCGGATCCGGCTCATCTATTCCACGAGGCTTGCATGCTCGCTTCATTATGCCCAGATATGCACGGCTCAATCCGTGCGGGCCTACTCCTCCTCGAGGGCAGCGATGACCTCGTCGGTCATGTCCATGGTGCTGTAAACATCCTGGACGTCGTCGAGCTCCTCAAGACGGTCGATGAGGCGCTGAACCTTCTTGGCGTCGGCGCCGGAGACCTCGGTCGGGGTGGTCGGGACCATGGTGGTCTCGGAGCCCTTGACCTGGACGCCCTGCTCCTCGAGCGCCTTGGAGACAGCCATGACCTCGTTGGCGGTAGTCCAGACGATCCACTCCTCGCCGGCGTCCTCGTAGTCCTCGCCACCGGCCTCGGCGATGGCCATCATGAACTCATCCTCGTCACCAGCAGCACCGTTGGCGATCATGGTCTCCTTCTTGGCGTTCTCGTCCAGGATCTCCTTGGCGACGACGATCTGACCCTTGCGCTCAAACTGGAAGGCGACGGAGCCGGAGGTGCCCAGGTTGCCACCAGCGTGGGAGAAGGCGGAACGGACATCGGCGGCGGTGCGGTTGCGGTTGTCGGTCAGGCAGTCGACGTAGACGGCGACACCGGCGGGACCGTAGCCCTCGTACACGATGTTCTCGTAGACGGCGGCATCGGCACCCGAACCAAAGGCCTTATCGATAGCGGACTTGATCTTGTCCTTAGGCATGGACTGAGCCTTGGCCTTGGCAACGGCAGCGGCGAGGCTGGCGTTGTTCTCGGGCAGCGGGTCGCCGCCGAGACGGGCAGCAACGGTGATGTTGCGGCTGAGCTTGGAGAAGAGGGCGGAACGCTTGGCGTCCTGCGCGCCCTTACGATGCTTGGTTGTGGCCCACTTAGAGTGTCCGGACATACGTGTCTCCTATCGGTTTCGACCTAAAGCCCAGCGCGAATGCTCGGGCAATATAAACAAACGTCGTTATGATATACCTACCGGCCTGCAAGATAAACCCCAAAATGAAGGCGTCGTGATGATGCAGCCCCTTGGCACAAAGCAGCCTGACCCCAATGCGCCAATCTTTGGTTAGGTCCACAGGCGGTCGCTGCGGGTGATCGTGGCGCCGATGGCGAAAGGCATGCATGCAATGACCGGGTACAGGTAGCGCATGTAGGTCGACCCATTACATGGACCAATCAGGCACACAGCGAGCACACCCAGCAGCGGTATCCAGATGGCCAGCGCGCGCCACGAATGGCGGCGCAACAGGTAGACCACCACGACGATCATGATCCACACGTAGGTGGCCGAGCTCATGGTGAGCGAGATAAACGGAATGCGCTGCACCGCCACGCGGTACAGGTTAATCAGGTGGTCGCACCAGCGCACGGCTTTGCTGTCGACCGGATGGAAGTCGAAGTACTTAAGGTTATCGGGCTTCGCCATGATCTCGGCACTGCGCGCTGTGCTGTAGACCCATGCGTCGCGAGCGCTCGGATAAAAATACCCATAGTAGTTATTGATGAGCGCCGAG
The DNA here is from genome assembly GCA_902464645.1 of uncultured Collinsella sp. Classification (GTDB taxonomy): domain Bacteria; phylum Actinomycetota; class Coriobacteriia; order Coriobacteriales; family Coriobacteriaceae; genus Collinsella. The sequence continues at coordinate 18,440 of CABQKL010000007.1, forward strand.
ATATAGCACCCGGGGTCCTTTTTGAACATCTGGGCCCACACCTCAAAATAGGCCTTGATGTCCTCCTGCGAGGCGTACTCGTTAAAGCAATTTTTGACGGCGTCCGACTTATCCGGGTTGTAACGGCGGCCCAGATTCTCGTACTTGAGCACACGGTCGATCACGGCACGCTCTTCGTCGGTCACCAAGCCGTCGCAAGGAGCTTCCTCAATCGTGCCATCGTCTTTGACCTTGGGGTTAACGCCCGAATTAAGGCCGTCGTGCTTTTGGACGAAGCGCGCCGTCTGCTGAAACGGAATCGAGAGGATCTCGCGCTTGGAGCCCGGCGTGATATCGTGCGCCGGCATAAAGACCTTGGTGAAATACATGTTGGAGACAAGGCAGAGCGCAAGCACTGCGAGCACGCCGACCCAGCGGAAGCGTGGCGTGGCGTACGAGGGCGTGACGCCAGCCTGCTTGGCAACGCGACGGGCCGCATGTGCGTCCCAAGCGCAAAACGCCGCCGCGATTACGCATGCCGCCAGGGGAAACACCAAGCCGCCGTTGCGCAAAAACGTGGAACCCATGGCACCCAGCACGAGCAACAGCCAGTCGTGGCGTGCAAAGAGCACAGGCGCCTGTTCGCCCGCGCGCTCGGCATTGGCATCGCGACGGGGCAGGCCACATGCCACGAGCTTGACGGTCTGAACGAGCAGCACCAAAAACGCATCGGCAAACAGTACGTCTTTGGTCAGCAGCGCCGCATAGTTGGAGAACATCGGCATAAACGCAAAGAACAGCAAGATGACGCCACGGACCGGCAGGCTCACGCCCAGCTTGCGCAGCGAAGATATGGAATAGGCCATGCAGGCGGCCGTGATGACAAATTGGGCACAGGTGTAGATGGCAAGGCCCGCATTGGCGCTGCTGAATAGCGAAAGCCCCAGTTGCACACATGAGCCGATGATGGCCGTGTGCACCACCGGATGATGGCCGTTGAGCAGCACGTTGGGGTTAAGCAGGCGTAGGTAATCGCTCGTGCCGTTGGGGTAGTTGAACCATTGGCGGATCTGCGCGCCCGTATCTCCCATAAAGAGGCCGGGCAGCGAGGCGATAAGCGTGGGCGCCCAGACAATCATGAGCACAAGAAACGGCCCGACAAAGGGATGGACCGAGAGCACGGCGTGGGCAACACGCCACACGCGGCCAAAGTGGGTCTCCGAAAACGGAATGCGGCGGGAGCTCAACCAATCCAAAAACTCAAAAGCCAGATAGAAGGCCACAATCGCCAGAAGCATCCAGCCCGCGCCGCCAATCCAGGCGCAGATAACACGTGCCTTGTCGCCCAGCACAATCTCTGCCGAATCGGTAAGGTCGTAGCTACGGCCGAACACCATGCAAACGGCAAAGAACAGCGATGGCAGCACGACCGACGGGCGCCAAGCGTCACCGCGGCCAAAGAACACATAGCGAAACGGCAGCGTGAGCAAGCAGGCAAGCGCGAGCAGCATCACTGCGTCGGTATGGCCGGCAAACGAGAGAAGTACCTCGTAGCACACGTAGAGCGTGCCCGTCGCCTTGGGGTCGATCGCCAGGACCGCATTGCTCGACACCGGGGCGGGATCGATGGAAAACGCCGTAGTCGCCAGCAGGGCGAGCAAAAATGCGATGAGCGTCTGCTTGGCGGGATAGCGCTTAAACCAAACGATGCGGGCGGCGTCGCGCGCAGCCGTTGCGGAGAGGTCGGAATCCTTCACAGTCCGAATAGCCTTTCTAGAAACCTGCCAAAAAGGGACAGGTTTATTTTGGCAGGTTTTATCTGGGGAAACGTTACGGTTCTGTCATCGTTGCCCGGCAAAACCACCACAAAGGTGCCTGTCCCCCTTGTGGTGGTATGTAGTGGCTAGGCGTCGAGGTAGATGCGCTGGGGACGGTTGCGGCGGAGGGCAAAGATGACAAGCGCCAGGCCCGCAATCACGAGTGGCAGACTCAACAGCTGACCCATGGTGATGACGCCGCCCAGCAGATAGCCCAGCTGGGCATCGGGCACGCGCACAAACTCAATGAGGAAACGGACGATGCCGTAGCCCATCACAAAGACGCCCATAAACGTGCCCTGGGGCAGCAGCGGTTTTTTGCGGCTGAGCACCTGCAAGATGCAAAAGAGCACAATGCCCTCGAGAAATGCCTCGTAGAGCTGGGAGGGATGGCGCGGCATATCGCCCGCGGTGCCGCCAAAGATCACGCCCCAGGGCAGATCGGTCGGCTTGCCCCACAGCTCGCCGTTGACAAAGTTGGCACAGCGCCCCAGGCACAGGGCCAGCGGAGCACCGATGACCGCGAGGTCTGCCAAAGTCCAAGCGTCGAGCTTGTACATGCGGCACACGAGCACGCCGCCGATGATGCCGCCCACCAGGCCGCCGTGGAAACTCATGCCGCCCTCGTTGGTGGCAAAGATCTCGAGCGGATGCGCCCAGTAGTAGCCGTCACCGTAAAAGATGACGTAGAACAAACGGGCGCCGATGATAAGGCCAAAGACCACACCGACCACGACGCTCGTCAGGTCGTCGACCGTAATGTCGAAACCCCAACGGCGCTGTGTGCGGTACATGACGACCGCCGTGAGCAGAGCTCCGACCACATAGGCCAAGCCGTACCAGTAAATGGTGATGGGCCCCGCCGAAATCGCGACAGGATCAAGCATATGGTACAAGTCGTTGAGCATGTCGACCCTCCTACTCCCTACATACAAATGCGGCCGCGGGCCTTGCGCTCGCAGCCGCATATTTGGGCGTAACGTCTATGCGGAGTACGCCGTCCGCAGCTTTCGCATCTTAGAACGGCGCGTACTCGTCGTACAGGTCCTCGGTCTCGCCGGAGGCATTGACCTGCTCGACACGGGTAACGCCGGGTACGTGCTCCTTGAGGATACGCTCGATACCCATGGACAGGGTCAGTGCGCTCATAGGGCAGCCGGCGCAGGCACCCTGCAGTTCCAGCTGGACGACGCCCTCGTCGTCGACGCCCACATACTCCATATCGCCGCCGTCAGCCTGCAGGTTGGGGCGGATCTCCTCAAGAACCTTCTTAAGCAGCTCTTCGTTAACAGCCACAGGGGCTCCTTTCTCACAATAACGCGGGCGCGCCCGCGGACAGAGCTATGTTACTACAGCCGTGTACCCGCTCACGAGCCGTCCATGCGCGCAGACACGACTTTCACGAGCAGTCAATTTGGGGCGGGCTATTTAGCTGCTTTTGCCGGCGGCCGGCGCTAGCACACGCTGCCGCTACTGCTGAGTTTGTCCCCCGGTACCAATCTGGACATCGACGATGACCTGGCGGTAGCTGATGCCGCAGGAGTCGAGAATGCGACGGCTGATACGGCCATCGTCGGTGTCGGCGTACTTATTGTCCAGGTAGACAACCTCGCCCACACCTACCTGCGCCAGGATCTTGGCGCAGTCATGACACGGGAACAGCGTGACGTAGACCGTGGAACCCTCAAGGTCTTTGAGCGAGCCGCGGTAGTTGAGCACGGCGTTGGCCTCGGCATGGACTACGTAGTTGTGCTTGTCCTGTAGCGGGTCATCACTCGTGCCCCACGGGAAAAAGTCGTCGTTGAGTGCCGAGGGCGTACCGTTGTAGCCCACCGAAAGGATGCGGTGGTTGGTGCTGGCGATGCACGCGCCTACCTGCGTATTGGGATCCTTGCTGCGGCGCTGCGCGGCGATGGCTACGCTCATAAAGAACTCGTCCCAGCTAATAACGTCGCGGCGCTTGCCCGACGTGGTTTGATGAAGATCGTCCGACATGGCAGACACCTCCGAAATCGCAATAGTTTGACCCATTGTAGCAGGTGAAAGGTGGGGTTGTTTCCTCTCCCGCCGACGTCCTCGGCTTTATGCGCGACGAGGCTTTTGGTTGATGCGGTACAGCTCGGCGAGACCCCGCAGCGTCAGTGCGTCGTCTACCGTCAGGCTGTGGCCGACCAACGCAGCGAGCGCCTCGGCATCGTCGCCGGTAATGACGATGGGCACGATACCCTCCCCCGCCGCCTTGGTCGAGCGCATCTCGGCAAGCACCATGTCGAGCATGCCGTCGATGCGGGCAACCTCGCCCAAGACCACGCCCGAACGCATGGCCTCGCGCGTGTTGCGACCGATCACATGCGTGGGTGCCGAGGGCTCGACCTGCGGCAGGCGCGCCGCAGCGGCCGAAAGCGAGCGGGCGCCAAGTGCCAAGCCCGGCGCGATGACGCCGCCGACAAAGGTTCCGTGCGCATCGATGACCTCGATATTGGTCGTAGTGCCCAGGTCGATCACGATGCACGGAGAGCCGTAGACGGCACGGGCCGCCACGGCGTCGGCGATGCGGTCGGGACCGATCTCTGCTGGATCATCGTAGTGCACGGGCATGCCGGTCTTGAGACCCGGCCCCACGGTGAGCACGCGCCCCGTGCAGGTGCGGGAAAGCGCCGCCTTCCACGGGCGCTCGAGCGCCGGCACTACGCAGCTCAGCACGGCCGCCGTGGGCACGAGCGCGCCGGGCATGCCCGCATCGGCCGCCAGCGCGGCCATGACTTGAGCGAGACGCATACGCGCTTCGTCGGCCGTAATGCTCGACGGCGTCGTGATCTCGCACGTCGCAAGCGGGCATTCCTGCGCCGCGGCCGAATCCTCGGCAAACAGGCCAAAGCGAATGAATGTGTTGCCCACGTCGACCGTCAATATATATGCGCACCCATTAAGCATCGTCGGCGCTCCTTTCGTCTGCCCAGCAGTATATCGCCTACCCAAACCAGCTAAAAAGCCCCATCCCAAATTGACTACCTTGCGGCTATACTGATGCGCGGTCGTACGTGAGCTCACGCGTCGGCCCTTGGTAACCCGACTTCCCGCGCCGTATCCGTAGCGGCGCTCCCGGGGAAGCGGATATACGCAAAGGAGTTCTATATGAGCAATCCCTCGAACCGCACCTCGATGCGCGGTCAACTCACGCTGCGCGGCGTCGTCATCGGCGTCCTTGGCTGCGTGATCATCACGGCAAGCTCGGCCTATACCGCCCTCAAGATGGGTGCGCTCCCCTGGCCAATCATTTTCGCTGCCGTCATTTCGCTGTTCTTCCTGAAGCTCATGGGCAACGCCAGCCTCAACGAGGCCAACGTCACCCACACCATCATGTCTGCGGGCGCCATGGTCGCCGGCGGCCTGGCGTTTACCATCCCGGGCGCCTGGATGCTGGGCTATGCCGACCAGATCAGCTGGCTCGACATGTTTATCGTGGCGCTTGCCGGCACCATCTTGGGCCTTCTGGCGACAGCGCTCATCCACCGTCACTTTATCGTGGACGCCGCGCTGGAGTTCCCCACCGGCAACGCTGCAGCTCAGACCCTGCGCGCCACCGAGGCCGGCGGCAAGACCGGCAAGCAGCTCTTTGGCTCCATGGCCATCGCAGGCATCTACAGCGTGCTGCGCGACGCCCTGGGCGTAGTGCCCAGCATGCTGTGCACGCTCAATATCCCCGGCGTGACCTTTGCCATCTACAACTCGCCCATGTTACTGTCCATCGGCTTTTTGGTGGGCTTTGCCCCCGTCGCCTTCTGGTTTGCCGGCGCGCTGCTGGGCAACTTTGGCATCATCGTTGGCGGCACCGCTGCCGGCCTGTTCGATATTGTGACCGCGCAGGGTATCGTCAAGTCCCTCGGTATGGGTCTTATGATGGGCTTTGGCGTCGCCGTCGTCCTTAAGGACATCCTGCCGCAGGTCGCCGGCATCGTCCGTGGCCTCGCCGCCGACAGCTCCACCGACACCGACGAGCAGTCGCTCATCTCGGGCTCCCTTAAGCTCGACGCCGGCATCATCGGCCTGGGCACCGCAGCCATCGCCGTGATCGTTGCCATCGCGCTCGACCTTGGTCCCGTCCCGGCCGTCATCGTCACGCTATTCACCTTTGTCACCACCATCATGAGCGCACAGAGCTGCGGCCAGACGGGTATCGACCCCATGGAGATCTTTGGCCTCATCGTCATGCTCATCGTGGCAGCCTTCGCGCAGCTCGCGCAGGTCAAGCTGTTCTTTATCGCCGGCATCGTGGCCGTGGCGTGCGGCCTTGCGGGCGACGTCATGAACGACTTTAAGGCCGGAGCCGTACTGGGCACCAACCCGCGCGCACAGTGGGTCGGCCAGGCCATTGGCGGCATCGTGGGCGCCCTGGTCGCTGCCGCTGTCATGGTCGCGCTCGTCACCGCCTATGGTCCGGACGCCTTCGGCCCCGACAAGAGCTTTGTGGCCGCGCAGGCAAGCGTGGTCGCCACCATGGTCTCGGGCATCCCGAGCGTGCCGTGGTTCGCAGGTGGCTTTATCGCCGGCATCATCATGTACTGGCTCGGCATTCCGGCCATGATGATCGGTCTGGGCGTGTACCTACCGTTCTACATGTCGCTCACGGCCTTCTTGGGCTCCTGTGTCAAGCTCGCCTACGACAAGTGGGCCGCACACCGAGACGCCGAGGCAGGTCTTTCGGACGAGGAGAAGGCTGCCAAGGACGCCGCCTTCCAGGAGCAGGGCCTGGTCGTTGCCAGCGGCCTGCTGGGCGGCGAGTCCATCGTCGGCGTTATCCTGGCGTTTGTCTCCGTGGGATTGAGCCTGCTGGGCTAAACCCAACAACAACGTATCCGTGCAGAGCGCGGGGTCGGAGACCATCCGGCCCCGCGCTTTTTTGTATCTGCCGAAACCCTCGGCTTCAACCTCATTTGACGCGCCCCCTTTACCTACTCGTCTAAGTTTCACGTCAAGATGACCACCCCGCCTGCCGCGGTGTAGAGTAGAGGCAGCGGGCGCGATGCATAGCCCGCGGCGAAGCGAGGTGAACATGAAACTCGATAACCAGCAGCTCAAGCGACTGCGCGAGCGCCATCACCGGCGCCACGGCATCCGCCCTGCCTATAGCGAGGTCATGGAGAACGCCGGCCGCTTCCTGAGGCGCGCATTCAACATTCGCGAGGGTCGCGCCCCCTATCACGTAATTCGTAAGCGCTTTGTAAACGGGGCGCGCCTAACCGGCTCGCACCTGTGCATCCTCATTATCGCCATGCTGATCGCGAGTGTCGGCCTCGATATCGATTCGGACATCGCCATTGTGGGCGCCATGCTCATCTGCCCGCTCATGGGCTCGGTCCTTGCCATGGCATACGGCATCGCCACGCTCGACCGTGAGATTACCCTCGAGGCAATTGCCGGCCTCGCGCTGCAGATGGTCCTTTGCCTGATCACTTCCACGCTGTATTTTAAGCTCTCGCCCCTTGGCACCACCACGGCCGCCATCATCGATAACTCGACACCCACCGTATGGGACCTTGCCGTCGCGCTCGCGGGCGGCTTTGCGGGCGGGCTGGGTAACTCGCGCGACCAGGAGCCTTCGACGCTCATTGCCGGCGTAGCCGTGGCGACCGCACTCATGCCGCCCCTGTGCGCGGCAGGTTACGGCATTGCCATCGCAAGCGGGTCGCTGTTCCTCTCGGCCCTCTACGAGTTTGGCATCAACGTCGTCTTTATCGCACTGGCGGCCGAAGCCGTATTGCTTCTTTTACGTGTACCGCTCAAGCGCGACCTCAACGGCGACGGCATTGTGACCGCTGAGGAAAATGCCGAGGTCGATGAGCTGTCGCACAAGGTGCGCCGCCGCATCATCGTGGGTACGGTGATCTTTGCCATCCCCTGCATCGTTATGACCGCGGGGTCCATTGGCTCGGCGCAAGCCGGCGTGCAGGACGGCTACGGCGTCACCGAAACTACGCGCGAACTTGCCGCGGTGCTGCCGGGCTTTAAGGATTACACCGTCGCCGTCGAGACTTCGGCTACCGAAGGCGACAAGGAGGGCCTTGTCGAGCGCGAGGTTGTCGCTCACGTGACGACAAGCGAGGCACTCGGGGCGCACGACCGCCGCGTTGCCCGCAAGCTCATCGACCTCAACGTGCCCGAACTCGATCGCGTGGAGTTTGACGTGAAGTGATGCGGGACGCGAGGTGGGCCCGGCACGAGAGCGCAGCCGCGGGGCGCAGGCACAGCCAAGCGCAGCGCTACAGCTCGTACTTGTACACGCGGTAGATGTACTTCTCGGCTTCCATCTCGTAGGTAGCGATGGGCAGTCCATAGCGATCGTACTCGGTGAAGGTCTTGGCCTGGCCCGATGCCACGAGCATACTATTTGAATCGCCGACACGTTGCGCGCTGCTCACGTAGCCCGAGAACGGCACTGCGATCTGGTCCACAAGCTCGTAGGTGCGCGCGGTCTCGTCCACCGTAAAGATGCGCCCAAACGAATGCGTTCCCCTACTGTAGTCGGTCACCACCGCGGCGCCCAGCTGGCCCCAATCGAACTTGGGATAGCTCTCGGCTGCACCAAAATTGTTGTCGTACAGCAGCACTTGGTAGCGACCGGTCGTTACCGTGTCAGAACTCGGCGGATAGGTCACGCTATGCTGGCCCGCGTTGAGCGAGAAATCGCCTTGGGCCTGAAGCAACTTGTCCTCAAAGCCCGAGTCAGCCCAAAAATCGGGCGAGCCCATAAGCCAATCGACCGTAGGCGTGCCGTAGATATCCGTGAGCTTGATAACCGTTGAGGTCTCGCGCGAGCTGAGCAGAACGGTGCCGCCGCCGAGCCACTGAATCGTGTTGATATGAATCCAATCCAGATCGCCGTCCGAGGCCACCTTAGCGTTTGCCTTGAGGTCGGGGAATATATCGCTCAGGTCCACGACGAGATTGACGTCACCGGTGGTCACGTCAATCTTAATGATGAGGTCCTCGACATTAACGCGGTCGTCCTTGCCTTTTTTGACAGCCGCGTGGTCGACGTCCAAATCGGCTTCGGAGCCGGCATGGCTCGCCAGCACTAGCAGATTGCCGTCGTCATCGAAGGCGTAGTCGTGGTGTAACTCATAGTCGCCCGTACTCCAAACGTTTACCACCTGGCCGATGGCGTTGATCTGGGCCATCTTGGTCGTCGAGACGCTCATGATCATGCTACCGTCGCCTGGAAACAGTAGGCGGTGGCTGCGGTAGCCGATGATTGGCACCTCGCCACGGATCTGTCCCGCGTTGTCGTAGAGGTACATAAAGTCGAGCTTGGATGAGTCGTTGCCCAGGATGGCAAAGAGGCCATCAGCGAGCGGCGTGTTGGACTCCCCCGCCGTGACGGCGAGCCGCTCTTCTTCCTCGCCCTTGAGAGCCGGCGTCTTGACGGTAAAGGTCGAGGTGCGACTGATACCGTCTTGTGCCGTACAGGTGAGGGTAACCGTGTTTTTGTGGTTGGGAATGAGGCCGATGACCTTGAACTCGTGCTCCGTAGCCGGCGCGTCGCCGCCGTGGGGCGTGTGGGAAAAGGTGGCGACTTTGGGCGCGTCACCGGTCTTTTTGCGACCGGCGACCTTGTAGGAGACGGTTACGGAATCCGTTGTCGCAAAGCGAACGTAGCAGCTCAGGGTATCGGTGCCAAAGGGGTCCTGCGCGACAAACGGGGTGGTCTCGCTGTAGCCGCCGGCGGCGTACTCGGCATCGAGCCGCTCCTTGATGGCCGCCTGCTTCTCGACGTCGTAGGTCGCGACGATCTGCTTGTGGAGCTTCTTTTGCTCGTCGGTGAGCTCGTTGCTCGCAGTGGATGCGTCGTTCGAGCCGGTCCCGCCGACCGAACAGCCCATGAGCCCTGTCCCGGCAAGCGCCAGCGCGCCCGCCGTACCCGCAAGAGCTACTCGGCGCGAGAGCAGCCTGTTGTCCTTGTCACTCAATTCCATATCGTTACCGTCTTTGAATGCCACCGTCGTTTCCCTCATATACCATGGCGTTTGCCCAGCCCTGTCCAATTTGACTCTCAGCTTAACAAACGCCCCTTAAGGCTAGCTTAGGCTCGCGGCAGCCGGAGCTGTTAGCCGCAAGACGCACAGGGGACGCAGTAATGCGATGATCCGTTTTCCTCCGTCCCCGAGGGATCATTTTTTAGTACTTGAAGAAGCCCTCGCCCGAGCTTTCGCCCAGCTTACCTTCGTCGAGCATTTTCTTGAGGACGGAGGCCATGGCCTTAAAGTTGTAGGGCATCATCATCTTCTTGAGCAGCGGGCTCACCAGGCCCGGGACCTTCTGATACTGCATAACGATGTTGTAGGCCGTCTGGATGCCCACCGTGTCGAACACGCGGAACGGACCTTTGGGCGCGCCGGTGCCGCGCGTCCATGCGAGGTCGATGCTCTTGGGGTCGCTGATGCCCGAGACATACAGGTCAAGGCCCGAAAGCAGCCACGGCACCAGCATGGAGTTGAGCAGGTAGCCGTTCTTTTCCTTGTTGACGGGAAGCGCCAGCATGCGGATGTCGTTGGCGAAGTCGACGAGCTCGTCGAAGTAGCGCTTGTCGGTCTGGTCCTGGGCCATGACCTCGGTCATGTTGTTCTTCCAGATGGAGTTGGCAAAGTGCAGCGACAGGTACTTCTCGGGGCGGCCGGTGTACTTGGCAAAGGTGCTCGGCAGCAGCGTGGAGGAATTGGTCACGACGACGGTCTTTTGCGGGAGAACCGGGGCGAGCTTCTTGTAGAAGTCGATCTTTGCCTGAGTGTCCTCAGCCATAGACTCGATGACCAGGTCGGCGTCGGCCACGGCCTTGGCAAGATCGAGCTCCAGCTTGAGTGTGGAGTAGGCACGCTCAACGGCGGCGAGTGCCGCCTCCTTGTCGAAGGGCTGGCCGCTATCGGCGATACCGGCGCACCACTCGCCCGTACCGTCCACCATGCTCTCGATAGCAGCGATGTACTCCTCGCGCACATGTTCGATCTTGGGCTGGGTGCGGCCGATGCTGCCCTCGCTGCGCAGCCAAATCGTTACATCAAAGCCGCAGTAGGCAGCCTGAAAGGCAATCTGGCTTCCCAACACGCCGCCGCCAGCAACGCAAACGGTCTTGTAGCTCATGGAACGGTCCTCTCTTACGTAATTCCATAGATGTGTATTTATTCAACCGTAAGAGGGCTGCACGTCGGGGGTGGGTTCTATAAACGGACGGTAATTTGCGGCGAACGGCTACACCTGTTCATTAACTCTCGATTTTGAGGGTATTTTTTGGCGCTGCTGAACCGCTGTTTTCGGAAGTGCGGGGAAAAATCGGGTTTCGCCGACCAGACCGGCTTTTTTTACAACAAAACCGCAGGTCGCGAGAGTCTAAAAAGGCGGTGTGCTCGGGAGGTTCGCGTTTTTCCCCGCACTTCCGAAATTCGAGTGCACAGAAGGCTGCGACAAAACGATTTGCGCAACATATGTCCAGCAAAACGGGTGGCAGCCGGTACGACTACCACCCGTTTGCCTCATATCTAGCCCAAAGCAGGCCAGCTACTTCTTAATGCCGCGTCCCAGGCGCTCAGCGACCGACGCCACGGCGCTCTCATCGACCGAGCCGCAGCTCACGCAGCCGTCATGGGCACGCATCTGGCCGGTGACCTCGTCCATCGCGAGCGGCGCCACCTTCTCGAGCTTAAAGCCCTTGCCGGCGCGCATATTCTCCTTTGCCACACTGATCATGAGCTTAATACGGTTGAGCTGGTTGACCTCGGATGCACCGGGGTCGTAGTCCACCGCAACGATGTTGCTCTCGGGATGCTGGCGGCGCAGCTCCTTAATCACGGCCTTGCCCACCACGTGGTTGGGCAGGCACGCGAAGGGCTGCGTGCAGATGATGTTGGGCGCACCGTGATCGATCAGGTCGAGCATCTCGGCCGTGAGCAGCCACCCCTCGCCCATGTTGTTGCACACCGAAAGCACCGTGCGGGCCTTGTCGGCCATGGTGCCGATGCGCTCGGGCGCCTCAAAGCGGCGGGACTTTTCGAGCATCTCTTCCACCGGCGTGCGCATCCAGTCCACGAGCTTGATGAGCGCCTGCATACCAGCGCGCGTGGTAGCAGAGCTACCCAGCTCATCCTTCTGCAGCTCGGCGTTGCTCATGGAGTACAGGAAGAAGTCGAGCAGGCCCGGCACCACAGCCTCGCAGCCCTCGCGCTCAATGACATCGACCACGTGGTTGTTGGCCGTGGGGTGGAACTTGACCAGAATCTCGCCGACCACGCCCACGCGCGGCTTGGAGCCCTCGCCCACAAGCGGCATGCTGTCGAACGCGCGGATGGCCTCACGCGCAAGCTTGGTGTAGTTGTGGCGGTTGAACTTGGGCGCCAGCTTGCGGGCGCGCGCCATGTACTCCTCGTAGAGCGCATTGGCGGCACCGGGCGTTGCCTCGTACGGGCGGCAGCGGTAGAGCATCTGCATCATCACGTCACCAAAGAGCACCGCGTAGACTGCCTGCTTAAGCAGCGCCGGCGTAATCTTAAAGCCGGGGTTGTCCTCGCCGAGCGCCACGGCCGAAAGCGAGATTACCGGAATCTCGGGGTGGCCGCTCTCGCGCAGTGCCTTGCGGATGAGCGCGATGTAGTTGGTGGCACGGCAGCCGCCGCCGGTCTGGCTGATAACCACGGCCGTCTTGGACAGGTCGTACCGACCGCTCTCGATGGCCTCCATGATCTGGCCCGTCACCAGGATCGACGGATAGCAGATGTCGTTGTTCACATAGCGCAGGCCAGCCTCGACGGCGTCGTGATCGGTCGAGGGCAGCAGCTCCAAGTTGTAGCCAGCACCACGGAACACCTCTTTGACCAGGTCAAAGTGGATCGGCGCCATTTGCGGGCACAGGATGGTGTAGCCCTCCTCGCGCATCTGCTCGGTAAAGGGCACCTTGGGCCACGCGGTCGATGCGCTCTCACGCTGCGCTTCGAACGTGTACTTGCGGCTCGCGAACGCGGGGGCATCCGTGGAGGGCGCCACCGGCGCGGCATCGCCCTGCTCGTAGGCCTCGCCCGCGGCCGTGGCCTCGGCCAAGCGCTCGGCCTCCTGGTCCTTAAGCGCGGCCATGAGCGAGCGGATGCGGATGCGCGCGGCGCCCAGGTTGGACACCTCGTCGATCTTGAGCACGGTGTAGATCTTGCCGCTGGCCTCCAGGATCTCCTGCACCTGGTCGGTAGTCAGGGCATCGAGACCGCAGCCGAAAGAGTTGAGCTGAATCAGGTCCAGGTCGTTGCGCATCGTCACAAAACGGGCGACGGCGTACAGGCGGCTGTGGTACATCCACTGGTCAACGACGCGAATCGGACGCTCGGGCTTTACCAGATGCGCGAGCGAATCCTCGGTAAAGACCGCAAAGCCAAAGCTCGAGATAAGCTCGGGCAGGGCGTGGTTGATCTCGGGGTCGTTGTGGTAGGGACGGCCGGCGAGCACGATGCCGTGACCGCCGTGGCCCTCGACCCACTTAAGGGCCTCCTCGCCCATGGTCTGGATGTCCTCGTGGAAACGAGCATCGGCCTCAAAGGCAGCGTTGACGGCGGCATCGACCTCGGAGCGCGTGATCTTGGGACCGCGCACGCGACCGCGACCGGCTTGCGCATCGGCCACACGGTCGACGGCGAGCACCTGGTACAGACGGCGCTTGAGCTCGGTCTTGTCGTGATAGGGCACAAACGGGTACAGGAACTCGATGTTCTGCTCGCGAATCTCGTCGATATTGAGCGCCAGCGCCGTGGGGTAGCTCATGACGATGGGGCAGTTATAGCAGTTGCCAGCCGTCGGATCCTCCTTGCGCTCCCAGCGCACGCACGGCATCCAGATAAAGTCGACATCGCGGTCGATGAGGTTCATCACGTGGCCGTGGCTCATCTTGGCCGGATAGCACACGCTCTCGGACGGCATGGACTCGATGCCCGCCTGGTAGGTCTTCTTGCTCGACTGGTCGGACAGCTGCACGCTAAAGCCCAGGCGCGTAAAGAACGCATGCCAGAAGGGGTAGTTCTCGTACATGTTGAGCGCGCGCGGGATGCCGACGGTGCCGCGCGGGGCCTCGTCGGGGCTCAGGATCTCGCGGTTAAAGAGCAGCTCGTTTTTCTTTTTGAAGAGGTTGGGGGCCTCAGTCTTCTGCTTTTTGTGGCCAGCGCCCTTCTCGCAGCGGTTGCCGGTAATGAAGCGCCTGCCGCCGCCAAAGTCGTTGACGGTCAGCTGGCAGTTGTTGGAGCAACGGCCGCAGCGGACATGCTTTTGCGTCACGGTAAGGTGCGCGATGTCCTCGGCCGAAAGGATGGTCGAGGTGCCATCGGCGCCGGCGCGATCGCGAGCGAGCAGGGCCGCACCATAGGCTCCCATGCAGCCGGCGATGTCGGGACGCACGGCATGAACGCCGGTGAGCTGCTCAAATGCGCGAAGCGTGGCGTCGGACATAAAGGTGCCGCCCTGGACGATCACCTGGCTGCCGATCTCCTTGGGGTCGCGCAGCTTAATGACCTTGAACAGGGCGTTCTTGATGACGGAATAAGACAGGCCGGCCGCGATGTCGCCCACCGTGGCGCCTTCCTTTTGCGCCTGCTTGACGCGCGAGTTCATAAAGACCGTGCAGCGGCTGCCCAGGTCGACGGGGGCCTTGGCATGGATGGCGGCATCGGCGAACGCGCGCACGTCCATGTTCATAGACACGGCGAAACTCTCGATAAAGCTGCCGCAACCCGACGAGCAAGCCTCGTTGAGCATGATGTGTTCGATGACGCCGTCCTTGACGCGCAGGCACTTCATGTCCTGGCCGCCGATGTCCAGAATAAACTCGACGCCGGGCAGGAACGCCTTGGCGCCGCGCAGGTGCGCGACGGTCTCGATCTCGCCGGAATCGGCCTTGAGGGCCTCGATGAGCAGCGCCTCGCCGTAGCCCGTGGTGGTCACATGGCCGATGGTGCAGCCGGCGGGAATGTGGTTGTAGAAATCGGCCATGATGACCTTGGCCGTGCCCAGGATGTCGCCGTTGTTGTTGCCGTACCAGGTGTGCAGCAGCTGACCGTCCTCGCCCACGAGCGCGGCCTTCATGGTGGTGGAGCCGGCGTCGATGCCGATGAACACGCGGCCGGTGTAGCCTTCGAGCTTGCCCTTGGGAACGACTTCCTGGTCGTGGCGGGTCTTGAACTCGGCAAAGTCCTCGTCGGTGGCAAAGAGCGGATCCAGACGCTCGACCTCGGTACCCTGCGTGTCACCCAGGCTGTCGATAGCCTCGATGAGCTGCGGGAACGTGCTGAGCTTATTGGACTCGTGCGCCATGGCGGCGCCGCTCGCCACAAACAGGTGGGCGTTTTGGGGCACGATACGGTGCTCCTCGTCCAGGTTGAGCGTGAGGTAGAAGCGGTGGCGCAGCTCGGAGAGGTACTGCAGCGGGCCGCCCAGGAAGGCGACGTTGCCGCGGATGGGACGGCCGCATGCCAGGCCCGAGATGGTCTGGGTCACGACAGCCTGGAAGATGGAAGCGGCCACATCCTCGGGGCGGGCGCCCTCGTTGAGCAGCGGCTGGACGTCGGTCTTGGCAAAAACGCCGCAGCGGCTGGCAATGGGATAGATGGTGGTGGCGTTGGCCGCGAGCTTGTTGAGGCCACTGGCATCGGTGTGCAGCAGGGTTGCCATCTGATCGATGAAGGCGCCCGTGCCGCCGGCGCAGGTGCCGTTCATGCGCTGCTCGATGCCGTTGTCGAAGTAGATGATCTTCGCGTCCTCGCCGCCGAGCTCGATGGCCACGTCGGTCTGCGGAGCCTCGCGCCGCAGCGCGTCCGCGACAGCCACGACCTCCTGCACAAATGGGATACCGAGCGCCTTGGCGAGATTGATGGCGCCCGAGCCGGTGATCTTCGCCCGCAGGGCACAGTCCCCCACCCGCTCGCGCGCCTCGCGCAGAAGCGCCGAAAGCGCCTCCTGCGTGTGCGCGCAATGCCGCCGGTACTCGCCGAAGAGCAGCTTTCCCTCCTCGTCCAGAAGGACGAGCTTCACGGTGGTGGAGCCAATGTCGATGCCTGCGCGATATGTATTCATGAAAGGACCTCTTTCTGCCGGAAAATTGTCTGTGCGAATGCAACGTATGAATCGGTAATTTCAGTATAGTTTTCCCAAAAGCAAAGTGAAAGTTAAGAAATAAGAAGAGGAAGTTAAGAAACTGTAAAAAATGGCATTGCACGCCGCTCCTGCGGAATGCAATGCCGTTCTCGTTTTTTCTCTTTGCGCGTCTGCGTCAAAGCTCCAAAATGCGGCGGATCGCCTCGCCCACGCCGTTGTGGTCGTTGTCCTCTGTGATCAGATCGCACTGCGCTTTGATATCCGCCTGTGCGTTGCCCATCGCAACGGACAGGCCGGCGTCATGCAGCATCGCGCGGTCGTTATCGGAGTCTCCGATGCCGACGGTCTGCACCATCGGGATATGCAGATAGTCCGCAAGTGCCTTCAGACCGCTGCCCTTCGTGACGCCCTGCGCCGTCATCTCCAATGTAGTCTCCTCCGGCATCGCAAAGGACAAGGGAAGTATCCTGAGCTCCTCATAACACGCATGGCAATCCTCCGATGAGCGGAAGTAAATGTTCACCTTGCCGATGGATGTAAGATGCCGTGCCTCCTCAGCCATATCAGCGACCTTGCGCGTGATCCTCTCAAACATAGGCTGATAGATCCCCGCGTGAAAGTCCTTCATATGCGTTACATCGTCTGCGGCAACAATGGTCTCGTCGTCCGTGAGGATATGCGGCATCGCGTGATACCGTTTTGCAGTCTCCGCCAACGCAGCTGCCATTTCCGATTTGACCGGGCGGCGGTCAATGCAGTGCTTTTCCACGCGGTCATAGACAAGCGCGCCCGTGCTGCACACAGCGTAGCGCATCATCGGCACCATATCAAAATACAGCTTCAGCTCCGGCACGGCGCGGCCCGTGCAGTACACCACATGAATGCCGCGCTCGCTTGCCGCGCGGATATCGCGCACAGTGTCCGGGACAATGGTCTTGTCCGATGTCAGGAGCGTTCCGTCCATATCCAACGCAATGATGCGGTAATTCTTTCTCTCCATGCATGACCCTTTCTTCAAATTCAGAAGGTCTCCCCTGCGCCTCCGCGGGAAGACCTTCCTTTTATCGTTTGAGATGCCCGGCAAGGGCGGTGATAAGCGCGTCCTTGCCCTCGCCCTTCTCGGCGGAAAACGGCACGAGCACATCGTCCGGCCCGAGGTCAAGCGTCTCGCGGATGAGCGCGAGGTTCGGCTCGATCTCGCTCCTTTTGAGCTTGTCGAGCTTGTTCGCCACGACCACCATCGGGCAGCCGCTTCCCCGGAACCACTCGCGCATCGTCACGTCGTCCGCCGTCGGCTTGTGGCGGGCGTCGACGATC
>CABQKL010000008.1 GCA_902464645.1 uncultured Collinsella sp.
GCCGCGGCGTGCCGCAGATCGAGGTCACCTTCGACATCGACGCCAACGGCATCGTCAAGGTCTCCGCTAAGGACAAGGGCACCGGCAAGGAGCAGCAGATCACCATTTCCGGCTCCACCGCGCTTTCCGACGACGAAGTCGATCGTATGGTCAAGGACGCCGAGGCTCATGCCGAGGAGGACAAGAAGCAGAAGGAAGAGGTCGAGGTCCGCAACCAGACCGACAGCCTGTGCTACTCCACCGAGCAGACCCTCAACGAGCTGGGTGACAAGGTTTCCGCCGACGTGAAGTCCAAGGCCGAGGCCGCTATCGCCGACGCCAAGAAGGCGCTCGAGGGCTCTGACGTCGAGGCCATCAAGGCCGCCGGCGAGTCCCTGCAGTCTGTGGCCTACGAGCTGGCTCAGGTTGTCTACGCCGACGCTCAGCAGCAGACCGACGGTGCCGCCGGTGCCCAGCCTGCCGACGATGACGTTGTCGACGCCGACTACGAGGTTGTGGACGACGAGGACAAGTAATCATGTCCGCCCGTAAAGCTCGCACGGAGGCGGCCGCCGCTGGCGCCGCCCCCGTTGACTCTGAGGAGAAGGACGTGAAGATTCCCGTAGAGGCCGTCGACGATACCGAGGCCAACGAGGCCCCGGCCGCCGCGGCTGCCGAGAACCAGGTAGAGGATTCCAACAAGGAGGCGACGATGACCGAGGACGAGATGGTGGAAGCCGCTATCCGCGCCGGTGAGGAAGCCGCCGACAACGACTTTAAGTTCAAGTTCGAGCAGGCTCAGAAGGAGCTTGCCGACGTGCGCAATGAGCTCGATGCTGCGGCAGAGGCTCAGAAGGCCGCCGAGGACAAGGCGAAGGACGCTACCGAGCGCACCGCTCGTCTGCAGGCCGACTGGGAGAACTTCCGTCGCCGTACTGCCAACGAGCGCATCGCCGAGCGCGAGCGTGCGACCGAGAAGCTCGTCACCGCGCTGTTGCCGGTGATCGACGATATCGAGCGCGCGATCGACCATGCCCGCAGCCAAGAGCTTTCCGACGACTTTAAGCAGTTCGTCGACGGCGTCGATGCGGTTCATGCCAAGCTGCTCGATGTGTTTGCGCACGAGGGCGTTGAGCCCATCGACCCCAAGGGCGAGGCGTTCGATCCGCTCGAGCACCAGGCTGTGGGCCGCGTCGAGGACGCATCGCAGTACGACGAGACCGTCAACGACGTATACCAGAAGGGCTACCGCATGGCGGATCGTATTCTGCGTTCCGCGATGGTGACGGTGACCTACGGTGGCGAGAAGCGCCCCGCACCGGAGCCCGAAGCGGCGCCCGAGGATGCTACGGCCGATACGCCCGAGAGCACCGAGGAGTAATTGAGAAGGGCCCCGGGGCAACACCCGGGGCCCTTTCTGGCCTAGTGCCATATGACAGCATGAGCCGCCGTCCGCAGGGGCGGCGGATGTAACAGGAGAGGAGCTACGATGGCTGCAGGCAAAACCTTCTATGACATCCTGGGCGTATCCAAGAGCGCCTCCGACAAAGAGATCAAGAGCGCGTTTCGCAAGCTCGCGCAAAAATATCACCCCGATGCCGGCGGCGACGAGGCCAAGTTCAAGGAGATCAGCGAGGCCTACGAGACGCTTTCGGACGAGAAGAAGCGCAAAGAGTACGACCAGATGCTCATGTTTGGCGGCATGCCGGGCGCGGGTGGCACGTATGGCGGCGGCTACGGTGCCGGCGCGGGCGCCAGCGGCTGGGGCGACATCTTCGATAGCATCTTTAGCGGCAACGGCGCCTGGGGCAGCGACTGGGGCTCGGGCTTTGCCGGGGCTGCGGGCGCTGCCGGTGCCGGCGCGGGCCGCAGCCGTGCTCGCAAGGGCGGCGACCTGTCGCTGACCGTCGATGTGACGGCCGAGGACGCGTTTCGCGGCGTGACGCACAAGGTCACCTACCGCATTCCCTCGACAGGCGAGCAGCAGACCATTACGGTCTCGGTGCCCGCGGGTGCGGTCGATGGCGGCAAACTGCGCTACAAGCGTCGCGGCGAGTACGGCGTTGCCGGCGGCGAGCGCGGCGACCTGGTCGTAACCACGCACGTGGAGGAGCATCCGCTGTTTAAGCGCAAGGGTGCCGACGTGACCATGGAGGTACCGGTCTCGGTCTATGAGGCGGCGCTCGGCTGCACGGTGGACGTGCCCACGCCCGGTGGGGCGACGGTTCGTCTGAAGGTGCCGGCGGGCACTCAGACGGGCAAGAAGTTCCGCTTTAAAGAAATGGGCGCGCCCGACGTTAAACACCGTGGCCGCACCGGTGCGCTGCTCGTCGAGATCAAGGTGCAGGTTCCCACGAACCTGTCCGATGACGAGCGCGACGCCATGACCAAGCTGCGCGAGGCCGACACGCGCGACTATCGCGAGAAGGTCAACCGTTACAAGGCGACGTACTAGAGCGGTTGCGGCGCATGCCCACGCCCGCGGGCTTATGATGGACGATAACGAGACGGAAAGGGGTCAGGTAGCATGGCCGAGGACAATAGGAACAAACCGCTGTACATGATCAGCGTGGCGGCCGAGCTGACCGGCATGCATCCGCAGACTCTGCGCGTCTACGAATCCAAGGGCCTGGTGAACCCCCAGCGCTCGGGCGGCAACACGCGTCTGTATTCGCGTGCCGATATCGAGCGCCTGGAGCTCATCAACCAGCTGACCGACGAGGGCATCAACCTTGCCGGCGTGGTGCGCATCCTCGATATGAAGGAGCGTGCCGAGGAGCGTGAGCGCGAAAACGAAAAGCTCCGTGCTCGCGTGCGCCAGCTCGAGGACGAGCTGCACGAGTACAAGATGCAGAAGAAGATCACCGCCCTGGCCCCGCGCGACGGCTCGGTTAACCCCGAACAGGTCATGCGCAAGCTGCTGGGCGCCGGAGGGGATTTGTAGTTACGCGGGTTTACCAACCCGCGTAACCAGTTGACGCTGCAAGCCCGTCAGAGCGGCAATCTGCCTTTCAACTTCGGCGGCATGATCAAAAGATCAATGCCGCCTTGTTTCAAGGCACCTTGCTCGCTCTGGCGGGCTTTCGCTGTCCGCGCCAAAATATCGGCGTTGCCTTGCTCCGGATGCGGTAGTCATGGGGGACGCTCTTAAATGACTAGTCGAAGGGACACTCTTACACCAAATCTGCCGGCCCTCGCCGGGCTCGTCCTTTACTTTACCGAGATAAAGTGAACGTGCAGATTCGTAACCCACTCGCAACCGTTCTATGGCACGATATTGAACGAATGTATGCTATGCGCCCAAATCTTTTGGGCAGAGTGGGAGACAGTATGGTCAAGCTGTACGAGGACGGCATCTACCTGCGCGGCGGCAGCGAGGTTGTGCCTGCGGCCGAGGCTGCCGAGCGCGGTATTACGCAGACGCCCGAGGATGCCAAGCGTGGCACCATCGCGTATTCGATCCTCCAGGCACACAATACGTCCGGAGATCCCGAGGCGCTCAAGATTCGCTTCGATGCCATGGCGAGCCATGACATCACCTTTGTCGGCATCATCCAGACGGCGCGCGCCTCGGGCATGGAGCAGTTCCCGCTGCCTTACGTGCTCACCAACTGCCATAACTCGCTGTGCGCCGTGGGCGGCACCATCAACGAGGACGACCACGTCTTTGGCCTTTCCGCGGCCAAGAAGTACGGCGGCATCTTCGTCCCGCCGCACATCGCCGTCATCCACTCCTTTATGCGTGAGAACTTCGCCGGTTGCGGCAAGATGATCTTGGGTTCCGACTCGCACACCCGCTATGGCGCCCTGGGCACCATGGCCGTGGGCGAGGGCGGCGGCGAGCTGGCAAAGCAGCTGCTGCGCGACACCTACGATGTCGCCTATCCCGGTGTCGTCGCCATCTACCTCACGGGCGCCCCGCGCCCCGGCGTCGGCCCGCACGATGTGGCACTCGCCATCATCCGTGCCGTCTTTGCCAAGGGTTACGTTAAGAACAAGGTTATGGAGTTCGTGGGCCCCGGTATCGCGAGCATGACGACCGACTACCGCAACGGCGTCGATGTCATGACCACCGAGACCACCTGCCTGTCGAGCATTTGGGCCACCGACGAGGACACACACGCGTTTTTGACCATGCACGGCCGCGGCGACGACTACCGCGAGCTCAAGCCCGCCGATGTCGCCTACTATGACGGCTGCGTCGAGGTTGACCTGTCGAGCATCAAGCCCATGATCGCGCTGCCGTTCCATCCTTCCAACGGCTTCGAGATTGACGAGCTCAACGAGAACCTCGAGGACATCCTGCATGAGGTCGAGCTCGAGGCTGCCAAGATCGGCGAGGGCAAGACGCACTTTAGCCTGCTCGACAAGATCGTCGACGGCAAGCTGCACGTGCAGCAGGGCGTTATCGCCGGCTGCTCGGGCGGTAACTACGACTCCGTGGTCCAGGCTGCCCGCGTGCTTAAGGGCGCCAACACCGGCTGCGGCGAGTTCTCGCTGTCGGTCTATCCCACAAGCCAGCCCGTGGCGCTCGAACTTACGCGCCGTGGCTATATCTACGACCTCATGGAGGCAGGTGCGATCGTGCGCACGGCGTTCTGCGGTCCGTGCTTTGGCGCCGGCGACACGCCTGCCAACAACGGCCTGTCCATCCGCCACACCACGCGCAATTTCCCCAACCGCGAGGGTTCCAAGCCGGGTAATGGCCAGCTGAGCGCCGTGGCCCTGATGGACGCCCGCTCCATTGCGGCGACGGCTGCCAACGGCGGCGTCCTGACGCCGGCGACCGACCTGCCCGAGGAGACTTGGGATGAGGCCTGCGAGTACACCTTTGACGACGCGCCGTACAAAAAGCGTGTGTACTGGGGCTTTGGCAAGGCGGAGCCTGCCGACGAGCTGGTCGAAGGCCCCAACATCAAGCCGTGGCCCGCGATGGAGCCCCTCGGCGACGATATCCTGCTCAAGGTGTGTTCCAAGATCATGGACCCGGTCACCACGACCGACGAGCTCATTCCTTCGGGCGAGACGAGTTCCTTCCGCTCCAACCCGCTTGGCTTGGCCGAGTTTACGCTCAGCCGCCGCGATCCGGCCTACGTGGGTCGTTCCAAGGAAGTCGACGCCGTGGAGAAGCGCCGCGTGGCCGGCGAGTCCGCGGGTGACCTGGCGGCACTCGATGCCGAGCTTGCCGGCGTGTTTGAGGCGCTGGCTGGTGCGGGCGTCGCGGCAGATGCCAAGGCGACCGAGTACGGCTCCATGCTGTATGCCAAGAAGCCCGGTGACGGTTCTGCCCGCGAGCAGGCCGCGAGCTGCCAGCGCGTAATTGGCGGTCTGGCCAACATCGTCCACGAGTACGCCACCAAGCGTTATCGCTCCAACGTGATGAACTGGGGCATGGTGCCCTTCCAGATGGAGGCGGAGCCCAACTTTGAGGTGGGCGACTACGTCTTTGTGCCGGGTATCCGTGCCGCGCTCGATGGCGACCTGAAGGACATCGCCGCCTACGTGGTGCGCGCCGACGGTTCGGTTGAGCAGATTGAGCTCTATATTGCCGATATGACGGCAGAGGAGCGTGCCATCGTTAAGGCCGGCTGCCTGATCAACTACAACAAGTTCAAGGCCGCTGCCGAGTAACGCGCTTAATTGTCCGCCCGGGGCTTACCCTTTCCCGCCCGCTCACGCGCTTCGCGAGGGTCGCCCGAGGGAAAGGTGTGTCCGGGGCTACCGCGACGTTCTCGTTGGGTCTTGAGGGACGCTAATAAATAGACCTGCTTGATGCCGCCTCTTTTTATTGGGGCGGCTTCTTTGTTGGACCACCACAATGGGGACAGGCACCTTTGTGGCGGTCCCGTTTGTCTCGACCTGTAACATCTGGGCCCCTATTTGACGAGCGGTTGTTACAGATTGAGACAAACGATCGCCGCTGATCATTTCATCTCAATCTGTAACATCTAAGATCGAAAAGAGCCGCTAGATGTTACAGATCGAGACAGTCGAGTGCCAGAGTCGAAAACCACCACAAAGGGGCCTGTCCCTTTCGTGGTGGTGGGGGGCGAGCTCGATGTTGCCGTGCTCGTTGAACGACATTCTAATGAGCGTCCCTACAGGATTTCATCCGGGCTGGCGGGTTTGGTTGTTTTGGGGATGCCGAGTTTGGATGACGCGAAATCGTCAACATTGTCCTTAATTCCGTCTTTGGTGTAGACAGTGACCATATAGGTGCTGTGTCCGAATTCGCCCTTGTCGCGTGTTGCCCAGGCATCCCAGTAGGCGGCCCCGTTTCGCCCTTTGATTTTTCCGACACGGCGGAGTTCTGTTCTCTTTAATTTCTGGTTGCTATAGATGGTTCGACCGGCCTCCTCGGTGAGCCCGCACTGTCCAAGCAGCTTGTCGAGGACTTGGTTCATGTGGCGCTCATCGGTGTTTGGTGCGTAGTCGTAGGCGAGGGTGATGGAGTCGAGTGGCTGGTCGTCGATCAGATAGTTTAGCGCCTGAGGTTCAAGGCAGAAATAGGGGGAGCATCCGTCGACCTTGCCGAGCAACGGTAACTTGGACTGCCAACTTCCGGTGGGAATTGCATATTCGTAGAACACGCCACGGCAGACAAAGGAGAGCGAGGTGGCACGCGAGCCGGCGTCGATCATCCCGCAAAGATCGAAGGGCGAGGCGATACCAAAAGAAAAGGGCGTGATGACGATAAGGAAGAGCATCACGATGGGTATGGCGAGAATGGCGATGACGTTGCGACCGGTGGAATGAGACGGCTTCATATGCGCTCCTCGAGACAGAGATCTGTTGAGGATAGGCAGAAATGGATATGTTCAGAGAACAATTCAAGTTTAATCTCATGGCGCGAGATGGTCGACCGTTAGCGTCGAAAACCACCACAAAGGTGCCTGTCCCCTTTGTGGTGGTGAGGAGCGCGCGGCTTCTTTTGGTAATAGTGTTAGCTGGCGGTATCATTAGTGCAGGTGGCGAAGGTTTGCATTGTGGGGTGTTTTGCCGTGAGCCGTTCTGCCCGTATTGGATTGATTGTCTTGGCGCTTGCGATCGCTGTGGTTGGCGCGGGCGCTGTCGGTATGGCATTTCTACCTGCTGCGGTGACGGAGCCGGTGGTCAAGCCTGTGACTCAATCTGTCGAACTTCTGACCGGCGACGACAAGCCCGAGGCCATTACCGTTGATTTTGATGAGCAGCCGGCTGTGCTGGGTATTAGCAATTATCCGCGTATTCAGCTTGGGGCCATGCGCTATACCACGGATACAAGCCTGATCGATAGGGCGTCCGAGCTACTCAAGGGCAAAACATTTAAGCGTTGGTACGGATATGCGTCCTATCGGGCAAAAGCGAACGACATGGTTGGCGGATGTCACTCTTCCATCGAGCTGGACACTGCAAACGGCGCCAAGTTATGTGATGTCTCGTACGATCCGGGCTACGAGGGCAATGAGGGTCCGGGCATCTACATCATGGACGGCGATGTTGCCTATGTCATGGAGGGCGACCAGACCGAGCTCAACGATTTTATGGGTCAGTGTATCCAAGATGCCTATAAACAGACCTGCTTGCCTGACCCGCAGGCTGCACGCGATAGTGGGTCTGCCCGTACATGGCTGTTCGAGGATGAGATGCCTTGGACCGTCGAATCGGGAAGTACGGGTTCGGCGAAGGAGTAGAGACCGCGACCACCACAAAGGTGCCTGTCCTCTTTGTGGTGGTTTTCGGTCTGTCTCGATCTGTAACATCTTGGCCGCTAAAAGTGGGCCTGGTGTTACAGATTTAGATAAACGGGTGCCGCTGGTCATTTCATCTCGATCTGTAACATCTAGAGCCATAAACAGCCGCTAGATGTTACGGATTGAGATAGTAAGGGGACGAGGCCGCAGTGGGTGAGCGTGCCTGCCCCTATCTCTTAATCACTCAGAAAATCTTATATATAGAGACTTAGATTTGTGTATAAGATTGCGCAAAGCTGGCAACAATACTTCTCGAACAACGTGAAGCCGCCCCGTAGGGCGGCCGCCCCAAGAGAGGTGATTCCATGAGAATCGATAAGCTAGCTATGACGTCGCGCGAGGCGCTGCAGACCGCCATGAGCACGGCTGCCGACGCGCAGGCCGGCGCGGTGGAGCCGATTCACCTGCTGTCTGCCCTGCTCGGTGCCGGCGAGCGCAATATCTCCGTGATTATCGAGCGCATCGGTGCCGATCCGGCCCAGCTCGCACGCTCCACGCAGGATGCCATCGACCACGCGCCCAAGGTTTCCGGCGAGGGTCAGCAGATGGGTCTTTCCAACGAGCTCGTCCGCGTTATCGAGAAGGCCGAGAAGAAGGCCACCAAGATGGGCGACAGCTTTGTGGTGACTGAACATTTGCTGATGGCGCTTGCCGAGGACAAGGGCGAGGCCGGTCGTGTACTGCGCGACGCCGGCGTCACCAAGGAGCGCATCGAGCAGGTCTACGAGGAGCTGCGCGGCGATGACCGCGTGACGTCTGCCGAGGACAAGACCCAGTTTGAGGCGCTGGAGCAGTACGGTCGCAATATCTGCGACCTTGCCCGCGCCGGCAAGCTTGACCCGGTCATCGGCCGTACCGATGAGATCCGTCGTACCATTCAGGTCCTGTCCCGCCGCACCAAGAACAACCCCGTGCTCATCGGCGAGCCGGGCGTCGGCAAAACTGCTATCGTCGAGGGCATCGCCCAGCGTATCGTGGCCGGCGACGTGCCGAGTACGCTGCGCGACCGCGACCTTATCGAGCTCGACATGAGCGCGCTGGTCGCCGGCGCTAAGTACCGCGGCGAGTTCGAGGACCGCTTGAAGGCCGTACTCAAAGAAGTGCAAAAATCCGAGGGCAAGGTCATCCTGTTCATCGATGAGCTCCACACCATCGTGGGCGCGGGTGCCACCGAGGGCTCCATGGACGCCGGCAACATCCTCAAGCCGGCGCTCGCTCGTGGCGACCTGCACGCGATCGGCGCGACCACGCTCGACGAGTACCGCAAGTACATCGAGAAGGACGCGGCGCTCGCGCGTCGTTTCCAGACCGTGATGGTCAGCGAGCCCACCGTTGAGGACACCATCTCGATCCTGCGTGGTCTCAAGGAGAAGTACGAGATCTTCCACGGCGTGCACATCACCGATAGCGCGCTCGTGGCCGCCGCCGACCTCTCCGATCGCTATATCGCCGACCGCTTCCTGCCCGACAAGGCCATCGACCTGGTCGATGAAGCCGCAAGCCGCCTGCGCATGGAGCTCGACAGCATGCCGGTCGAGATCGACGCAACCACGCGTCAGCTCACCCAGCTGCAGATCGAGGAGCAGGCGCTCATGAAGGAGACCGACGATGCCTCCAAGGAGCGTCTGGAGGCCCTGCGCCAGGAGATTGCCGAGGTCCAGGAAAAGCTCAACGTGCAAAAGGCCGGCTGGCTCAACCAGAAGAACGCCATCGACCACGTGCAGGAGCTCAAGGGCCAGCTTGACGAGGCCAAGAGCGAAGAGGAGCGCGCGACGCGCAACGGTGACCTGGGCCGTGCGTCCGAGCTGCGCTACTCCGTGATTCCTGGCCTGCAGCAGCAGATTCAGGATTCCGAGGCTGCGCTCGAGGCACAAAAGCAGCAGGACGGCGAGGGCCTCAACGAACAGGTGACCTCCGATGAGATCGCCGAGGTCGTGAGCGCTTGGACCGGCGTGCCCGTGTCCAAGATGATGCAGGGCGAGCTCGACAAGCTCAAGGGCCTGGAGGGCGAGCTGCATAAGCGCGTCATCGGCCAGGATGAGGCTGTGTCCGCCGTGGCCGCGGCCGTGCGCCGCAGCCGTGCGGGCCTCTCCGATCCGGACAAGCCCATCGGCAGCTTCTTCTTCCTGGGCCCCACCGGCGTGGGCAAGACCGAGCTCGCCAAGGCGCTTGCCGAGTGCCTGTTCGATGACGAGCGCGCGCTCGTGCGTATCGACATGTCCGAGTACATGGAGAAGTTCAGCGTCCAGCGTCTGATCGGTGCGCCCCCGGGATACGTGGGCTACGACGAGGGCGGCCAGCTCACCGAGGCCGTACGCCGTCGCCCCTACTCCGTGATCTTGCTCGACGAGATGGAGAAGGCCCATCCGGATGTCTTTAACGTGCTGCTGCAGGTGCTCGACGACGGCCGTTTGACCGACGGTCAGGGTCGCCAAGTGTCCTTTAAGAACACGATTATCATCATGACGTCTAACGTGGGCTCCAAGGCTATCGCCGAGCTTTCCGGCAAGGACGAGGAGGAGATGCGCCATCAGGTCAACGCGGCCATGGCTCAGACCTTCCGCCCCGAGTTCCTCAACCGTATCGACGATATCGTGGTGTTCCATCCGCTCGGCATGGCGCAGATCGAGAAGATCGTCGACATCCAGCTCGCCGACGTCCGCGCGCGTCTGGCCAAGGAGCGCATGACGCTTGCCATCACCCCGGCGGCCAAGCAGATGCTCGCCGTGGGCGGCCTGGACCCGGTCTTTGGTGCCCGTCCGCTCAAGCGCCTGGTCCAGCGCGAGGTTGTGGACGCCATCGCCGCCGCTATCATCGACGGCACGGTGCGCGAGGGCGATCAGGTGACGGTTGATGTCGACAAGGACGGAGGCTTTACCGTCGTGTGCGACAACACGCCGGCGGCCACCTACGAGGTCCCCGACGCCGAGTAGATTTTGGGTCATGCCTCAAAATTTGCCAGTCGTTTCCAAACGCCAAGGGCGGCGGATCCAATTGGGTCCGCCGCCCTTTTTCGTGCGACAATCGATGATGCTGAACGGATGCGATGCAAGGAGTTATGCAGATGAAAGACGAGAACAAGACGAACGCACCGGCGGCTGAGGCGGCGCCCGTCGCGCCGGCGCCCAAGCCCACGTCCAAACCGGCGCCCAAACCGCGCGACCCCTATATCCGTGCCGAGAACGAGGACGACGACGGCTACGACCCCTACAGCGACCGACGCCCCGAGCGCGAGCCAATGTTCGAAGCCGACCCGTGGCGCTGAGTGCCACCCAAAAGGCCACCAATAAGTTGCGGTGAAATAGGGATTGTTTTGCGGTTTGACCAGCAAAAACAATCTCTATTTCACCGCAACTGCGTTAGGGATGGGGTGTTGGGCGGCTGTCTTCGGGCCGACTAGTCCTGGGCTTTGATGCTCGGCAGGAGAATCTGGGCGAGGTAGTCGGTCTCGAGTTTGGTCGCGGCGTCTGCCTTGCCGTCTTTACCGACCAGGTCGTTTTTGATCTGGCTGTATGTGTAGCGGTTGCCGGTCGTGAGCTCGACAAGCTCAATCGCCGTATCCATGGGGTAGGTCGACACGGGGTTCTGCGTGTGTCCATTAACGGTTTGCGGAATCACGTACGGATAGACAGGGCCGCTGGCGTAGACGGTGTAGCCGTTGCCTAGGCTGACCGTGCCCAAAACCGTATCGCCGTCGTCGGGCGTAAAGGTCTCGCCATCGCGCACCGCGACGAGCGTCACGAGCGGTGTGTTGGTGTCGCCGTCCAGATAAATGCACAGCGTGTTGCCGTTCTGCCAGGTTGCGACCTTGCCATACCACTCAACCGGAATATCGAGCTGATACAGGTTCGTCGCCTTGTGCCGAGCGTCGGCATCGCGGGCGGACTGAGCCTCGCTTGCGCTTACGGCGTTGGCGGCGGCATCGCGGCGCGTAATTGCCGCCTGCTGGAGTATCTTTGCCGCGGCGGCAGAGCTCGCGCCGCCTTCTTCGGCGTACTTGGCGGCGGCATCGATCTGGTCGTCGGTCACCGTGTCGGCTGAGGGCACCTTAAGCTTAAAGGTGGCTTGAGCGCGCAGATCCTGCCCGTCATTCTTGACCGTAACCTGGGCCTTGGTGGTCGGGACGGTGTAGATGGTGCCGTCGGCCGCGATGGGGGAGGCGGCGATGGAGAACGTGTAATCGCCGGGCAGCAGCTTAATGCCGCGACCGTGCTCGTCAACGTAGAGCGTTTCGCTCACGGAAGAACCGTCGGAATCCTGCCCGCTCACCTGCACGGGAATCTTGGAGCCAGTTGAGCAGTCGAGGCCCGCGGCATGCACGCCAATCTGCACCGACATCATGGTATGGGCGTTTGCGGCAAGTACGGCAGCCTGCTCTTGCTGATATCCGTTCCAGGCAGCATAGCCTGCGCCGCCGGCGACGAGCGCGACGGCCACAACGCCGGCAACCATCAGGTTGCGGCGCTTGGGCGACATCTTACGATGACGAACCTCGGCTTCGCGTGCCGAAGGAACGGACGGCAGGGGAATATCGCCCATGGCGATGGTCTCGTCCACGGCAGGCGCAGAGCCTAAGCCAGGGAGCTCGCGGGTCAGCGAATCTTCGGCCGGCAAGTTGTCGAGCAAGATGGTTTCCTCGTTCGTGTCGGATTCGGGCTGGTCGTCGGCCTCGCATTCGGAATCCTCGTGCCCCGCCCCGTCTTCGGTGGTCGCGGCGCCATCGTCTTTTGCATCCTGATCATCGGGCTGTGCCTCGATTTCCGGCTCATCCTGCACATCAACGCTCGAATCGTCAAACGCAACATCGTCAAGCGAAATCCGGTCTAGGCTCTCCAGGGCCTCGGCACACGCTTCTGCATCTTGGGCCGCATCCTCTTGGCCCATCGTCTCATCTTTCATATATCCCCCAAGCTCAATATCGGGACAACACTGTACCCAAAAACGGGACCCCATAGAGCCGCCGCATGATTTGAAACCCGATTTTATATATGCGCATGTTTTTGAATAGATGAATAGAGACGCAACGACAAAAGCCCCCGAAAAGCGAGTGAAACGCTTTCCGGGGGCTCTGCGAGACACTGGATTGAAAATCTGGCAGGCGTGCCTATGCCCAAGTGCCAACAGCGACCAGCGCGTTACTCGGCGTGTGCGTAATCAACCTTGGCGCGGCGAGCGGTGGCCTTCTCCCAATCGCTGGTGCCCTCAAAGACATCCTGCTTGTAGGGATTGCGACCGAGCTTCTTGGCGCGGTAGGCGATGTAGATGATCGCGGCGACGTTGGCGATCAGCGCGGCAATCGAGACCGCGGTGGCGGCGCCGGGGTCGAGCGTGGAGTGGGTCACAAAGATGGACTCCTCCTGGAAGTACGGGAACACCTGGGCAAACATGCACCAAATGGCCAGCGTAAAGGCACGGTTCTGGATCCAGCCGCCCTTGTTCCAGATAAAGGCGGCGACGGTGGGCGCCAGCAGCAGCGCAAAGCCGCAGAACCAGGAGTGGGTGGGCAGGCAGTTGTAGGTGTAGCAGAAGTTCCAGATATCGTAGGCGATGATGTAGACCCAGGTCATGTCGGGCCACAGCATGTCGGTCTGATCCTCGGAGGCGTAGACGCTCCACCAGCCGGTCATGCAGAAGATGTTGATGAGACCGGCGATGCCGTTGAACACGTTGTTCCAGCCGGCAAGCTGCGTGGCACCCTCGGAGGTGACCCAGGTGGACTGGCCCAGGACAAAGAAGTGATAGGCGCTCTCGAAGTCGGACACGACGGCGATCATGATGTTGATGGCGACGATCACAAACGGCCATGCACGGAACCAATGCGCCTTGCCGATCTTGCCCCACTGGTACTTAATGGCAATGAAGCCCCAGCAACCGGCCAGCGCCGCGTACACCTTGGCGTAGTGGAACCAGCTGTTCTGGTACACGTGAGTGGGGTTGGTGAGCGCCCACTCGGCACCCTGCGAAACGCCGACGGCGATGGCGACGCAATAGATGGTCATGGCCAACGGAGCCACGCCAAAGATGATTGCCGCGCCCAGCTTGGTGCGGCGGCCGACCTCGTTGAGCACGATGAGGCCAATAAAGACCATGGCCCAGCCGGCCCAGTGGATAAGGGTATCGCTACCCCAAACATCGAACAGCATGCTGCTCTCCTTTCACACGCCCGCGGCCCCTCTTCTGATCGCGGGCAGTTTGGCCAAATGTCGTCAGTTCTGGGGCTTGCGCTCCGGATACTTGGCGGTATAGCCCTCGATGTGGAGCGTCGAGGCGATAATCTCCTTGACCGTCTCGTCGGGCACATCGGGGTGCGTGCGGATATACATCAACAGTCCCATGATGAGGGTGTAGAACGTCTCGTAGACATGGTCGATGCGTAGCTCATGATGGGTGACAAAATCCACCACGGTGGTGTCGCAGATATACTGCGCCACGCGCTGGACCACGTTGTGCAAAAAGCCGCCGTAGAGCGCGCCGCTGCTCGAGGTGAGCGTGCTTGGCAGCTCGTGGCCGCTCACGACCAGGCGCTTGAAGAGCGGGGCGACGGTGTCGAGTGCGCCTTCGATGTCGCCAACCGTGCGGCTGGCATTCCACTGCTCGAGCTCGGAGATAAAACCGTCGATTGCCTCGTCCATGACGGCGGTGACGGCGGCGTCCATGTCGGCGAAGTAGTGGTAGAACAGCGAGCGCGTGCAGCCGGCTCGCTTGGTTACGGCCGAGACGGATAGATGCGACACGCCCAGCTCGGAACTCACGGTGCGCACGGCATCGAGGATCTCGCGACGGCGTTCGTCGCCCGTCAGACGTTTGGCCGTGCTGTCGGGCGCGGGGACGGCATCGACCACAGAGGTATCTGCTGTGTTGTCGCCCATGTTTTGCCGCCTTTCATCCTCTTTTGCCTGACCGTTCACCTAACAGTCTTGAATATTGTTGACGGTTCGTCAATACTATTTTTGACACAATGTCAACAATGGCGGGTGAACGGCATGGGGCATGCCCGACCTGCAAAAAAAGAGGGGCGCTGCGGCCTCGTCGGGCTGCGGCAAGAGAAGGGACAACCATGATTCTCAACGGACCGGGAATTAGCTACACCGAGCCCGATATCGGTTCGGAGTTCGTGCCGCCGCTGCCGGAGCATCCGCGCGAGGCAATTGTCAAGCTGTGCGAGCACTGCACCAACCGTCTGCTGCATCGCGACGAGCTGCTGGGCTACGAGTACTGGTCGTTTGCCGAGGCCGCGACCGACGAGCAGGCCGAAGTGCTCTGCAAGATGAAGATGCGCCGTCCCTACACGCTGCCCGAGATGGTCAAACTCACCGGCATGCCCGAGGCCCAGATCGAGAAGATGCTCGACGACATGAGCTACACGGGTCTGCTCGAGTACAACTGGGAAAATCCCGAGCGCGCCAAGCAGTGGGTGCTGCCCATGCTGGTACCGGGTTCCGCCGAGTTCCTCAACATGCGCGTGAGCCAGCTCGAAGAGCATCCGGTCTATGCCAAGTTCTTTGAACAGGCGTCCAAGGGACCGCTGTCCAAGGCCACGCCGATGGTGCCGCCCGGAGGCGCCGGTATCGGCATGCACGTCATTCCGGTCGAGAAGGCCATCGATGCCGCGAGCACGTCGGTGCCGATCGAGCATATCGAGCACTGGCTCGACAAGTACGAGGGCAAGTATGCCGCCAGTACCTGCAGCTGCCGTGCGAGCCGTCGCGTGATGGGCGAGGGCTGCGCCGACGACCCCGCCGATTGGTGCATTGCCGTGGGCGACATGGCCGACTACGTGGTCGAGACCGACCGCGGCCATTACGTGACGCGCGACGAGGTCTACGACATTTTGCGCCAGGCCGAGGACAACGGCTTTGTGCACCAGATCACCAACATCGACGGCGAGAACAAGATCTTCGCCATCTGCAACTGCAACGTCAACGTGTGCTATGCCCTGCGCACCTCTCAGCTGTTCAACACGCCTAACCTGTCGCGCTCGGCCTATGTCGCCAAGGTCGAGAAGGACAAGTGCGTGGCCTGCGGTCGCTGCGTTGAGGTGTGTCCGGCCGGCGCCGCCAAGCTGGGCCAGAAGCTCTGCAGCAAAAAGGCCGGCGGACAGGTGCCCGAGTATCCGCGCCAGGAGCTGCCCGACGCCACCAAGTGGGACCACACCAAGTGGTCGCCCAACTACCGCAACGACAACCGCATCGAGACGCATGAGTCCGGCACTGCGCCCTGCAAGACGGCCTGCCCCGCGCACGTTGCCGTTCAGGGCTATCTGAAGCTCGCGGCGCAGGGCCGCTATGACGAGGCGCTGGCGCTCATCAAGCGCGAGAACCCGCTGCCCGCTATCTGCGGCCGCGTGTGCAACCGCCGCTGTGAGGATGCTTGCACCCGCGGCCGTGTGGACGCCGCCGTGGCTATCGACGAGGTCAAGAAGTTCATCGCTCAGCGCGATCTTGATGCCGCGACCCGCTATGTCCCGCCCGTGGTGACGCCGACGCGCGCTGGCGGCTTCGATCAGAAGATCGCCATCATCGGCGCCGGTCCGGCCGGCCTGTCCTGCGCTTTCTATCTGGCCGAGAAGGGCTACAAGCCCGTCGTGCTCGAGAAGAACGAGCGCCCGGGCGGTATGCTCACTTACGGTATTCCCAGCTTTAAGCTGCAGAAGGATGTTATCGAGGCAGAGGTCGAGATCATTCGCCTGATGGGTGCCGAGTTCCGCTATGGCGTGGAGGTCGGTCGCGACGTGACGCTCGACGAGCTGCGTGAGCAGGGCTTTAAGGCCTTTTATGTTGCCATCGGCTGCCAGGGCGGCCGCCTCGCCGGTATTCCGGGTGAGGATGCCGAGGACGTGACCGTGGCCGTTGACTTTTTGCGTGAGGTCAACAGTGGCAAGATCGATGCGCTGCCCGGCCGCACCATCGTGGTGGGCGGCGGCAACGTGGCTATCGACGTCGCGCGCAACGCCTGCCGCCTGGGTTCCGAGCACGTTGAGATGTTCTGCCTGGAGAGCGAGGCCCAGATGCCCGCCAGCGAGGAGGAGCGTCGCGAGGCCGTTGAGGACGGCGCCCACATCAGCTGCGGCTGGGGTCCCAAGGAGGTTCACCTGGATGAGGCCGGCCATGTGTGCGGTATCACCTTCAAGCGCTGCACGCGCGTCTTTGACGACGAGGGCCGTTTTGCGCCCGAGTACGATGAGAACGATCTTCGCCGTGTCGATGCCGACCGCGTCGTCATGTCGATTGGCCAGTCCATTGTGTGGGGCGATCTGCTGGCAGGCTCTAAGGTGGAGCTTGGCCGCGGCCAGGGCGCCCTTGCCGATCCCCAGACCTATCAGACCGCCGAGCCCGACATCTTTGTGGGCGGCGACGTCTATACCGGGCCGAGCTTTGCCATCGACGCCATCGCCGCCGGCCACGAGGCCGCCGTGTCCATCCATCGCTTTGTGCAGCCGGGCTCCACGCTCACCATCGGCCGCAACCAGCGCCACTACACCGCGCTCGACCGCGACGATGTCGTGATCGAGAGCTATGACAACGCGAGCCGCGAGGTGGCACATGTCGACCGCGACCGCGAGAAGGCTGCACCCTTTAGCGAGTACGTCGAGACCTTTACCGAGGAGCAGGTGCGCGCCGAGACCGCCCGCTGCCTGGGCTGCGGTGCCTCAATCGTCGATCCCAACAAGTGC
The DNA here is from genome assembly GCA_902464645.1 of uncultured Collinsella sp. Classification (GTDB taxonomy): domain Bacteria; phylum Actinomycetota; class Coriobacteriia; order Coriobacteriales; family Coriobacteriaceae; genus Collinsella. The sequence goes on from CABQKL010000008.1 coordinate 17,386, forward strand.
ATCGGCTGCGGTCTGTGCACCACCAAGTGCGTGTTCGATGCCATCCACCTGGATCGCGACCGCCCCGAGTGCTCCACGATGGTCAAATACGAGCAAAAGCTCCCGAGCCTTGGCAAGTACGCATTGAAGCGTGCAATTAAGATCAAATTTGGGAAGAAGTAAGAGAACCTGACAAGTCAGTGAGCGGCGCAGAGCGTCGCTCACTGACGTTTGGCTGACATCGCACTAACCGTTGTTGAAAGGTTTCTACCTTGCATGAATTGGGAATCGTCTATCACATCATTCGCGATGTCGAGAACGTGGCGCGCGCCAATGGCGTGAGTCGCGTTTCGAGCGTCACGCTGCTGTTGGGCGAGGTCTCGGGCGTCGTTCCCGACTTGCTGCTCGACGCTTGGCGCTGGGCGGCAGATAAAAAGCCCATCACGCAGGGCGCGGAGCTTATTGTGGAGCCCGTCGAGGCCGTGACGCATTGCGAGGCATGCGGCCGCGACTACGCGACGGTCGAGCACGGCAAGACCTGCCCCCATTGCGGCAGCGGCGAGACATACCTGCTGCAGGGCCAGGAGGTCATGATTAAGCAGATCGAGACCCCCGACGAGGACCCGGCAGGCGCTGTCCCCGATGACCCCTCCGACGCCCCCGATGCCGTCGACGCCGCCAACCCCCTCCACATCGTCTAACCCCTAGTCGTTGGGGACGTCCCCAACGACTACTTGAGCTAGAACATAAGTCACGTTAATAGTCAAGTCATGTCTGTTTAAACAAAATAGCAGTAGTACAAGTACATTCGCACTTGCTTAAAATCATTATTAATGAACAGCCTGCTTGTATCTGTAAAGTACATGGCTTGATGAGCGACGCTCTGGCGGGTAATGAGTCGAAAACCAGCAACGTAATCAATTTGTAACAAACTTAGACGTTTAAACAAAGAATCCAACCTTTTGCGGATTTAGCTATAATTCCACAAACCAAACAGGTATACTCCTTTCATGTCGTGTAGGAATTACGTAGACAAAAAGGAGGTTATGTGATGGTAAGTATTGTTCTTGCTAGCCACGGGGACTTGGCAGCTGGAATCAAGCAGACGGGCTCGATGGTCTTTGGCGATCAGCCGTCTGTGGCCGTGGTCTCGCTCGAGCCGAGCATGGGCCCCGACGACTTCCGTGCTAAGGTCGAGGAAGCAGTCGCTTCCTTCGACGACCAGGAGCAGATACTCTTCCTCGTTGATCTGTGGGGCGGCACGCCGTTCAACCAGATCAGCGGGCTCATCGAGGGCCACGATTCCTGGGCTATCGTCACCGGTGTCAACCTGCCTATGCTCATCGAGGCATATTCGCAGCGCTTTGACGCAAAGAACACTGCACATGCGATCGCAAAACATCTCGTGACTGAGGCTAAGGCTGGCGTGCGCGTCAAGCCCGAGTCTCTGGAGCCCGAGGAGAAGAAGCCGGCTACGGCCGCCGCTGCTCCTGCAGGCGCCATCCCTCCGGGAACGGTCATCGGCGACGGGCACATCAAGATTGCCCACGTCCGTATCGACACCCGTCTGCTGCATGGTCAGGTGGCCACCACGTGGACCAAGCAGATCAACCCCAACCGCATCATCGTGGTTTCCGACGGCGTTGCTCACGACGAGCTCCGCAAGACCATGATCGAGCAGGCTGCCCCTCCGGGAGTCCATGCCAACGTCGTGCCTATCAAGAAGATGGCCGAGGTCGTCAAGGACACGCGTTTTGGTGACACCAAGGCCATGCTGCTCTTCGAGAACCCGCAGGATCTGCTCAAGGCCATCGAGGCCGGCGTCGACATCAAGGAAGTCAACATCGGTTCCATGGCTCACTCCAAGGGCAAGGTCGTCGTCACCAACGCCGTCGCTATGGGCGATGACGACGTTAAGACCCTCGAGGCCCTCAAGGCCAAGGGCGTCAAGTTCGAGGTCCGCAAGGTTCCTTCGGATGCTTCCGAGGATCTCGACGCCATGTTGAAGAAAGCTAAGGCCGAACTGGCCGCTCAAGCATAGTAAAGGAGGGTCCGATACATGTCTGCAATCACTATTCTGCTTGTTGCGATTGTCGCGTTGCTTGCCGGTATGGAAGGCATTCTGGATGAGTTCCAGTTCCATCAGCCGCTCGTGGCATGCACGCTTATCGGTCTCGTAACCGGTCACCTTCAGGAGGGCATCCTCCTGGGCGGTTCGCTCCAGATGATGGCCCTTGGCTGGGCTAACGTCGGCGCCGCCGTCGCGCCTGACGCCGCTCTGGCCTCGGTCGCTTCTTCGATCATCATGGTGCTCGCCCTCAACGGCGGCGCCACTGATTCGGCCAAGGCCGTTACCGCGGCCATCGCCGTCGCCGTCCCGCTGTCGGTCGCTGGTCTGTTCCTGACCATGATCTGCCGTACCATTGCTACCGCTATCGCTCACGCCATGGACGGTTGCGCCGAGAAGGGCGACTTCTCTGGCATCGAGCGCTGGCAGTACGCTGCCATCCTCATGCAGGGCCTTCGTATCGCCATCCCGGCAGTACTTCTGTGCATCATCCCGGCCGAGGCCGTTACCAACGCGCTTAACGCTATGCCCGACTGGCTGTCCGGCGGCATGGCTGTCGGCGGCGGCATGGTCGCTTCCGTCGGTTACGCCATGGTCATCAACATGATGGCCACCAAGGAGACCTGGCCGTTCTTCATCCTCGGCTTTGTCCTTGCTGCCATCCCTCAGCTCACGCTGATCGCCCTTGGCCTCATCGGCATCTCCCTTGCCCTCATCTACCTTGGCCTTAAGGATCTGGCCAAGCAGGGTGGCGGCATGGGCGGTGGCTCCGGCGACCCGCTCGGCGACATTCTGAACGATTACGAGTAGGAGGGGAGTGATACATATGGCAGAGAACAAGATTCAGCTCACCAAGGCTGACCGCAAGAAGGTTTGCTTCCGTCATCAGTTCCTTCAGGGCTCGTGGAACTACGAGCGTATGCAGAACGGCGGCTGGTGCTTCGCAATGATCCCTGCGATCAAGAAGCTCTACACCAGCAAGGATGACCAGATTGCCGCTCTTAAGCGTCACCTGGAGTTCTATAACACCCACCCCTATGTTTCCGCCCCCGTCATTGGCGTTACCCTCGCTCTCGAGGAGGAGCGCGCCAACGGTGCTCCGATTGACGACGTCGCCATTCAGGGCGTCAAGGTCGGTATGATGGGCCCGCTCGCCGGCGTCGGCGACCCCGCCTTCTGGTTCACCCTTCGCCCGATTCTGGGCGCTCTGGGCGCTTCCCTGGCCCTGTCCGGCAGCATCGCCGGTCCGCTGCTGTTCTTCTTCGCGTGGAACATCATCCGTTACGCTTTCCTGTGGTACACGCAGGAGTTTGGCTACAAGGTCGGCTCCTCCATCGCCAAGGACCTCTCCGGCGGTCTGATGGGCAAGGTTACCGAGGGTGCTTCCATCCTGGGTATGTTCATCATCGGCGCCCTGGTCGAGCGCTGGGTGTCCATCTCCTTCACCCCGGTCGTCTCCAAGGTCACGCAGTCTGCTGGCGCCTTTATCGACTGGGCTAACCTGCCCTCCGGTTCTGAGGGTGTCAAGGAAGCACTGACGATGTATAACTCCATCGGTGCTAACGCCCTTGATCAGGTGAAGGTCACCACGCTTCAGGCCAACCTCGATCAGCTCATCCCCGGCCTTGCCGCCGTGTGCCTGACCCTGCTGGTCTGCAAGCTCCTCAAGAAGAAGGTCAGCCCGATCGTCATCATCCTGGCTCTCTTCGCCATCGGCATCATCGGTCGCGTCTGCGGCTTCATGTAAGCACGTTTCGGCTTAAGACCGAGAATTGCTAGGCAAGGGCTTTTGAGCCATTGAAACGGACCGCACCCGGTGGGTACACTGGATGCGGTCCGATTGTTTTATTTGGAGGGCGAGGCGCGCATGGCGCAATCTCAGAACAGCACGGTCGATCTGGCAACGCCGGCAACCTGCCTGATGGGGCTTACCAGCCACGGTAACGTGATGGTGGGCAATAAGGCGTTCGAGTATTACAACGAGCGCAATCCCGAGGATTATATTCAAATCCCGTGGGACGAGGTCGACTATATTGCCGCCGAGGTTTTACGCGGCACCAAGAAGATCACGCGTTTTGCCATCTTCACCAAGGACAACGGTCACTTTACGTTTTCGACGCGCGACGACAAAGAGACGCTTCGTGCTGTCCGCAAGTACGTCGACGAGGATAAGCTCGTGCGTTCGCCCGACTTTATCGATGTGACGGCCAAGGGCGCCAAGAGCATCCCCTCCGTTATCAAAAATCTCTTCCACAAAGGTAACTAGCTCCTCACAAGTTGCGGTGAAATAGTTCCTAAATACGGCTTTAGATGCTTCAGACAGGAACTATTCCACCGCAACTTCGAAGTCTAGTCATGCGACGTATTGCGATGCAGTAAATCTGCTACACTAGTACAACATGCCTCCGTAGCTCAGGGGATAGAGCACCGCTCTCCTAAAGCGGGTGTCGACGGTTCGAATCCGCCCGGGGGCACCAGAAAAATCGCAGGTCAGGAGTTAATTTTGCTTCTGACCTGTTCTGGTTTTAGGGTTAAGAACTGCTTTTGTTTGTAAATCTGGTAAGTAAATAATTTAACTTACCGAGTTTTCCACTGAAAACAGGAAATCACCATTTTGGGGATAAAAAGTTTTCAACAGCCGTTAGTCGGTTCCATTTTGGTGAAGCGCTTCCTCAATTTGGGTAAAAAATTTCACCATTTTGATGATTCGGCTGCTTTGAGTTTTTGATAAAAATGCCTGTTCAGAAGCTTGCGCTTTAACCATTTTGGTTAAACCAATTAATAGAGAAATATACTATAAAGATATAGGGACGGCGATGCCGTCCTCTTCGCTCGCGAAGCTCGCTGCGCGGCCACGTACCGTGACCTTGCCGCCGGCTACGCCGTCGATTGATACGCTCACTGCGTTCGCTGATGATGGACTAATCCTTTTTATCAGTGACACCAGTCATAAGTGCAGCAATTGATATGTTGAATCCATTGGCAATTTTAGAGAGGTTAGAAAGACTGACATTTCTTCGCCCGACCTCTATCGAGGCGTAGTAAGACCTGTCCATGTCAATGCGGTTCGCAAATTGTACTTGAGAGTAACCAGACTCTGATCTGAGTTCTTTGCAGCGTAGACCAAAGGATTGTTGTAGCGGCGAGATATCCATGACAAAAAGAGTCATGGATTGTTGTATTTATGCCAACGGACTATATACAACAATCCCAGTTAAGGCGCATAATTATCTCTATTGGAAAGAGCTCTGATGCCCAGTCGGATAGGGCGCGGAAAAGGAATGGAACAGCACAATGACCCAGGGAAAGCATTTCGCTGCCGGTGGCGATCATTTCGCCGCACTGCCAAACAAAAAGATTCACACTCCGAAGGGGATCGCGCGTCTGACCGTCACCGCGGCGACCATGGCCGCCATGACCGGATCGAGCCTCATCTCACCGTTCACGGCATTCGCCCAGACCGGTGACGGGGGCACACAGCACCCCGCCGTGATGTCGCCGATCGCCGCCCACGCCGGCGCGGCATCCGGTACCGGCGCAAAATCCGCCGCACAGACCATCGCGGACCTGCAGAAGGCAGTCGACGAGGCGAAGGCGAAGGAGGACGCCGCCAAGGCATCCTACGATGAGGCCGCCGGTCCCTACAACGAGGCGGCTTCCGCCCGCGACCAGGCCAAGGCATCCTACGATTCGGCAGTCAGCGCCGGCGCGGCAGCCGACCGTGCGGCGATGGACGAGTACGCCCGTCAGGTCGCCGAGGGCAAGGGCGCCGCCGATGCCGCCGGCAAGGACCTCGAGCAGGCGAAGGCGGGTCTCGCAGACGCCAAGGCAGATGCGTCCGAGAAGGACGAAGCGTACCAGTCCGCCCTCAAGGCGGCCCAGGATGCCAAGGATGCCCTCGATAAAGCCAAGGCAGATGCCGTAAGCGCCACCCCGGAGGCAATCAGTGCCGCCGAGCAGGCCGTGCGCGACGCCACGGATGCCGTGAGCAGGGCACAGGCCGAACTTGACAACGCCAACGCGACGCTTGCCGATGCCCAGTCCAAGCTGGTTGCGGCCCAGTCTGCCAAGGATGCCGCCGATGCCGTCCTTGTCGCAGCCCAGCAGAACAAGGACGCAGCGGATGCGAAGGCCGCAGCCGCCAGCGCCGCCTACGAGAAGGCGAAAACCGACCTCGCCGCAGCGGAGGCAGGCGCCAGCGGTCCGGAGTACGATGCGGCAAAACAGAAGGTCGCGGACGCAGAGGCAGCCCTCGCTGCCGCACAAGCGACACAGTCCCAGTGCGAGTCCGAGCTCGAGCAGGCGCAGTCCGCTGCAGCAACGGCACAGACCGAACTGAATGATGCCCAGGCGTCCCTCTCCGCGAAGCAGCAGGCCGCGACCGATGCCGAATCCGGCGTGAACGCCGCCCAGTCCGCACTCGATGCCGCGAACGCCGACCTCGATGCCGCCAAACAGGCGAACGTCGACGCCGTCGCCAAGCTGGATGCAGCGAAGCAGGCTGTCAAGGACGCCGAGTCCGCCAAGGCAGCCGCCGACGTAGAGCTTGCGAACGCCAAGGCCGCAAAGGATACCGCAGACGCCGCCGTGGCCGCCGCCCAGCAGAAGGTCGACGAGGCACAGGCGAAACTCGATTCCGCCGACGCGCAGCTCAAGCAGGGAGCCATCGGCTTCTTCCGTGCCATGGGTGCCGATTCAGCCATCGAGATCATCCAGAACTGCACATACAAGGACTACACCGAGGTGGGGAACAGCCTCGACGCGACCAGCCTCGACAACATGCTCGCAGCAATCCCGTACATGAAGTCCATCAACGAGTACCGCAAGTCCGTCGGTCTCTCTGAGCTCCAGGTCACGTACAAGCTCATTGCGGCGGCGATTGTCAACGCGAACTATTCCGATGTCAAGTTTGGGCATTCCATGCAGTTTGATACGAGCGAAAACCTCGCATGGAACTATGGAACCGATCCGAAACCGCAGTGGGTGGACCAAGAAAAGGCTTTCTTCGATCAGGCAGTTCAGGAGCTCTATGGCGTCACCGGTCTAATCGGTAAGGATGCCGTAGACTTCTACAAGTCGCATAGTGGGATTGAATCCTATGTCAACCAGCATTTTAAGGTTGCCGGATATCCCGCAACTGTCGGTCACTACCTGCATGTCATCAGCCCTGAAATCGGCTATATGGGCATGGCGGTCTGCAGCAAGGGAACCATGAACGGCTGGAAGACCGACAGCTTCGATACCGCAAACCTGGGTTGGGCAGGCTCCGGTTGGAACATGAACCCCATGTCCGTCGACGAGTACGAGCAGAAGCTGACCTCCTATATCAACGGCCTCAAGAACGCCAAGAGCGCACTCGACGCAGCCAAGGCCGATCTCGCATCCAAGAAGCAGGCAGCCGCCGGCGCCGCCGCAACCGTCCAGCAGAAGCAGGTCGCGGTGGATTCCGCACAGGCAGGTGTCGATGCCGCAAAGCAGGGCGTCGCCGATGCGCAGGAGGCCGTGGACGTGACAGGGCGCGATATCGCAGCAAAGCAACAGGGCGTCACGGATGCCCAGGCCGAGCTTAATGCGGCGAAATCGGACCTCGATGTCGCCAACGCGGCAGTCGATACGGCAAAGTCGACCGTCCAGCAGAAAAAGAATACCCTCGATGCTGCCAACGCAGCTGTAACAACCGCACAGTCCAAACTGGACTCCGCCAAGGCGAATACCGCATCCAAGCAGCAGGACGTCACGGATGCGAACGCCGATCTCGCGAAGTTCTTCCAGGACGTCGCCGACGCCAAGAAGGCACTCGATACAGCAAAGAGCGTCCATGACGCGGCGGCAGCCGATCAGGTCGAGAAGGCGACCGTCCTCGCCGCCGCCGAGCAAAAGGCGGACGCCACCGCACGCGCCCTCGCGGATGCCCAGCGTGCCGTCGATGCCGCAAAGGCCGACACCGGCGTTGCCGCCGACAGGCTTACCGGCTCCCAGACCGATCTCGAGGACGCACAGTCGAACCTCGACATCCTCACCGGCCTTGCCGCGAAGCTCGCAGAGGCACAGCAGCGCGAGCAGAATGCAGTAAAGGCCGTCAATGACACCAAGGCCGCCCTCGATGCCGCGAAGGCGGATACCATCGCCGCCGAGTCCCTGGTCTCCGCCGCCGAGCAGGCGAAGGCGCAGGCAGACGCCAAGCTGTCGAAGCTGAACTCCATCGATGCCGGCGCGGCGATCGCTTCCGGCCATGATGTGAACGCGGATGACGCCCTCAACGCGCTTTTCGCCGCAGCAGTCGAGGCACGTGCCAAGGTCGCGCCCGCCAAGGCCATCCTGGACGAGAAGCAGGCCGCGGTGGACGGGCTCCAGTCCGGCTATGATGCGGCACTCGCCGCCTACGAGTTGGCGAAGTCCGACCGCATCGCAGCGGAGCAGAAGCTTTCCGATGAGATCGCACGACAGGAGGCAGATGAGGTCGCAAAGCAGCAGGCGGCATACACCCCGAAGCACCTCGCCGGCACGGATACCGCCCAGCCCGGCAGCCTCGCCCAGACCGGCGACCGCGCGGGACTCATCGGCGAGACGTTCGTCATCGGCGGTACCGTCCTCGTGGCGGCCGGCGTCTTTCTCGATCAAAAGAAGCGCCGCGAGCAGATGTAAAAGCGAGCCGGGCGTTGGATATCGGCTAGTGTCCAACGCCCGGTTTCATGGACAGGGAGATCGGTGTGAGAACAAAGGCTATTATCGTTGCGCTTCTGGTGTGCCTTTCGGCACCTCAACTTGGATGTGCCAGCGTTGCAAAGCAAGGAAGCGGCTCTACGGAAAGGGCCGCCACAGCGGTAAAGAATAAAGACAAAAAGAAGCCAAGCGAAGAAAAGGCGGCGCAAACCTCTGGAACCAAGAACGAGGAGAAGAAAAAATCCGACGACAAGGACCAGAAGTCCGATGACTCCAAGAAGGAGGATAACAAGTCTTCCGATTCCTCGAAGTCGGACAACAAGGGCGATTCCTCCCAGTCCAAGCAGAATTCCGGCAATTCGCAGAGTTCCGGCAGCAACAATTCCTCTTCCAACGGCGGCAGCCAGAAGAAGTGGGTTGCCGAGCAGGGCCACTGGGAGACAGATTACAGCCAGGTCTGGGTACCGAATGTAGTGTATACGCGCCATGAACGTTGGATGTGCTCTGTATGCCATGCAACGTTTAACTCAGCAGCCGAAATGGACAATCATGTTATCTCTACCTACGGTGATGCACAACACCCTAATGGAGCTTCTGCAATCAATGATTCGTATACCACCTCTGAGGACCAGGGACATTATGAACAGCAGGCTACGGGACAGCATTGGGTTGTCGACGTCGCCGGTCACTGGGAGTAATGTGCATCGTTCCTCTCCTCTTACATTCGGTAAATGTTTATTTATTTGTGGGCGGCCGGTTCGGCCGCCTTTTTAGACGCCCAGTCTGGGAGCAAACGATAGGAAAGCAATCAAACGAGAGGCCGTTCCAAAAGAATCCGGCGGTGCCGGATTCTTCGGGCAAAACCTCCCGCAAATCGGTAAGGTCTTCCATCAACTTGCTCCAGCCCTCGCCCGGAGTCCGCTGCGCGGGACTTCAAATTCTCGGCATCCCTCGCATTCGTATTACCGCTCCGCTCTCGCTACAGCGAATCTCTAACACTCAGCATCCTTCGCGTTTAAAATTCGCTTCCGCTCACGGTCTCCGCTGACACTACGACACCGCGAAGCCTTTCGCTCGAAACGAGGCCTCTCATTTCGTGTCTACGCTCCGCTTCGCCCAATCGCCGTTCCGGTGATTGCAAGATTGGTGTTGGGCTAGATAAATGGGGCCATACTCGGCCCCTTTATCTGCCAACACATCTTGTTTATCGCCTCCCACGGCGATAAAGTTAGAAATGAAGTTACGCCTTCATTTCTAAGGGAAGCGACGGCGTCACTTCAAAAATCGGCGCGACGTCAGTCGCTCCCAAAAAAAGGAAAGCAATCTCATATTGGTTTTGAATCGGTGGCCTCACCGATTCGCTCTGCTTTCCTGGGGGCACGATGAGTTGCAAGCGTCCACACACCGTTAAGGCGACACTCACTTCTGAAGAATACGAAACGTTTTCCGCTTTGGCGGACAAGGCAGGCATGACGAAGGCCGAACTCATTCGCTATGCCTTGATTCATCGGAGTGATTCACTCGATGATCTAGTCATTTCTAAAAATGATGACGGTGGCCGCAGTAAAAAGCTGCAACCCGTTTCAGGTGATTCGGACAAAAAGCGTTCGAAGGTCATTTACGTTAAAGTCAGCGATGACGAACACGAGGCAATCTGCAAACAGGCGGATGCACTCGGTGCGACCGTCAGTGCGTATGCCCGCCGCGTGATGCTTGCCGGGAAAATCGAGAAAATCGATTTCGATATGAGCCAGGTCGCGAAAATCTATCGCGAGCTGTATCACGAGGGAACGAATCTCAATCAGCTGATGTACTTTATGAACGCACAGGGTCTTCCGGCCTACAACGAGAAAGCTGTTTTCCGCACACTCGAAAAGGTTTACCAAAATGCCCGTAAAGTCACTCTCTTCATCGAAGAGCTCGAACAGCGCTATTTCACCGATGGCGGTGAGCTCGATGACCGTCGTTAAGCAGAAAGGTGTTTCGTCCGAGCGCTACGCGAAGAATGTGCGCGAGTACATTAACGGCAAGCACGCTTTGGCCCGCGGCGGCTGGAACCTCGCGAACCGAAAGTACTGGTTTTCCGAGATGGCTATGACGCGGAAGATGTTTCATCACGACAGGCCCGCGCGTGCCGGCGCGAAGAACATAACGATGCTTCATCAGGTTCTTGCGTTTCTTCCCGAGGAGTGCAGCTGCAACGGAGGCAAGATGACCCCCGATGCATGTATGGCCTACGCGGAGCAATGGCTTGCGAAACACTACCCGCATCAACAAGTGATTGTCGCCTTGCATGAGGAAAGCGATAAGGCGGGAAAACGTTACGCGGTCCATATGGCGATTAACCGCACGGATCTTTTGACGGGTAAGCGTTGCGAGACGGGTGGGCGTCGCGGAAAGTACGAACGCGCTGCGTGGGTTCGTGAAATGGACGAGGCCTGGAATCTCGCTCAGCTCGAAAAGGGAAAGAAGAACTCGAAGATTCGAGACCGACAGCCGCGCGACACTGAAAAGAAAATCGTTGAGCGGGGAGAGTACAGTTATAAAAACAATCTGCGCGAGTTGATCCATCTTGCAATCAACGAAGGTCATCCGAAGAATATGGAGCAGTTTAAAAAGTTACTTGCCTCATGGGGCGTAGACATTTTCATCAAGAACAATCGAGTCTATGCGACAGATCTCGATATCAAGGAGGCCGGCAACCCGAAGTGCACTTTCAACCTGACTCGTCTTGACGGGAGGTTTGCGGTCAAGCAACTTGAGGCGGCCTTCAAAAATAACGTGCTGGAGGCCGAGCGAGCCCTTCCTTATGAGAGGCGTTGCGAGATTTACATTCAACGGCTTAAGAAGGCGTATTCGGCGTGGGTCGAGCAGGCAAAGGCGAGCAAGGGCGTCGCCTACAATCTCTTTCCTAAGTTCATCGCACCGAAGTGCGATGAAGATCTGCTCGAGGATCCGGCGGTTCGTGATGAGCTTCTTGCCCGGCGCGGTTACGCAAGGGAGATTCGCAACCGTTACGCCGGCTCCGTTCCCGATGCTGGCGATGACCGCGTTCGCGCCGCAGGACGAGCCCATGGTGGCAACGGCGACATCTCGCCGCAGGTCGATCGTGCGGTCGACCGAGGCGATTACGATCGCGGCGACGCGCCTCGCTAGTTTTGGAAAGCCTATCGTCGGTGCCCTAGCGCGCTGCCATCCAGTGCCGATTCTGCCATACTCGCAATTCGGCGAGGATGAGGAGTATGAATTGATCGGCGGGGGTCAGCCGCTCTGATAGAATCGTCCTTGCTGTCGGCAGCCCTCGTGCCGGGCAGAGCCCTCCATTTGATGGGAGGTGATGCCCATGACCGATTTCACCGAGCTCGTGAAGCTCCTGACCGCTATGGTCTCGCTCCTCACGGCCCTTGTCGGCCTTTCCAAGGCACTCAAGCAGGGTTCGAAGCCCAAAAAGAAAGGCCACCGTCGCTAAGACGATGACCCAACTTCATTAAGCAACGGCTCTGCCCAGCTCTCTACAACTTGGGCTGCCGTCGGCACCATTTTACCCTCCTGACGAGGAATTCGTCCATATTTCAAAAATCAAATCCTGTTCGCGCGTGGGCGTAAACTTATATAGTTGGGCAAATCCGGCAGATTGGAGCTTGAAACATGAGGGATATGCACCTCATGTCGCTCATAAAACGTCTCCTGACCTCGAGGGAGAACGTTTTTTAGCGACAGAAGGAGACATAAAAATGATCTGGTTTACCAGCGACACCCACTTCGGGCATGAGAACGTGCTGAAGTTCACCGACCGCCCGTGGGAGACGATTTGGCAGATGAACGACGCCATCGTCGACAACATCAACGGCAAGGTTGCCGTGGACGACGAGCTCTACATCCTGGGGGATTTCTCATTCAAGATGACCGCCCAGGACGCCTACGGGCTGCGCAAGCAGATCGCCTGCAGGCGCATCCACCTCGTCCCGGGAAACCACGACAAGGACTGGACCCAGCCGGCGGTCGCGGGCGCCTTCACCGTGGAGCCGCCGATCTGCGTGCTCAAGATCGACGGGCAGAAGATCGTCCTGAGCCATTACCCCATGGCCGACTGGCAGGGCATGAACCATGGATCGTGGCACCTCCACGGGCACATCCACAGCAGCGGCGGCGCGTACAACGAGTTCAACCGCAAGCAGGGCCTTCTGCGCTACGACGTCGGTTGCGATGCCAACGGGCACTCCCCGGTGAGCCTCGATGAGCTGAGGGAATGGTTCGCCGGAGTCGACGAGCCGTGCGGCCGGGTGAAATGGCCCTGGTGGGTCAACGAGACCGGCGACAGACAGGTCGAGCGCGAGCTGGCGGCGTACAAGAGGGAAGAGGCGATCCGATGACGGTCTATGTGACGGGCGACATCCACGGTGGGCTCGACATGCAAAAGCTCCGAGACTGGGAGCTTGGCGATAGTCTTACCAGCGACGACTATTTCATCGTTGCCGGTGACTTTGGCTTTCCGTGGGACTTTTCTGCCGAGGAATGCGCCGACATCGCTTGGCTGGAGTCGCGCCCCTACACGGTACTGTTCGTCGACGGCAACCACGAGCGCTTCGACCACTGGGAGGAGCGTCCCATGGAACCGTGGCACGGCGGGCTGACGCAACGCCTGTCGGATACTTCGTCTATTCGGCGCCTGACGCGCGGCGAGGTCTTCGAGCTCGACGGCTCGACGGTCTTCACCATGGGCGGTGCCACGAGCGTGGACAGGGAATACCGCGTGCCGTATTCCAGCTGGTGGCCTCAGGAGCTCCCGGACGAGCGCGAATTCGATGCCGCGCGGGCAAGGCTCGACGAGGTCGGCTGGAAGGTCGACTGCGTCATCACCCATACCTGCGCCACGCGCATGCTCTCGCCGACGCTCTACCCGGACCCAGGCTGGGAACGCCCCGATGTGGACCGGCTGACCGGATTCCTCGACGAGCTCGAGGACCGCCTGGACTATAAGCACTGGTATTACGGCCATTTTCACCGAGACGGCAACCCGGACGAACGGCACACGGTGCTGTGTGACCGGATCGTGAGGCTCGGGGACAAACTCCTGCCGTGGGGTGCGTACTGATGACGGTCTATGTGACAGGCGACGTGCACGGCAGGGCCGAGTACGGGTCCAGCCGGTTTGCATTCAAAAATTGGCCGCTGGGCCGGACCCTGACGCGCGATGACGCGGTGATCGTGGCCGGCGACTTCGGCTTTGTCTGGGACGGCTCGAATGCTGAGAGGTATTGGCTCGATTGGTTTGAGTCGAAGCCATGGACCACGTGTTTCGTAGACGGCAACCACGAGAACCACCGGATGCTGGCAGAACTGCCGGTGCGGGAGTGGAACGGCGGCCTCGTCCATGAGGCGCGACCGCACGTGCTGCACCTCATGCGCGGAGGGGTGTTCGATATCGACGGGTTCACAGTCCTTGCCATGGGCGGCGCCGCGAGCAACGACAGGCAGTATCGCAGGGAGGGGAGGAGCTGGTGGCCCGAGGAGATGCCGAGCGAGGAGGAGATGGGATGCTGCCGCGCCTCGCTCGACCGCGTAGGCTGGAGGGTCGACTACGTGGTGAGTCACGAGGCTCCTGCTGCCCTGGCTAGAGAGCTGTGCCGCGAGCGCGGACGTGAGTGCGGCGGGGATACGCTGCAAACTTTCCTGGGCGAGCTCGACGGGCGGCTCGACTATCGCATCTGGCTCTTCGGGCATTACCACGGCGACGAATGGCGCGACGACAGGCACCGTCTGGTCTATCGAGACATCGTGCCGATCGAAAGTGCTGCGCCCGGTTCTCAGTTCTAGAAACCCCCTAGAAATGCTCTAGGGGGTTTCTAGAAAATTAGATGCTATGCGGCCTACTCGATCTTCATCTGGGTCATGGCCTCGACCTTGGCCTCGGCCGCGGCTGCCCGCTGCTCGGAGGCGGCGAGGCGGTCCTTGAGGGCGGCTACCGCGGCCATCAGGTCGTGCTGGGCCAGGAGCGCATCGCTCAGCTCGGCCTGGGCTTTCAACGCGGCGTCACGCTCGACGCGCAGGCGCTCGATCTCATCGGCCATGGCTTCAGCCTCGGCGCGGAGCTGAACGACCTGCCTGCCGAGCTCCTTAGCACGGGAGAAGTACCTGACGCTTGCGGCGTGGAGCTCGTTGTTCTCGAGCTCGAGGCTCGCGGTATCGAGCTCGAACTTCTCCTCTATAAAGGCGACCCGCTCATTGCAGTCGGCCTCAAGTCTTTCGTTCCGATCCGTCGCCTCGACGAGCTTGCGGCTGAATTCATCCACCTGGGCCATGAGCAGTGCGTTCTCGGTCATGAGGTTGCCCGTCTCGCGCAGCAGCTTCTCCCGCCATGTCGCCTCGATCCGCTCGGCGGCCTCATCGAGGACGGACTTCACGCCGGGCGTCTCGCTGATTTTTCTCTCGTTTGGGTTGTCTGTCATCGTGCGGCACTCCAATCAACAATGGGCATGGCTCCGCCATGCCGTACGGCTGGAAACAAATACGCTGCCGCTGTTGAGTTGTGTTTGTCCTGCGCTTGGTGAGTTCTAAAAGCGTCTCAAGTCATACGTTCATGCAGGTTTTCGGTTGGAGAAATACCGCACGTTTTCATGGTATCACGCGCCTTAAAGACCATGAATGGACGGCCATATCGATTCGTTGTAAATGGCTCCTACGACGTGTTGGTGGCGGGAGAGTGATGGCGTTAAAGATGTCGAGAATGATTATGGGATTGTTTTAGATGCGGGCATGAAAAAGGGTCGAATCGAAGTGTCTGGCCGGACGCCAATTGTCCGGGAACTGTTTCGGTTCGACCCTGTTTCATTTTACATCCGCGGCATGCTCTTATAGACGCCCGGCGATTACCGACCTTCACGACCTCGATAGTCGGGCTATGGACTTAAGATTTCTTGGGCTCCCAGCCGTTTTCGATTGCGGCGGGGTAGACTGCGGCGTAATTAAGCATCCAGCTGCCATCGCCCGCTTTTTGAATAAACCCTTTATCCTTCAAAGAGGTATAGGCCCGGGAGATCGTGTTCTTACTCAGGTGGTAGCGCTCCTCAATCCATTTGCTTTTTGCGTAAAAGCCCATGGCTCGTTTGTTTTTGGAAGGATTTCCAAGCTTCCATACTAGGCCGAGGATGAGGCGCTCGGCAGCGACAGTGGTGGCACAACACGCCCAGTCGGGCACCGAAATAAAATTCGCGTTATCCATTTTCCTTCTAATCTCTCGTTGCTCAGTAACATCATCGGAATATTTGTCGGAAATCGACGGTAGCTCGCTCATGTTTACCGCCTAGTCAAGGTGGGCGGTACGACCTTCGAGCTGCTTGAAAAGTTCGTAGAACGAGCTTTCAAACATGTAATTCGAGCGATGGATTTGGATGAGCTTGCCGGACTCGCGCATAAACTTGCGCGCGGTATTTTCGCTCCAGCCAGTGAGTTCGCGGATATCGTTAACGCGGAGCAACCGATCGCACTGAGCGGCACCAGTGGGGAAAGTCGGTGTGGACGCCTGAGTGCTAATCTGTGGAGTAGCCATGATGAGCTATCCTTTCAATGAGGGCCCTCCCTGTGCTTGTAAGACTTACCAGGTTCATAAGCACTTGGGGGGCCGCTTTTTATGACTATATGCGTAGCCATCTGACAGCTTTAGAATCTATTAAAACTCATTAGATGTCAATCAAATAAAGCGTCTACCTGCGGAAATAGTAGTATAGTACCGTAATATTATTGATGAAACGATGAATGAATAACATGCTATTTCTCGCTTTTCTGTATATAGGCGTTGATGAAGTCTTCGTAGCCTTTAACTGCTTTTATTTCTGATTGTTGAACGAGGCTTGTATACGTTTTGAGCGTGATATTGGGGTCCGCGTGGCCAAGAATACCTTGCACGCTTCTAACGTCCGATCCGTTCGCCAGCATAAAAGTGCTTACACAATGCCTGAGCTGATGCGGGCAGATGCCCTTATATAGTTTTCCGCCAGTCGAATTGTTCGGCTCATAGATTCCAAGATTGCAGCTAACTGCGAAATCGCGAAACCAATGGTTGAAGATGTAGTTTTTCATGTGACAGACAGTAGGGACCCCCTGCTTGACAGCAATATCGCTAATGATGGGAGTGCTGCCAGTCTGGGACAGCCCCAGAGAGGCCAGGAGCTCTTTTTGTATGGCTGACCATGATTGAAGACGTTCGGCCAAGGTTTCTCCAACGGGGATTTTGCGTTGGCTTTCTTGTGACTTGGGTGCCCTCAGTTCATGGTCGTTGGTGTACTGCCTGTCAATTTTCAAGGTTTTATTGGCAGGGTTCCAATCGCGCCATTCGAGGCCCAGCATCTCGCCTTTCCGCATACCCGTATACACTAGTACTAGCATACCAACAGCTTCGGCGGTGAGCTCAATGTGTTGAAGATGTGTGCATAGGGTAGCTACTTGGTCGATTGTCAGTGATTCTCTTTTGTTGCGTGGTCTGCGAACATGAACGGTAGCGCAGGGGTTTCGGTCAATTATTCTCTTTGCGACTGCATTCGACAGAATCTGACGCAGTTTCGAATTGATTCGTACAAGCTCTGATGGTTTGTATTTTCCCGTACGACGAGCTTCGGCATATGCTTCTTTGATTAGATCGGGAGTTAGCCCCTCTATTGTCTGAAACGCACCGAATAGGTCTTCGATATGCCTGCAATCGTACGCTTCTCTTTCATAGCTCGTTGGCGCAAGCTCGGTGCCCCTATTTTCATGAAAGGCCCAGCAGTAGGACGCAAGCAAAGTGGGCTTTTTAGTTTTAGTGATCGTGCCAGAGGAGTTGATTTCAGCCAGCTTGGCCTGCATTGCAGCCTTAGCTTCTGTTTTAGTCTTGCAACGAACCGTATAAGTTGGGGATCGTTTGTAGCGCCCTGTCTTCGGGTCCTTGACTCCAAGGGAAAAATAATAGCGATAGGTGTTAGGTGATCTCTTGTCTTTCCAACACGTGCCTCTTCCGCTAATTAGTGGCTGTTCTGACATCTTTGCACTCCGTTTCTTTGAATAGTTTTCAACAATTCATTGAGTGCAGTTTAGCTAAAGCCGTTAGTAATATGTTTGTAAAAGCATAGGCGCAGCTACCGGAGGCAAAAGACACAAACTGCTATGTTTATCTGCGGTTATATGATGTTCAATGATGCTTGATGAATGGTAGGGGGTAGCATTAAATCATATCTCCTAAAGCGGGTGTCGACGGTTCGAATCCGCCCGGGGGCACCAGAAGAATATCGAGCCCGGTACCGCTACGGTGCCGGGCTCTACTGGTCTAAGGGCAGGATTCGGGCCGTCGACACCCGCGTCACCAATTT
>CABQKL010000009.1 GCA_902464645.1 uncultured Collinsella sp.
ACGACGACTGGTACGACTACGTTAAGCTCATTGCACGCTTTTTGGTCTGCAGCGGCTACAAGGGCATGCTGGTGCTCATCGACGAGCTCGTGAATCTGTACAAGATTCCCAACGCGATCACGCGCCAATATAACTACGAGAAGATCCTGACCATGTACAACGACACGCTCCAGGGCAAAGCGCAGTACCTGGGCATGATCATGGGCGGCACGCCAACCTCCATCGAAGACCGCCGCCGCGGCGTCTTTTCCTACGAGGCCCTGCGCAGCCGTCTCGCTCAAGGCCGTTTTGCGCGCGATGATCTCAAAGACATGCTCGCGCCCATCATCCGCCTGCAACCGCTCACCTACGAGGAGCTGCTGGTGCTCATCGAGAAGCTTATGCAGATCCATGCCGGCTACTTTGGCTGGACGCCCACGCTTACCGAGAACGACTTGGTGGACTTTCTCAAGATTGAGTTTGGCCGCGTGGGGGCCGACACGCATCTGACGCCCCGCGAGGTCATCCGCGACTTTATCGAGCTGCTCGATATCCTGTGTCAGAACCCCGATGCAAATGTGGCCGAGTTGCTGCAAAGCGTCGGTGGCGACGCGCTGGCGCCGGCAGCTGCAACAGACGACACCGGCACCGCAGACGACGACCGCAACTTCGCCGAATTCACCATCTAACCTACCAAAAAGGGACAGGTTTATTTTGGCAGGTTTTATCTGGGCAAACACCGATGTTGCAAGATATCGAGCCGTCGCCCGTTGCGTTGATCGGCCCGTTGATGAGAGGAGGCCCCATGAACGCTTTTGACCGATATGCCCCGTTTATCCAGGATTTCATTTACTCCCACGATTGGGAGAGTCTGCGCTCCATCCAGGTTGCGGCGGCAGATGCCATCTTCAACACGCAAGACAATGTGCTCCTGACGGCATCCACGGCATCTGGCAAAACCGAGGCAGCCTTCTTTCCCATCCTGACCGAGTTTTGGGAGAACCCGCCCGCGAGCGTGGGCGCCCTTTACATTGGCCCCCTCAAGGCGCTCATCAACGACCAGTTCGTTCGCCTCAACGATCTGTGCGAAGAGGCCGACATCCCCGTCTGGCACTGGCACGGCGATGTCTCGCAGTCGCACAAGGCAAAGCTCATCAAAAAGCCGAGCGGCATCCTACAGATTACGCCCGAATCACTCGAGGCGCTCCTGATCCACAAGCACATGGCAATTCCGCGTATGTTCTGCGACCTGCGCTATGTGGTCATCGACGAGGTCCACTCGCTCATGCGCGGTGACCGCGGCGGGCAGACGCTCTGCCTTATCGAGCGTCTTTCGCGCATGGCGGGCGTGCGGCCCAGGCGCATCGGCCTTTCGGCCACCATCGGGGACCCGGAACGCACGGGTGCCTTCTTGTCGCAGGGGACGGGACGCGACTGCGTCATCCCCCGCTTTGAGGAGCCGCGCCGCGTGTGGCGTATCTCCATGGAGCACTTCTACAACTCGGGTCCCCAGGCTCAGCAGCGAGGATTCACGAGCACAGGTCCGCAGGAAGCTGAGGTGCTCGCATGCGAGCGCATTGAGGCGGCACCACCCGCGGCACTGCCGGCCGACACCCAAGACATGCGCCACAGCGGACAGTTCACACAGGAGGAGCGCCGTCAACGTCGCGAGCAGGCAAGGGGCAAGGCTGCCCCCAAGAACCGTCGCACTTCCTCGGCCCCCGGAGGGGAAGTCAACATCCCGCAGGCAACCGAACAGGCACTACTCAACCCCACCGACACCGCACCCGATAACGCCGACCCCGGCATGGGCTACATCTTTGAACATACCCGCGGCCGCAAGTGCCTGGTCTTTGCCAACTCGCGCGAGGAGGCAGAGGCCGTGTGCTCCATGTTGCGCAGCTACTGTGAAAGCCGGCACGAGCCCGACCGTTTCCTCATCCATCATGGCAACCTCTCGGCATCGCTACGCGAGACCGCCGAGGAGCTCATGCGCGACGAGGAACAGGCACAGACAACCGTCACCACCTCTACGCTTGAGCTTGGCATCGATATCGGTCGCCTGGAGCGTGCGTTTCAGATCGACGCGCCGTTTACCGTCAGCTCCTTTCTGCAGCGCATGGGGCGCACGGGACGCCGTGATCTTCCGCCCGAGATGTGGTTTGTCATGCGCGAGGAAGAGCCCGAACCGCGCACGATGATGCCCGAGACCATTCCCTGGAAGCTCCTCCAGGGCATCGCGCTCGTACAACTCTATCGCGAGGAAAAGTGGGTCGAGCCGCCCGAGCTCGATCGACTCCCCTACAGTCTGCTCTATCACCAGACCATGTCGACCCTCGCCAGCACCGGAGAACTCACGCCAGCAGAGCTTGCCCAGCGCGTGCTCACGCTCAGCTATTTCCATCGCATCTCGGCCGATGACTATCGCGTGCTGCTGCGTCACCTCATTGACATCGACCATATCCAGGTCACCGAGGGCGGCGGGCTCATCGTGGGTCTCGCGGGCGAGCGCATCATTAACAACTTTAAGTTTTACGCCGTGTTCCAGGAAAACGAGGAGTTCACCGTTCGCAGCGAGTCGGCCGAGTTGGGCACGATTGTCAATCCACCCCCGCCCGGTGAGCGCATCGCCATCGCCGGACACTGCTGGATTGTCGAGGAAGTGGACTGGAAGCGTCATACCGTCTTTGCCACGCAGGTCAAGGGCCGTGTGCCGGCTTACTTTGGCGACTGCCCCGGCGATATCAACACGCATGTGCTCGAGCGCATGCGTAAAGCGCTCAACGAGCACGCGGCATATCCGTACCTCATGGGCAACGCACGGGCACGCCTTGCACAGGCTCGTCATACCGCCGAGATTTCGGGCGCGGGAACCAAGCCGCTTATCAACCTGGGCGGCGACACCTGGGTACTCTTCCCCTGGCTGGGCAGCTACGCCTTTCTGGCGCTCGAACGTATGCTCAAGATTAAATGCGCCACGGAGCTTGGCCTTCGCGGACTCGACCCATCACGCCCGTACTTTATGCAGTTTAAGATGAAGGCCGACGAGGAGACGTTCTTTGAGGTGCTCGCCGCCGAGGCCGAGAAGGACTTCGATCCCATCGAGCTCGTCTATCCCGGCGAGGTGCCTTACTTTGATCGTTACGATGAGTTCGTTCCCGAAGAGCTCGTGCGCAAAGGCTTCGCCGAAGGCGTGCTCGACATAGAGGGCATGAAGCAGCGCGTCCTCAGCTGGCGTGACCACGCCTAAGACCAGTCTTTTTGGGACGGGGCTATTTTAGCTACCTTGACAGGCAACGCGATCGGTTTGGCCGATTAACGGCAGGGGGTAGCTAAAATAGCCCCGTCCCAAAAAGACTGGTCTCAAGGAGACGTACTAATCGTGAAGGACGGTACCGAGGAAGTCAGCGTCGAAGGGCACGGCTTCGGCAAAGGCGTAGTCGCCGTCGCTGGCGACGAGCAGGTAGTTCTCCTCGCCGCCGAACTCCGCATCGCCACATGGGACCACCCAGGCGTGGGCGAATACCTCGACTGCCGTGGCAGCGCAGTCGCGCAGGAACGTCACGTCGCTCCCCTCGTTTGCGCTCACGATATTGGCAACGTAGATACCCCCGGGGTTCAGGCTGCCTCGCACCAAACGCAACGCCTCAACCGTCGCCAGCTTGCGTACGGGCTCGGCACCGCCAAAGCAATCGCTCACGACCACGTCGTAGCGACGATGTCCCACGCTCGTCACGCCCAGATACGAGCGAGCCTCGGCGGTTATCACCCGCAGGCGATCGCCCACCGCGCGCTCCAGCTCATCCAGGTAGAACCAGCGGCGCGCCAGGCGCGTAATCTCTCCGTCATACTCGATGACGTCCATGCGCAAGCCCGCGTGCGACATCAGAGCGAACTTGGGATAGGCAAACCCGCCGCCGCCCAGCATGAGCATACGGTCGATACCATGCCCGTAAGCATCACGCATTGCGTCCTCAGCCTCAAACACGTCGTCAAACGCGCGATAGTACGCAAAGACGGGCTCCGCCCAGCGTTCGCCAACGTAACTCGCGCTTTGGTAGACGCCGCCTTGCACCAATACGCGGACTTCGTCGCCGCCCTCATCGTGCACGCGTTTCACACGCGCCAACCCATTGCGGGTTCGCGCAACCTGCAGACAGGCAGCACGAACAGCGACAGCGGCCGCACCAAGCGCCGCGGCCCCCAGAGCAACGCCGGCAACGACGCCAGCAGAAACACTCGGCTTGTTCATTTAGAGCTCCTTTTGCAGATAGAGTCCGTGGTCGTAAAAACCCAAATGGCGATAGTACTCGCGCGTACCGATCGCGCTAATCACGTTGATGTGCGTATACCCCGCGTCTCGAGCAATCTGGCACGCACGCTCTACGAGCACACGCCCCAACCCGCGATGCTGCGCCGCCTGGCCCTGGTCGCCCACGCGCGCCGCCATGCCATACACGTGCACCTCGCGAATCATTGCCTCGTCCGGCGTCGTCGGCAACTCGTCTGCGTGCGCGGTAACAAACGCACGATCGGGCAACGACAGGCGCAAAAAGCCGGCGATCTTGCCCTGCGGCGTCACCCACTGCAAAAAGCGCTCGTGCGTCACCGGCGTCTCGTACGTCACTTCCTCGTCAAGGGTCAACTCGTCCAGATCGGCACCCGCCGTGCTGATCTCGCGATAGCGAATCTCACGCACCGTCGCACCGTCACCCCGAGCAGCTAGGCGGTTCTCAACGAGCTGACGCAGATTAGGCTTCTTGTTGCCCACCATGATGTCGTCGGAGCTAAAGTCACGAATCATACGGCTGATACGGCAGAACGCCGGCGTCACTACGATGTCGTCGGCCAACACATCGAGCAGCTCTTCCTCGGTATAGGGGCGCCACTCGCCGCGCTCATAGCAGCCCACCAAACGCGAGCCCTCGATGAGCGCACACGGGTAGACCTTGACCTCGTCGGGCATAAAGGCCCCCTCGGTCATAAAGCGCTCGTAGTCGCGCTTGTCCCCCTCGGGCGTGGCGTCCAGCAAGTTGAGCATAAAATGCGCGTGAATCTTAAAGCCAAACAGGCGCGCAAGAGAAAACGCCCACTCGACCTGAGCCACCGAAATGCGGCGCTCGTTGATGTCGAGCAGGTGCTGGTCGAGACTCTGGATACCCATCTGAATCTTGGTGCAGCCCAGGCGGCGGATGAGCGTGAGGGCCTGCGGCGTTACGGCATCGGGGCGCGTCTCGATAACGAGCCCCACCACACGATGCTTCGCCGTCTCGTTGATACGCTGCTGACGCTCAAGCTCTTCCATCGTTGTCGTTTGCCACTCGGCAACCTCGCCCCACGGCGTACCAGGGCCGTACAGACGACGCACCGCGCGGTTATAGCCGCCCACGGCAGCATCCACACGCTCCTGCTCGTCGGCAACGCCGGCAGCAAGCTCAGCCTCGTCTGTCGCAATGCCGGCGGCCCGATAGCGCTCGCGGCGCTCTACTACCACCGGCGGCAGGGCATCGGCGGGAGCGTCATCGAGCAGACGCCCCGCCTCGGCACGACTGATGCCCGGACGCGCCAACATGGGGTTTGCCGCCACGCCGGCGACGGCATCGTCATTGAGCGCACGGAAAAGTTCCGACATAAACCATGTCTGGTACCCTTGCGGATAGTCGCTCCAGGTGCCACCGAGCACGATGAGCTCTATCTTGTCGGTCGCATGCCCCATCTGCGAAAGCGCGGTCAGACGAGCGCTCACCTGCAGATACGGGTCAAAGCAATTTTGCTCTGCACGGGCGCACGCCGGCTCGGCGTGCAGATAGCTTTTGGGCATGCGCAGATCGTTGGGGCAAAACAGGCAATCGCCCGAGCACGGCCAGGGCTTGGTGATGACGGTAATGGTCGCCACGCCCGAAGCCGTGCGACGAGGCTTCATCCTCAACACTTGCAGCAACCGACGTTCCAGATCGGCGTCGACATTCCACCCAGCCCACCGCGCCGGCTCCTCACGTTTAACCCGCTGGTAGAACGGCAGCAGACGGCGCTTGGCCAAATCGCGTTTGTCGGCGCCCTCACGGCGCGCCTCGGCATGTATCAGTTTGACGAGCGCTTTGTCGTCCACGGTCTCGCCGCGACGCAGAGCCTCGAGTATGTTCAAGATAATCTGTTCCATGCCCCCATTGTAAAGGCAAAGGCGCCGGAGCCGATCTCGGCTTCGGCGCCTTCATCAAACAGCGCAGCTATGGTGTATAAGTCTTCGATAACCGCCCGTCACTCTGAATCAAATGACATGTCGCCCGAACCAACCTCAAAACGATACGTGGCGGACTTATCGCCATTATCGAATTCAAGATTCAAAATGGTCTCGCCGTCGTAGTCAAGCGGAAGGAAATCGCTCTCGAAGTCGCCGCTGCCCAAGGTGAGGCTCGCCTTAAAGCCCGTCGAGTTCGGAACCGTCATCTCCACATCGCCCGAGCCCACACTCACGTCCATCGACTTCGCGGGGGCCTGGTAGAGCTCGAACGTTACATCGCCCGACCCGACCTCTGCACTAAGCGCATCAGTCACGCTGCCCGCAAACCCTACATCTCCCGCACCCAGGAAAAGGTCGAAACCATCACAGGTGACACCGGCAATCTGCAGATCACCCGAGCCCACGTGCGCGTTGATTCCCTTCAGATGTTCGGCAACACGGCGCGGCAGCTCAACCGTAACCGAGCGGTCAATTGCCTTACCGTCATCACTTCCAAACTGAGAAACCTTGAGCGTCGAGTCCTCGACGGATGCGATGTTCTGCGTCGCGGCCTTGGAGGCATCCATACCATTGGCAACGCGTCCCCGCTCGATAACGCGAGCCTTGTTGCCATCAACAACCTTGACGTCCACCGTAGCCGCATCGATATCGAAATCGAGGTAGCGAAACTCATCGGCATCAAAGGTCGTACACGAAAGCTGCTGAGGCCGAGCGGAATAGTTACCGCTATCCAAGAGATCATCGTCGTCAAACATATCGTCAAAATCAGACAAATGGCCAGATAGAATACCGGTCGTACGCACCATATCGGAATGAGCCAATAGCCGCGAGGCACCAAATACAAGCCCGATGATGAGCACAAACGCTCCGATGCCAACACCCAAGCGTACCTTGGATTCATGCGAAAGCTTCATCATTCATCACCCTCTTTGGCACATGGCTCAGCGGTGGCCGCGGTAGCCACGTCAGCATCAACCGAAGCGGAAACATTCTGAGCCCTAGCTGTCACCGGTGCCGGGCCAACCTGGATATCCCCACGCGCCCAATCACCATCGAGCGCACGTGCCACCCAGTGATAGATGGGAATCGTAAAGAAGATCAGTGCGGCAAAGGGGCCGGCACCAAACAGGAACATCAGCAAAAAGAACAGCAGCCAGCACACGGCCCAATATGGGAACGACTGGAACGGGCCCTTCACCGGAGTCGAGCCAACCGCGGTGCCACTCGTCGCCTGCGCCGTAGCGGCATTGGCAGCCTGTGCACTCCAGCTTGCCGCTTGCGCCGCCTTGGCCGCAGCATCACTCGCCTGTGTTGCCGCCTCGGTAGCGCGCGCCGCCGCCTCATGGGTGCGAGCACGCTCTGCCGCCTCGGCCTCGCGCTGACGGGCGCGGTCCTCGTTCTCAAACTCGATATCGTCCTCGATCTCGTCGCTCGGATTGAGCAGCTCGTCCAGGCTCACGCCATAAAGTTTGGCGAGCGAGATCAGGTTCTCGGTATCGGGCGAGCTCTCCGCGCGCTCCCATTTACTGACCGCCTGGCGCGACAGCCCCAGCTTTCGCGCCAGCCCTTCTTGGCTAAAACCCTTGCTGCGACGAAGGTCGGCGAGCCGCTGCGCAGTTTCTACATTCATGGTTCCTCCTATGTGATGCCAGCCGTGCCGCCGGACCGTTTTTGTTCTTAAGGCGCCTTGCACAGTTAAAAATCTATCCGCCACTGCCAAAAGCATGCCACCTATTCTAGTGAGATTTTTGACAACCGGCGGTTGCGGGTGCATATGAGCTGCGGAAATGTGTCCAAACAAAGCAATGACCCACGGCTCGGTTGTCCCCGTTGCGGCGTTAACGGTAGTATGGTCGTACTGTTAATTCCGCACCGCCAACGGAGGGAGTTCCGCGCCGTGAACCGCGATTTCGCCTCATCGCTCATCCAGCTCAACAACACGTTCTATCGCGAGCACTCCGCCTCCTTTTCCGATACGCGCCAGGCCCCGTGGCCCGGCTGGGTGCGCACCATGGACATCGCGCTCGGGCAGCTCGACGTCGCCACGATCGAGCATCCCGTCCGCGTCTTCGATCTTGCCTGCGGCAACATGCGATTCGAGAACTTTGCCGCCGGCGGCGCACTTGCCGCCAAGGGCGTCGACGGCGCAAACCCCTCGGCAGATGCCAGCTGCCCGTTTGAGTTCTATGGCGTCGACTCGTGCCAAGACCTGGCCATCGATGCACGCGGCCACGCCCTGCGCATTCCCAACCTGCACTTCCAGGAGCTCGATGTGCTCGATGCCCTCATGAAGCTCAATCCCGCCGAGACACCCGATGTGCTTTTCGACGCCCCGCTCGCCGACATCTCGGTCTGCTTTGGCTTTATGCACCACGTGCCGTCGTGCGAGTACCGTGTACGCGTGCTCGACGCCCTGGTGCGCCAGACGCGCCCAGGCGGCATCATCGCCATCAGCTTTTGGGAGTTTATGAACGACGAGCGCATGGCGCGCAAGGCCGTTCGAGCCGAAGCCCGCGCCGAGCTCACCCCGCCGTTTGAGGGATACGATTCAGCGCAGTTTGAAGCCGGCGACCACCTCATTGGCTGGCAAAACGACCGCCACGCCTACCGCTATTGCCATCACTTTGACGATCAGCAGATCACCGACCTGGTGCGTGGCGTCCGTACGTTCTACAAGAGCAGCGAGGTCCCCGTGCGCGAGCTTGAACGTTTCCATGCCGACGGCCGCAGCGGCGAGCTCAACCGTTATGTGATTCTCAAGCGTCTGTAGGCACCGACGACTCGCCGCCGAGCTGTACCGCATCTTTAGAGCAAACTATGCCCACCCTTTTTCAACCCATTGACGGAACGCGCAGCTATGCGTTCCACACTTATGACCAAGGAGCCTCATGGGAGCCGTCCACGTTCGCACGCCTAAGAACTTTGTGCTCGAAGAGCGCCTGGAGCGCTACGCCGATGCGATTGAGACGAATCCCGAGGCCTATGCCGGAGATTGGCGCGAGGCCTGTGCGCCCGCAGGCGGCAAGCCCTTCGAACACCTTCACCTGGATCTGGGCTGTGGCAAAGGAACCTATCTGGTCGAGCGCGCCCACCGCGAGCCCGACACGCTCTTTATCGGCATGGACCAGGAGCCCATCTGCATCGCCTATGCCGCGCAGAAAATCTGCGAGCAGAAGCTGTCCAACGCGCTCGTCCTGCCCCGAGGAGCCGCATCGCTGCCGCAGCTGTTTGCCACAGGCGAGCTCGATGCAATCACCATTAACTTTCCCACGCCACAGCCCAAGGCCAAGTACGCCAAAAAACGACTCGTCCATGTCGACCATCTGATGCTCTACCGCCCGCTCTTTGCAGCCGGCGCCACCGTCACGCTGCGAACCGACAGCAAGCCATTGCGCGACTATGCCCTGGGGCAGTTTGCCGCGGCCGGCTACGACACACTTTGGGTAAGTGACGACGTTCGCCGCGACCATCCCGAGCATCCCGAGACCGAGTACGAGTGCCGCACGCGCGAGATGGGTGCCGCTGTCTATGGCATTTGCGCCACGCCCGGAGCGCAGCCAACCGACGAACAGCTCACAGTAGGCCGCGCGCAGGAGCAAAGCCTTGCCTGCTACCTGCCCGAAAACCTCGATGAACTCACCTACGTGCCTCTCGGCATGGAAGAGGCCGTCGAGAACTTTAAAAACCGCGCCCGCAAAGGCAAGAAACGCCTGCCGCAAGAGTCCTAGGGGCTTCTGATGGTCGCGACGTCGGCAAACAAGCGCGAATAGGCGCCAGCGAACGACCCTCAAATCTAAGTGAGTAGACTTTTTTGCAATAGCCAAGCACAACCCGCATAACCAATACTAAAACCGCAGGTAGAGCCCTTGTGCAAAAGCCATGTGCTCGCGACATCGCAAAAAGTCTACTCACTTAGCTGGCAACCGCACCAAACGGCTGGGCAGAACGCCCATTTCCTGCATTTTCTCGCGCGCTGGCACCCCGCGCCGCCGCTACGCCATAATAGTTGGCGGACAAACGCGAGAGAAAGCAACCACATGGCACAGACTACGACAGATACCGCCGCCAGCACCGTCTCCGGCGCCGGCGCCGCCAGCTCATTCTCGGGCGGCACGGGAACCGAAGCCGAGTTCGGCTCGCTCGGCGCACTCTCCCCCACCTGGTGGGAGCCCGAGGATGGCAGCGAGCCCGAACCATGGCTCACGCCCGACCAGGCCTTCGAACGCTTCTTTGAATGGACGAGCAATCGCGGTATTGAGCTGTGGGACCACCAGGAAGAGGCCCTCATGGATCTAGCCGCCGGTGACCATGTCATTTTGGGGACACCGACCGGATCGGGCAAGTCGCTTGTCGCGCTGGGCATGCTCTTTATGGGCATGGCGCAGGGCAAGCGCTGCTACTACACGGCCCCCATCAAGGCTCTGGTCAGCGAGAAGTTTTTCGACCTTGTGCAGGTGCTCGGCCGCGATAACGTCGGCATGATCACCGGCGATACGCATATCAACACCAAGGCGCCCGTCATCTGCTGCACGGCCGAAATCCTTGCCAACGACGCACTGCGCGAGGGCGAGGGCGCCGACGTGGGCTGCGTGGCCATGGACGAGTTCCACTACTTTGCCGACCCCGACCGCGGTTGGGCCTGGCAGGTGCCGCTGCTCACCCTGCCTCACACGCAATTCATGCTCATGAGCGCCACGCTCGGCGATGTCACCGCGATCGCCGCCTCGCTCGAGGAACACACCGGCGCTACCTGCGACTTGGTCGTCGATGCCCCACGCCCCGTGCCGCTGAGCTACGACTACGTGACGACCTCGCTCGAGGGCACCGTCGAGCTCGCGATGCGCCGCGGCGAGGCCCCGCTCTACATCGTGCACTTTAGCCAGGACGCCGCACTTGCGACGGCACAGTCGCTCGCCAACTTTGGCATTGCCAGCAAGGAGCAGCGCGAGGCCATCAAGGAGGCGGCCAAGGGCACGAGCTTCTCGACGGCCTTCGGCAAGATCCTCAAGCGCTTGCTTGGCTGCGGCGTCGGCGTGCACCACGCCGGTATGCTGCCGCGCTATCGCCTACTGGTCGAGCGCCTGGCACAGCAGGGCCTACTGCCCGTCATTTGCGGCACCGACACACTCGGCGTCGGCATCAACGTGCCCATCCACACCGTGGTCCTCACCGCGCTCACCAAGTTCGACGGCTACAAGATGCGTCGCCTGCGCGCCCGTGAGTTCCATCAGATCGCTGGTCGCGCCGGTCGCTCGGGCTTTGACACCGAGGGTATGGTCATCGCCGAGGCCCCGGAGCACGAGATCGAGAATGCCAAGCTCATGGCCAAGGCGGGCGACGACCCCAAGAAGCTCCGCAAGATTAAAAAGAAGAAGGCCCCCGAGGGCTTTGTCACCTGGAACAAGCAGACCTTTGAGCGCCTGATCGAGACGCAGCCCGAAACGCTCAAGCCGCGCCTGCGCATCACGCACTCCATGGTGATTAGCGTGGTCGAGCAGGGCGGCGATGCCCGAGCCCGCGTACACGACCTCATCGAGACGAGTCTGCAGACTCCCGAGGAAAAGGCCAAGCTCGAGGTTCGTGCCGACGAAATCTTCGCCACGCTCATCGATTCCGGCGTCGTCGTTCGCACCGAGGTGCCGCCCGCGCCTGACGCTCCGGCTGACGCCGCACCAGACATCGACTATGCGCTGACGGTCGATCTGCCCGAGGACTTTGCGCTCGACCAGCCGCTCTCGCCGTTTTTGCTTGCCGCGCTGGAGCTGCTCGACCCCGAGAGCGAGACCTATACCATGGATCTGATCTCGATGGTCGAGGCAACGCTCGAGGATCCCAAGCAGGTGCTGCGTGCACAGGAGCGCGCCGCGCGCGACCGCGCGATGGCCGAAATGAAGGCTGACGGCGTCGAATATGAGGAACGCCTGGAGCGCATCCAGGACGTCACCTACGAAAAGCCGCTCGAGGACTTGCTCGATGCCGCCTTCGACAAGTACTGCCAGGAAGTACCTTGGGCCAACGACTACCAGCTCTCGCCCAAGAGCGTCCTGCGCGACATGTTGGAGAGCGCGAGCGACTTTAAGGGCTATATCCAAAAGCTCGGCATCGCCCGCTCCGAGGGCATTCTGCTGCGCTACCTAGCCGAGGCCTACCGTTCCCTCGATCGCACCGTTCCCATTGAGAAGCGCGATGAGCGCTTGCGTGACATTATCTCGTGGCTCGGCTTTGTGGTGCGCTCGGTCGACTCGAGCCTGGTGGACGAGTGGGAGAACGCCGGCAACCCCGCTGCACTCGACGCCACACCGCCGCAGGGCATCGACGAGGTCGTGGCCGACCGCCGCGGCTGCACGCTGCTGGTGCGCAACGCGCTCTTCCGCCGCGTGACCCTTGCGGCCCGTGGACACGTGCGCGATCTGGGCGAGCTCGACGAGGACTGGGGCATGAGCGAGATCCGCTGGCAAAAAGCACTCGACGCTTACCATGAGCAGCACGAGGAAATCCTCACCGACGGAGACGCCCGCAGCGCCGCGATGTTTTCCATCGACGAGTCCGACGAGAAGACCGCGCACGTGTGGCACGTGCACCAGATCTTTGCCGACGAGGATGGCGACCACGATTTTGGCATCATGGGCGATGTCGATCTGGACGCCACGCAAGACGGTGGCGAGGTCATCTTCAAAAACTACCGCGTCGGCTTTATCGAGGACCTGCTCGGGAACTAGCCGGGCACAATGAAACGAAACAAAGCGGGGCCGCTGGCAACATCGCCAGCGGCCCCGCTTTTGCACTATATGCTATGCCTTACTCGGCATCCTCGACCTCATATGAATCCGCCTCGGCTGGCTCATCGTTTGTCTCCGCCGCAGCCCCGCGCGCCTCGTCAAACGCCGCCTTCATGGTCTTGTTGCCCCACGTGAGCTTGCGAATGGTAAGATCGTCGGCCTTCTTGTTGGCTAGGCGCAGATTGTTCTCGGAGGACAGCAACGCCTCCTTGGTTTTCTGCAGATGGCTAATCGTCTTGTCGATCTCATCGATCGCCGTTTGGAACTTGCGGCTCGCGATCTCGTAGTTGCGACCGAAATCATTCTTGAACTTTTCCATCTTGGCTTCGAAGTTTGTGACGTCGATATTCTGCTGTTTGTACTCCGCCAGCTCCTGTTTATAGCGCAGCGAACCCATGGCGGCGTTGCGCAGCAGCGTGATCATGGGAATAAAGAACTGCGGGCGGATTACGTACATCTTCTCATAGCGGTAGCTCACGTCGACGATGCCCGCGTTATAGAGCTCGCTCTCGGGCTCCAGCAGGGTGCAGAGCACCGCATACTCGCAGCCTTTCTGGCGACGATCGTGATCGAGCTTCTTAAAGAAGTCCTCGTTTTTATGCTTGGTCGCGGTCTCGTCGTTCTCGTTTTTCATCTCGAACATAATCGAAATGACCTCGTTGCCGCTCGCGTCGCACTCACGGAAAATAAAGTCGCCCTTGGTGCCCTCGGACGCATCGTTATCTTTCTCAAAGTACGCGTTAGGAAACGCCGTCATGCGCAGGCGGTTAAACTCGGTCTCGCAGTGCTGCTCGAGCGACTCGCCCACCATCTTGGTGGACAGGCGGATCTTCATTTCCTTAAGGCGCTCAATCTCTTCGTCCTTGTAGCGAATCAGGTCATCGCTCGCGCGCTTGGCCTGCGCGAGCTCGAGCTCGTGTGCCACCTTGACCTGTTCCTCGCGAGAATCGCGCACCGCCAGCTCGCTCGCGAGCTTGGCACGTGCCTCATCGCGCTCACGCTCCGCCGCAGCGACCGCCTCCGATAGGTTCATTTTGGCCGTCAGCTCCTGTTCGCGCAGCTGCGCGCGCAGGCCCTCGGCCTCTTGCTCGGACTGAGCCCTTGCGGCGGTAAACTTCTCTTGTACCTTCGCGCGGTAGTCAGCAAGCGCGCGCTCGGCCTCGCCGCGAGCGGCATCGAGCTCACGCTGCGACTCTGCCGCGGCAGCGGCAAGCGCCATCTCCTGGGCCTTGTCCGCAGCGGCAAGCCTGGCCTGCAGCTCGGCAATCTGAGCATCACGTGCAGCTAAATCGTTTTGAGCGGCGTTGCGCGCCGCCGACTCGGCAAGCTTTGCTTCGTCATCTTTGCGCCCAAGCTGCGCACGCAGGCTATCAATTTCACGCTGAAGCTCGGCATTCTCCTTTTGAGCGTCGGCACGGGCCTCAACCGCCGCGCGCTGGCTTGCGCTCTCACGCTCTGCGGCAGCGCCCTCAAGCTTGGCGCGCAGCTCGGCAAGCTCGGCATCGCGCTTGGCGACTTCTTGCGCCAGCTGCTGAGCTGCAGCGTTCTTCTGCTCGACAAGCTGAGCGTTGCGCTGAGACTCTGCCTCTTGCAAGGCAGCCGACGAACGCGAGCGCTCAAGCTCCAGCGCCTGCTCGCCCTCGCGCTGGACTGCCTTCACACGCTCATCCAGGTCGCGCGAAAACTCGGCATCGCGTACTTGCTTGACGATATCCGCATAGCCGGACGCATCGACCTTAAAGACTTCGCCGCAATGCGGGCACTTGATCTCGTTCATAGCAGCTCCTCGATGGACGCAAATTTCAACCGCCTACACTCTACCGCGCCACGCGGACAAAAAAGGCGCCGCCGCCATAATGGCAACGGCGCCAGAACCACCACAAAGGTGCCTGTCCCCTTTGTGGTGGTTCGAGCATTACAGTCCAAAGAAGCCCAGGATTTGATCCCGGCTTACGGGCCTGTACTCGTTGGCATCGAGACCGACATCGTAGCGAAAGATAGGGCGCTCGCGGTCGCGGTTGCGCGCGTTGGTGCGGTCTCCCCTGCTGTGGATATGCCCATGCAGCATGATGGCGCCACGCGCCTTACCGTTCCAGCTGAGCATGGGGTAGTGGCTCATAACCAGACGATGGCCCTTGGCATAGCCGGGAGCAATCTCCAGGTAATCACGCACGTCTTCCCAAATCTGCGGTGCGTCGGGATCTTCCCAGTCGCCGTCATGGTTACCGCGGATGAGCGTCACATTCTTGCATTCGATACGCTCGCGCAGGTGCACGGCATCCGCTAGGGGCAAACGATAGGTAAAGTCTCCCAGGATGTAGAGACGGTCATCCGCAGCCACGCACTCATTGATGGCATCGCTGACCTTGCGGTTCATCTCCTCGACCGAGCCAAACGGCCGGTCCATGTCGTGCAAGATATTCGTATCGCCTAGGTGCAGGTCGGCGGTAAACCACATCATCGTCTATGCCCTCATTTCGCAACGTGTTCAACTCGTGCTAAGTATACAGACGCAGCGATGCGGCGGTTATCCAAAGAACCCGCCGAACAGTCCGCGGCGGCGCTTGTCTTGCTTTTTCGAAGCGTCACCCTGGGTATTCTTATCCTGCCGCTTCTTACGATCCCGCTCCAACTCATCGTCATCGAGTAGCATATCCCACTCAAACGGATCGTCTGTCAGATCGAACTGGTCGTCGTCATCAAACATGGCAGTCTCCCTTACCGATTAGCGAGCATCCACCACGTAGAGTCCAACACGCACCTGATGCCACGGGCTGCGCTCGGGAGCAACCTGCTGCACGCGGGCCTCAAATACGTCCTCATGGCCGTAATACATCATCAAGGACAGCGGGCCGACCTCGTTTCCCGGAACATAGCCAAGTTTGGTCTTGCCATAGTAGATCGCAACCGCCTCGGGATCATGGAGATTATCGCGCTCGGCGCACAGCGTCAGTTTATCGCCCGCTTTAAGATCGCCTAGGACCAAAGCGCCGTCGGCATATTGAAATCCTGCGATATGAAACGACAGAAGAACACGTGAAGGCTCGTACATAGCAACTCCTCTAACAGCCGGAATACCCGGCGTTTAACCTTACAGAGAAGTCTACGAACTCGCGCGGACACAAATTCGCCCCACCTCGTGTCTTTTCGACCGTTTGTCGCTACGCCATCTGATTCTAATGCACAAACATGCGCACGAATTTGTGCTTCCAGCTTGCGTAGGGCGCATACCGAAACGGCACGTCCAGCCAGGTTGCCTTGTTCACGATGCTCTTCTTGTGGCTAAACGTATCGAAGCTCTCGCGGCCATGGTACTGACCCATACCGCTCGCACCCATGCCGCCAAAGCCCATATGGCTCGTAGCCAAATGCATGATCGTGTCGTTGACGCAGCCGCCGCCAAAGGGCACGTAGCGCACAAAGCGCTGCTGAACCGCGTGATCCTGACTAAAGATATACAGGGCCAGTGGCGTCGGACGATCCGTAATAAACGTTTCGGCCTCGTCTAGGCTCTCAAACGTCAGCACCGGCAAGATGGGGCCGAAAATCTCCTCCTGCATTACGGCGTCCTCAGGCGCCACGCCGTCTAAGATCGTCGGCTCAATCTTGAGCGACGACTCGCGCGCCGTGCCTCCCAGCACAACCTTATCGGGATCGATCAGCCCGCGTACGCGCGCAAAATGCTTTGCATTGACAATATGACCGTAGTCCTCGTTGTCGAGCGGATGCTCGCCAAACATGCGGCGGACCTCCTCCTTGATGAGCCCCAACAGCTCATCGTGCACGCGCACGTCGACCAGCAGATAGTCGGGCGCTACACAGGTCTGGCCCACGTTGAGCCATTTACCAAATGCGATGCGACGTGCCGCGACCTTCAAGTTTGCCGTCGCATCCACGATGCAGGGGCTCTTGCCGCCCAGTTCAAGCGTCACGGGCGTGAGGTTTTTGCTCGCGCGCTCCATGACGAGCTTGCCGACCGGAACGCTACCGGTAAAGAAAGTTTTGTCCCAGCATTCATCGAGCAGCGCCTCATTCTCGGCACGCCCGCCTTCGACGACCGTCACCAGGCACGGATCAAATGCTTCCTCGCAAATCTGTCTGAGCACCGCGCTCGAAGCCGGCGCATAGGCACTCGGCTTGATGACCACGGTGTTACCCGCGGCGAGCGCGCCGGCGAGCGGCTCGAGCGTCAGCAAAAACGGGTAGTTCCACGGAGCCATGATGAGCGTGACGCCATAGGGCACGGCTTGCGTCTTGCACACGCTCACGGCATTGGCAAGGTCGCACGGACGTAGTCGCGGACGACTCCATCGAGCCACATGAGCGATCTGATGACGAATCTCGGAAAGCGAGGTGCCGATCTCGCACATATATGCCTCGTCATGCGACTTACCCAAATCGGTCTTGAGCGCATGGGCAATATCGGCCTCGTGCGCCCATACCGTATCGCGCAGGCGCACGAGGGCGCGACGTCGAGCATCGACATCAAACGTGGCGTGCGTCTTAAAATAGGCGCGCTGCTCGCCGACAATGCGCGCGATTTCCTCGGTATTCATGGACCCTCCTAGTTCTCGTCCTCAAACATACCACCTGCAACAACTTCGTACATATGCTCGAGCTCCAGGCGGTCCATTAAAAGAGGAACGGGGTACAAGGGATTGGCCTCGGCATCGGCATGCGCCGCCATCTCGGGAATGTCGGAGCGGCGAATACCCGAGACATATTTGGGGATTCCCAGGGCCTCGTTCATGCGGTCGACCCAATCGATAAAGGCCTCGGCTGCAAGACTGTCCCGCGCGGTAGCCGGCGCAACGCCCGCCATGCGAGCAAGATCGGCAAGCTTGGGGGCGGCGGCGTCACCATAAGCGCGAAGCATGTGCGGCAGGATGGTCGCGTTGGCCAAACCGTGCGGAATTCCGTATCGGCCGCCCAGACTGTGCGCGATGGCATGCACATATCCGACATAGGAGCGGGTAAACGCAACGCCCGCCTTATACGCCGCCGAAAGCATATTGCGACGAGCGCGCATGTCGTCACCATGCTCATAGGCCTCGAGCAAATTGTCGTGGATAAGCTGCACCGCCTGTCGCGCCATCTTGCGCGTATAGGGCGTGGTGCTTCGCCCGATAAAGGCCTCAACGGCATGCGTCAGGGCGTCCATGCCCGTCTGCCCCGTAATGGAAGCGGGCAAGCCGCACGTAAACTCGGGGTCGTGGACTGCAAAACGCGGGATGAGCACAAAGTCGTTAATGGGGTATTTGTAGTGCGTCCCGTCATCGGTAATTACCGCCGCAAGCGTGACTTCGCTTCCCGTACCGGCGGTAGTGGGAACGGCGATGAGCAGCGGCAGGCGACGATGAATCCGCAGCAGGCCGCGCATCTTGTTGATGGGCTTGTTTGGCTGCGCAATGCGTGCGCCCACGCCCTTGGCACAGTCCATGGCCGAGCCACCGCCAAAGCCGATAATGGCCTGGCAGGCGCTCTCTCGATACAGGGACGCCGCTTCTTCCACGTTTGAAACCGTGGGGTTTGCACGCGTTTCGGCATAGACCGTAACGCCAATCCCCCTGGATGCGAGCGCCGTCTCAAGCGGTGCCGTGAGCCCCAGACGGGCAATGCCGGGATCCGTCACGATAAGGACCTTCTGGATCGAGCGCTTTTGAAGCACCGCGGGCACATCCTCGGCATGCTCTAAAATGCGCGGCTCGGTATAGGGCAGGATCGGCAATGCAATGCGAAAAACCGTCTGATATGTTCGGCACCAGGCACGACGGGCTAGATGCATAAAGGAAACTCCTTCATTTGTTGATAGATCAACATTTGCTCGACCGATTGTACTCAGCGGCGTCCGTATATGACTTGCAAACCGTTAATCAATCAACATCTTCATATCTCAAAATTGTTTTATTAAAAATCATTCCTAATAGGCTTCACATTTGGTTGCATTTATGGATAATAGAACTCGTCAAGACGCACGTCCGGAGAGGGCCCTTACGGGACCGGACGAGCGCGCAATCGCCATCGATCGAAAGGATCGAATCATGAAGTTTGTTTGCCCCGTTTGCGGTTATGTGGAAGAGTTCGACGGCGACCAGCTGCCCGAGGATTTTAAGTGCCCCCAGTGCGGCGTTCCCGGTTCTCGTTTCCTGAAGCAGGAGGAGGGCCAGCTCGAGTGGGCTGCCGAGCACGTCGTGGGCGTCGCCAAGATGGAGGGCGTCTCCGAGGACATCGTTGCCGACCTGCGCGCCAACTTTGAGGGCGAGTGCTCCGAGGTCGGTATGTACCTGGCCATGGCTCGCGTCGCTCATCGCGAGGGCTATCCCGAGATCGGCCTGTACTGGGAGAAGGCTGCCCACGAGGAGGCCGAGCACGCTGCCAAGTTCGCTGAGCTCCTGGGCGAGGTCGTGACCGACTCCACCAAGAAGAACCTCGAGATGCGCGTTGAGGCCGAGAACGGCGCCACCGCCGGCAAGACTGATCTTGCCAAGCGCGCCAAGGCCGCTGGCCTCGATGCCATCCACGACACCGTGCACGAGATGGCTCGCGACGAGGCTCGCCACGGCAAGGCTTTCGCCGGCCTGCTCAAGCGCTACTTTGGCTAAGCCAACCGCCTGAGACATAACCTCTAGCTCGATGAGGCCCGGACCGTATTGGTTCGGGCCTTTTTGTGTCTCGAGGACTCGTTAACGCCCTGAAATAGGACCGCCTTAGGCATCGGCTTCTCGTCAAAAACTAAGTGAGTAGACTTTTTGGAACTTGCCGAGCACACCACCCATATTGCTTTATAAAGCCGCAGGTAAATGACTTGTTGCAAAACGGCCTGGTCGCCAAAGTGCCAAAAGTCTACTCACTTAGAACCGCAACCGTCCACGATCGAGCTATTTTGTGTCTAACGGGCATCTTTCCGTCAATTACTCCCAATTTTGTCCAGTCAACGAATAGTTCAGACCGGAGTAATGCCTCGGCCCTTTGCTCATCCGAGCTTTTATCACGATATTCAGCATCGAGCATCCTGCACACGGCCTTAACGATCGCGTGGAATCTATCCTCATCGGATATCTGTCTGTGTGTCAGGAGAAGTACATCGTAGCCCATGGCCTGAAGCGCCGTCATGCGGTCAGCGTCACGCAAGCCATCCCCTGCGCGTCCGTGCGAGGCCTTTCCCTGACATTCAATGGCCACCTGTCGCCTGCCGTCCGGCGTAGAAAGTAGTAGGTCGATATATACACGGGACTTTCCCACAATCGCTCGAGCACTTGTGCTTAACGTCACTTCGACATTGAGCTCTATGCCGCAAAACCCTTCGCCTCCCAGGGCTCGCGGCAGCCCGAGCAACAAATACGCCTCGACCTCAAAAGGCGACGCGGCACCCAATGGGACGAGTTGCGATACCGCCATAAATCTATTGCCGTAACGCATCCCGCAAACATCTGAACAAAAACGGTCAAGGTCTCTGCCCAAAACCAAAGCGTCTCGACGCCATAAATTTGAAGTGGCGCCGTCCTCGGACGGGCAGCGCACCCAACCGAACGTTGTCGAAATCGCGCCCGAATCAATTGCACGCGTAAGCTCCGCCTCAAGTGCCACCGGCAGAGCGCACACCGCAAACAAGCCACACATCTCCGCCAACACAAAAAGAAGCTGAAGATCTGTCAGATGCCGCGACATGATGAATGCCGTCAGTAGAGGAGACGTAATCAAAAATCCATGCTCCGTTTCCAGCACAGATTCCCTGGGGAGCTCACCAAGAAACAGCCGCTGTCTAATGCTGGCAGGACAAGTCCGTTTGTTTCTCGTACGAACCAATGTATACAGCGGAAAACCGAGCGCAACCGCAGCCGTCGGGTTACGGGCGAGGTCATATCGCTGCCGGTCTTCTTCCGGTCGCGGAAGCGGCGGACACAAAGCGCGGACTTGAGGGGGCAAACGCCAGTATCTAAAAGCCGATATGTCACAAAGTAAATCCTTCATAGGCACAGGAAAACACGAATTTCAACCCAGCCTGTCTCACATTGGGGCGAACGCACCAAAAATGGCACCGAACGGACTGTTAAGTTTTCAACAGCCCTCCCCAACTGGCCAAAAGCTTGCCAAAAGCTGGACGAAGCCCTGTTGAAAACCCCATTTTTTTCTTATGCAGAAACTTTGCGCGGCAAGTGAGTAGGCTTTTTTGAACATCCCGAGCAGGCCGGTCATCCTGCTTTTCAAAACCGCAGGTAGATAGCTTGTTACAAAACTGCCTGGTC
The DNA here is from genome assembly GCA_902464645.1 of uncultured Collinsella sp. Lineage (GTDB taxonomy): Bacteria > Actinomycetota > Coriobacteriia > Coriobacteriales > Coriobacteriaceae > Collinsella. Next base: position 21,246 of record CABQKL010000009.1, read on the forward strand.
TCCAAAGTTCCAAAGGTCTACTCACTTAGGTTGCAGAGTGCTCCCATTAGCTGCAATTCCAAGGTATTAAGCACTTTTGGACTCAAATCGTCATACTGAACAAGAATTTGACTTGAGTTTTCAGGGACAGATGCGCCATCGGCACACCAATAACAGTCACTGATGTCGACAAAAGGGATACTCGAGCGCGTGAGGGCCCGCACAAAAGAGCTTCCGCCCGCTCCGCGCTCCGCAACCACGGTGCAGTAAAGGCCTGCGTCCGCATGCTCGATCGAGACCTCCCCTGCCGGGAACGCTTTCCGTACAAGCGCCGCCAGGCCATCGCGCGCCTCGCGAGCGCGCACGCGCACGCGGTTCACATGTCGCTCGTAATCACCCGATTCCAGCAAACGCGCCAAGGCAACCTGGTCAACAGAGCTCACCGAAGAGGCGTAAAAACCAAGGTTGTGCCTAAACCGCTCCATCAGCTCATCGGGCAACACCATATACGCCAAACGCAACGCCGATGAAAGGCTCTTCGAAAACGTGTTGGTGTAAATAACCGACTGGGCGGCATCGATTGACGCGAGCGCGGGAATCGGCTTGCCGGCAAGGCGAAACTCACAATCGAAGTCGTCTTCGATGAGATATCGGCCCGGCTGCTCGGCGGCCCAGCTCAGCAGCGCATAGCGACGTGCAATGCTCGTCACAAGGCCGGTCGGATACTGATGGGACGGCATCAGGTGAAGAACGTCGGTCCCGGTTTTCTGCAGAGCGCTCAAATCCACGCCCTCACCATCCAACGGGATATGCCGAACTTTGCAACCCATAGCCTGATAGATGCGCGTCAGGCGCAAATAGCCCGGATCTTCAACGGCATAAACCTTGTCGGCTCCAAGCAGCTGAACCAACATGGTATCGAGCAGCTGGGCGCCCGCGCCGATAACAATGTTGTTGGGGTCGACATTCATACCCCTTGTCCCGCGCAGATGATGAGCAATTGCGCGTCGTAGCCGAGCGGTGCCCTGTGCTGGCGCGGGCGAAAAGATTTCGCGCTCGTCTTCGGATGCCAGCGTCGCCCGCAGTGCGCTTTGCCAAAGCCGCGCCGCCTCCAAAGTGGAAGGAGAAAGTGCGTCGAATTGCTCGACCCGTCCATCAACATCATGTGCGTTAAGACCCGCAGGAGCGGAATCTCGATCAAACTCTGTCTCAGCCAAAGGCAAAACCGGTGCATCCGGAAGCTCACAAGCGTAGTAGCCACGACGCGGCTTTGAGCAAATATAGCCCTCGGCAAGTAACTGGCTATATGCATTCTCGATGGTAATGACACTGATTCCCAGATGGCTGGCAAAGGCACGCTTAGACGGAAGATGCTCCCCCGCCGCAATGCGTCCAGCAACGATATCATCTCGAATTTGCTGGTAAACATACTCATAGAGCGATGCTCCGCCGCGTTTTTCCAAATTGTAGTCAAGCATGAGCCTATCACCTGACCTTATTAAGTCATTCAATCTGGTATTAGTCTGACCTTGTCATTATCTCGAAATCTGAGTATTTCGCCATACCCAGCTCCCCGATAGGATGTTCCGTCAAGCAATGCACATGCCAACCAAGGGAGCAACCATGGCAGAACAGACCAGCAAGGCCGATCGCGTCAAACTCAATCGCGAGCTCGCGCAGATGCTCAAGGGCGGCGTCATCATGGACGTCACCACGCCCGAGCAGGCACGCATCGCCGAGGAGGCGGGCGCCTGCGCCGTCATGGCACTCGAGCGCATCCCGGCCGACATCCGTGCCGCAGGCGGCGTCTCGCGCATGAGCGACCCCAAGATGATCAAGGGCATCCAAGAGGCCGTCTCCATCCCCGTCATGGCCAAGTGCCGCATCGGTCACATCGTCGAGGCGCAGGTCCTTCAGGCCATCGATATCGACTACATCGATGAGTCCGAGGTTCTCTCCCCCGCCGACGATGTCTACCACATCGACAAAACCCAGTTTGACGTCCCGTTTGTCTGCGGTGCCCGCGACCTGGGCGAGGCGCTGCGCCGTGTTGCCGAGGGCGCCACGATGATTCGCACCAAGGGCGAGCCGGGCACGGGCGACGTCGTTCAGGCTGTGCGTCACATGCGCAAGATCCAAAATCAGATCCGCGACGTTATTGCCCTTCGCGATGACGAGCTCTTTGAGGCAGCCAAGCAACTGCAGGTTCCGGTCGAGCTGGTGCGCGAGGTCCATGCCACGGGAAAGCTTCCCGTCGTGAACTTTGCCGCCGGCGGCGTAGCGACCCCCGCCGACGCTGCGCTGATGATGCAGCTGGGCGCCGAGGGCGTCTTTGTCGGCTCGGGCATCTTTAAGAGCGGCGACCCGGCCAAGCGCGCCGCCGCCATCGTCAAGGCCGTGGCAAACTTCACCGATGCCAAGCTCATTGCCGAGCTTTCGGAGGACCTGGGCGAGGCCATGGTCGGCATCAACGCCGACGAGATCGAGATCATCATGGAGGAGCGCGGACGCTAGTCCGGCAGAAAGGATCGCACATGAGCGATTACGCAGACCAGACGGTCGCCGTGCTGGCGGTCCAAGGTGCTTTTGCCGAGCACGAGGCGAGGCTGTCCGAGCTGGGCGCACACTGTATTGAGCTGAGGCAGGCGGCCGATTTGCAGCAGGACTTTGACCGTCTAGTACTTCCCGGCGGTGAGTCTACCGTTCAAGGAAAGCTGCTTGATGAGTTGGGCATGCTCGAGGAGCTTCGTGCCCGCATTGTTGAAGGCATGCCCGTCCTGGGCACCTGCGCCGGCCTGATTCTGCTGGCTCACGACCTTGCCGCCCATGACGATAAGGGCACGCCGCGTTTGGCAACCATGGATGTGCTTGTCGAGCGCAATGCCTACGGCAGACAGCTCGGCAGCTTTCGAACCAAGGGGCAGGTAGCCGGCATCGACGGTGAAGTGCCGCTGACGTTTATCCGCGCGCCCCGCATCGTCGAGGTCCACGGCGACGCAAAGGCCTTAGCGAAAGTCGACGGGTGCATCGTCGCCGCGCGCCAGGGCAACCAGCTCGGCGTAACCTTCCACCCCGAACTCGATGAAGACACCCGCCTCCACGAACTGTTCCTACAAATGTAGGCATCGAAATCAACAAACGAAACGAGAGTGGATAATCTCCCACTTTGAGCTTGAATGCAGACTCAAACCGGGAGATTATCCACTCTCATGCTATGTAGTCGTTGGGGACGTTCTTAAACGACTAGTCAAACAAGAACGTCCCCAATGACTATCTTTCGGCAGCTTTGAATCAAGACAACGCCGATGCTTTGGCAACGCCAGCGAGCGCCGCCCAGGGCGAACAAGTTGGCATGAAAAAGGCAAGGCATAGACCTTCTGGTCATGCCTTGCCTTTTGAATGACAAATTGTCGCCCTGGGTGGCGCGCAGCGTCAACTAGTTACGCGGTTCGTAGAACCGCGTAACCCCTAGAAACGGTTGCCGCGGAAGCCGCCGCCGTTGCGACCGCCGCGGTCGTTACCGCGGTTGCCGCCAAAGCCGCCACGGTTGCCGCCGCGGTCGCCATAGCCACCACGGTTGCCGCCAAAGCCGCCGCGACCGCCACGGTCGCCGCCACGGTCACCAAAGCCGCCGCGACCGCCACGGTCGCCGCCACGGTCACCAAAGCCGCCGCGGCCACCGCGATCGCCACCGCGACCGCCGCGGTCGCCGCCACGGCCGCCACGGTCGTCACGGCCGCCGCGAGGACCACGGTCCTCGTCCAGACCCATGGCGACGAGCGGAGCGATAACCTTATCAAGGGCAGCCATCAGCTCGGTGGCCTCCTCGTAAGAAAGCTCGGGCAGGAGTTTCTCCTTCTTGTTGGCAAGCTCGACCAGGCCCTCAGCGGCATCCTCGGCAGCGAAGACGACGATCTTGCGCATATCGCCCTCGGCGTCGTCGATGCGGCCGACCAGATCGGCAGCCTCGGCCTCGGCCATCAGGCCGTCGAGCTCACGGAGGCGCATGCCCAACAGGTCGGACATTTCCTTCTGCTCCATCTTGGGCTTGAGGTCAAGAAGCTTGATGGCGCGCTCGATGTTCGCCATGCGCTCGGCCTTGGCCTCCTCCTCCTTGGAAATAGCAAAGCGACGGCTACGCAGCAGGCGGGCGGCCTTCTGCATCTTGTCCATCAGCTCTTCGTCATCGTAATCAACGGCGGCCTCGACAACCTCGGCCTCCTCCTCGGCGGAAACCTCGTCAGCAGCCTCAACCTCGGCAGCTTCGGTCTCCACGGTCTCGACTGCCTCGACCTCGGCAGCCATGGTCTCGTTCTCGGTCTCGTTCATGATCTCTTCGTTCTCGGACATGAGACTCCTTCTTGGCCCTCTCGGGCATCATCGCCCCATTCGCGGGGCCCGTCGCGCACTCTTTGCGCTTTAAACATTCATGCCTCTCGGCAAAACGTCCATTAGTTTATGGTGTCGCCATCCAATCTAGCTGCAGAATCTATGTGCACACATTAATGCGACATGTGCGACTCGCGACGAGCGTACACCAGCGACGCCACAAACCCGACCACGGCAATTACAGCCGCCACGCGCACGGCAGCTGCAAATCCAATCGCCTGGGCAACGTCGGTCGCAGCGCCAGCCGCGCCAGCAGTCGCCGCAGAACTCGAGAGCAGGCCGATAAACAGCGACGGGCCAAACGATGCGGCAATCATGTTCCACGTGTTGAGCAATGCCGTTCCGTGAGGATGCTCAGCGGCAGGCAGCGTCTCCAAGCCGGCCGTTTGCGAGGGGCTCAGCACCAGGCCGACTCCGGCATACACCACAACGGTCAGCACCACGACAACGCCGATGTTCATGCTTGCCGCCGTCATCGAGATGGCAGTCTGCCCCACGGCAATCAGGGCAAAGCCGACCGGCAGCAGCGGCCATGCGCCACGGGCATCCATCACGCGTCCGCCCACAATCGAGGTCACGGCATTGCAGGCAATCGCCGGCAAAATGAGCAGGCCCGCAACAAGTGCGGTCATGCCGTATGCGCCCTCAAAATAGAGCGGCAACAATACGCTCATCGAAAACGTCGTCATCATCGACACCACCACAAGCAGGCACGCAGGCCAAAAACGAACGCTCGCCATGGGGCGCACGTTAAGCACCGGATGCTCGAGCTTGAGCTGGCGGGCCGCAAACAGGCCGAGCAGCACCATGGCGGCGAAGAGCGTCACGATACCGGCAATCAGATTGGTCGAGAACTCGCCTACGGAATACACAAATGCCGTAATGCCGGCGGCGAGCAAAACAACCGACAGAATATCAAGCGTGGTGTTCGAGCGCTCTCCGACATTCTGAACAAGCTTAACGCCCGCCGCAGCGACCACAATGCCGCCCACCAGCGGCACTACGAACACCGCCCTCCAGCCAAACAACGTGCACATAAGACCGCTGATTACGGGTCCAAACGCCGGTCCTAGCGTAATGCAGGCACCGCCCAGGCTCAGATACAGACCGAGCTTCTCGCGCGGGGCGCAAGACAGCACCACGTTCATCATGAGCGGAAACAAGATGCCCGACCCCGCAGCCTGCAAAATACGACTTGGCAGCAAAACGCTAAACGACGGAGCGATCAGACACAGGACTTCGCCGGCGACCATACATCCGCATGCGAAAAACAACAGCCTGCGCGTCGAGAAACGACCGGACAGAAAGGCCATGATGGCCGTAAAGATCGACGTCACGATCATGTAACCCGAAACGAGCCACTGCGCCGTGGTGGCACTCACCGAAAAGGCCGCCATAATGTCGTGCAACGCCACGTTAATGATGTTCTCGTTAAACGCGGCAACAAAGGCTGCAACATACATTACGACGAGAATCGCCGAGGCCGTCGACGGTGATTGAGTTTGCTTTTGGGATTTGGTCCCCATGAAATTCCTTCCTCTTAGAACGACAATCGCATCGCCCCAGAGGAACGGTCCAGGGCGAAAATGAGCCCTAGACTTACACCAGACGCCGTACACGACGAATCTGGCAACATGGTCCAACGTCGAAAGATTGTAACGCGGACGCGCGGCTTTCCTTCCGCGCTATTATTAAAAGTCCACGAACGCATAAGACATGAGGAGCCCGCCATGATTAAGCCCATCATGAAATCCGAGTTCTTTTTACGCCTGCCTTCCGAAGATGCGGGACCCGACGACGCCGTGATCGGGCAAGACCTCCTGGATACGCTCCACGAGCATGAGCACGAGTGCGTGGGCCTCGCCGCCAACATGATCGGCGTACGCAAGCGCATCATCTGCGTAAAGGACGGCAACAGGGCGCTGCTCATGTACAACCCGCAAATTCTTGAGCAGGTCAATGCCTACCAGACGAGCGAAGGATGTCTTTCGCTCGTCGGCGAGCGTCCCTGCACTCGTTATCGCCGCATTAAGGTTGAGTATTTGGACGAGAACTTCGTCCACCGCATCAAGAACTTCTCGGGCTACACCGCCGAAATCATCCAGCACGAAATCGACCACTGTTGCGGAATCGTTATTTAGACAGCCAACAAAAATAACCAGCTTTGCTCCGTTAAATGCGGATCGTGATAACGATGCCGGTTGAGCACACGACAGCGAGCGAGCCGCATTTGCGCCAAGGTGACGTGAAATGAGAGGGCGCTGACCTTCTGGTCGCGCCCTCGAAATTGAACGTCAGATTGGCGTGAATGCGGCTCGCGCAGCGTCAAGCGGTCCGCCGTTCGGTAGAACGGCGGAACTAATTAGCTCTGGCGGTAATGATCGAAGAAGTCGGCGAGGTCTTCGAGGGACTCTTTGAGTACTTCCATGCGCGGCAGGTACACGATGCGGAAGTGGTCGGGCTCGGCCCAGTTAAAGCCGCCGCCGCGCGTGATCAGGATCTTCTTCTCGTGCAGCAGGTCGAGGGCAAACTGCTCGTCATCGGTGATGTTGAACTTCTTAACATCCATCTTGGGGAAGATGTAGAACGCCGCGCGCGGCTTGACCACCGAGATGCCATCGATCTTGCTGAGTGCCTCATACACAAAGTTACGCTGCTCGTAGACACGACCGCCGGGGCGGATGTAGTCGTTAACCGACTGATGGCCGCCGAGCGCCGTCTGGACAATCGACTGAGCCGGCACGTTGGAGCACAGGCGCATGTTAGAGAGCATATTGACGCCCATGATGAAGTCGCTCATGCAGCGCTGGTTGCCCGAAAGCACCATCCAGCCAATGCGATAGCCCGCAATCATATGCGACTTGGACAGGCCGCTAAACGTAATGCAGGGCAGGTCGGGGGCGAGCGAAGCAATGGAGACGTGCTCGTAGCCGTCCATGCACAGGCGGTCGTAGATCTCGTCGGCAAAAATCATGAGCTGGTGCCTGCGCGCGATCTCGACAATGCCCTCGAGCACCTCGCGCGGATAGACAGAGCCCGTGGGGTTGTTGGGGTTGATGATGACGAGGGCCTTGGTCGCGCTCGTGATCTTGGACTCCATATCCTCCAGGTCGGGATACCAATCCGCCTGTTCATCGCACAGATAGTGCACGGGATGACCGCCGGCAAGGGTTGCGCACGCCGTCCAGAGCGGATAGTCGGGGCTGGGGATCAGGATCTCGTCGCCGTTGTCGAGCAGCGCGTTCATCGAAAGCTGAATGAGCTCGGACACGCCGTTGCCCGTGTAGATATGCTCCATCTGAACATTGGGCAGGCCTTTGATCTGCGAATACTGCATGATCGCCTTGCGCGCAGAGAACAGGCCGCGCGAGTTGGAATAGCCTTCGCAGTCGGGCAGCTGCTGGCGCATATCCTTAATGACCTCATCGGGCGTGCGGAAACCAAAGGGCGCGGGGTTGCCGATGTTGAGCTTGAGGATGCGCTCGCCTTCGTCCTCCATACGGGCTGCCTCGTCGACGACGGGACCGCGCACGTCATACAGGACATTCTCGAGTTTGGTGGATTTAGAAAAAGTACGCATGGTGGTGCTCCTTGGAATTTGAGCCGTGGGACTAGGTTCGGATTTGGCAACGTTATGGGACGGAGGGGTCTCACCTTGGTCGGCGTCACCGGCGAGCAGCCAGGTAACATCGACCTCCAAAATGCGGGCGAGCAGCTCTGCCACATCGCGCCGCGGAATCGTCTTGCCGCTCACATATTGGCTCATCTGACTCTTGCCGAGTTTTTTGCCGAGCATCTCCGATGCGCGGATTACGTCCGACTGGCGAACGTCGCGATCGGACATAGTCTGTCGCAGGCGATCGCTAAACGTCTCTTGGGCCACTAGAACCTCCTTGCTGGCAAAGTTCAATTTATAGAACACGAATTGAACCTGAGTTCAATTTAGGCAGCAGTATAGCGCGGCGCATTATCCGGAAGTTCAATTTCATAAGAAAATGTACCAGACTCCGAGATTTGCCCAAAGCGAACAATGACGTGTACACGTTTAGAGATATTCAAGGAAGCGAGCCGCCGCAAGCGAAACGTCAGCGGTGCGGTATATGGCGTTGATCTGCCGATGGGGACGTCCCTCGAGCGGGCGCACGGCAACATCGAACTGGCAGCGGCGCAAGATGAGCGCGGGAAGAATGCTCACGCCCAGGCCGTCCTCGACCATGGCCATAATCGCATAGTCATCCCAGGTCGACAGCTTGGAGCGCACCGCCAGGCCCGCGCGGCGAAACAGCGGCGTAATCTCGTCGTCGCTACCGCGTTCCAGCAGAATAAACTGCTCGTTGGCCAAATCGGCAAGGGAAACGACCTCCGCGGTGGCAAGCGAGGAGCCCGCTGGCACCACGGCCATCAGCTCGTCTTGTACCAACGGCCGCGACGCCATGCCGGCGCCGCGTGGCTCGCGCGGAATAAAGCCCAAGTCGCAGCGGCCTTCTGCCACCCATTGCTCAATCTCGGAGTAATCGCCCATCAGCAACTCATAATCGACGTCCGGATGATCGGCGCGAAACCGCGCGATCACCGGCGGCAGTACATGGGTCGCCACACTCGAAAACGTACCGATACAGATCTTGCCACGCATGAGCCCTCGCATCTCGTCCACGCGTCGCTGCAGGCGGCCAAACTCTTCGCATAACGCCTCGACTGCCGGCATGACCTGCCGCCCGTCGGCAGAAAGCACCACGCCCTCGCGGCTGCGATCAAGCACCTTAAAACCCCAGTCTGCCTCAAGGTCGCCCACCATACGGCTCACGCCCGACTGCGAATAGCTCAGCCGCTCTGCAGCACGCGTAAAGCTGCCGGCACGCACCGTCTCGAGCAGCACTTGCATCTTTAGGATATTGGTCTCCACGGCACGCCTCCACCTTTGCATGAGTTTTTGTCATGTTTGCCATGCATTATATTCGCTTTTCTTCTAAAGCAAGTTCACCCATAGTGAACATGCTCGGATATAGAGGGGATGTCAGCGCATGAACAACGGACTGTTTACGTACCTAGCAGCATTGCTATTGTTTGGCTCAAACGGCATCATCGCCGCTGCCATCGCGCTGCCGAGCTCCGATATCGTGCTCCTGCGCACGTTTTTGGGCGCACTCTCGCTTGTCACCGTCCTCGCCATCACCCAACGCCATAAGTTGCAGGCGCCATCTCGCCCCCGCGAAGCCGCAGCCCTTCTCCTCTCGGGAGCCGCGCTGGGCGCCAGCTGGATTTTTCTGTTCCGCGCCTACCAGACGCTCGGCGTCGGCATATCCTCGCTGCTGTACTACTGCGGCCCCATCATCGTTATGGCGCTCTCCCCGCTCATCTTTGGCGAAAAATTGACCGGTGGCAAAATCGCCGGCTTCATAGCTGTCGCCTGCGGCGCCTTCCTCATCGCGGCCCAAGGCCTCGGCGGCAATATGCCCATCGCAGGCATCGTGTGCGGCATCGCCTCGGCCTTCTGCTATGCATTGATGGTCATCGCCAGCAAGGGTGCGCCGCACATCGAGGGCCTCGAGAACTCCGCGCTCCAGGTGAGCGCCGCCTTTTTGACCGCGCTGGTCCTTACGCTCCTCACGCAGGGCGCCCCCTCATTCCTGTCCGCCGGCGTCGCCGCCAGTATTGATTGGCGCGCCGTCGTCATGCTCGGCGTCGTCAACACCGGCATCGGCTGCCTGCTCTACTTTAGCGCCGTCGCCAAACTGCCCGTCCAGACCGTCGCCGTCGTCGGCTACCTCGAGCCGCTTTCGGCGGTCGTGTTCTCGGCCGTCCTTTTGGGCGAAACCATAACACCGGTCCGCCTGATGGGCGCCGCGCTTATCATCGGCGGCGCGATTTTTTGCGAACTCGCCGGCAAACGCGCAGACGCCAAAGCAAGCATCGCCCAAGCGGCACGTGCCTAAAAGCCCCTGCTCTGAAATACTACCTGCGTATATGAATAATCCCCAGATGGGGATTATTGTCTAAAACACCCCGATGTGCCAAACTGCTCTTATATGTATAAAGATGGCATAAAGGTCTACTGCTCGTGGCAGAGGCCAGATGTCCAAGGGAGTCCACGTGGCACACAACAAGCTGGAGGCAAGCCTCCAAGACCAGCGTAGTCAAGGCGGGCATGGAGCCATTCCCCTCTCCGCTGGCATGCTGCTCGTTACGCTCGGCGTCGTCTACGGTGACATCGGCACGAGCCCCATGTACACCATGAAATCAATCGTCGCCAACAACGGCGGCATCGGTACCGTCAGCGAGGACATGATCTTGGGCGCGCTCTCGCTCGTCATCTGGACCATGACACTCGTGACCACGGTCAAGTACGTTGTAATCGCCATGAAGGCCGACAACCATAACGAGGGCGGCATCTTCGCCCTGTTTAGCTTGGTGCGCAAAGTGGCGCCTTGGCTGATTCTTCCCGCCATGATCGGCGGCGCGGCGCTGCTCGCCGACGGCATCCTCACCCCCGCCGTCACGGTTACCACGGCCATTGAGGGCCTGCGCACTATCGAGTGGGGCCACGCGCTATTGGGTGACGGGCAAACCAACGTCATCATTATTACCATCATCATTATCTGCGGCCTATTTGCCATGCAGCGCGCCGGTACCTCGTCGATCGGCAAGCTGTTCGGCCCGCTCATGACACTGTGGTTCCTGTTCCTGGCAGGCGCCGGCCTGTTCAACATGCTCGGCAACCTGTCCATCTTGCGCGCGCTCAACCCCATCCGCGGCATCATGTTCCTGTTCTCGCCCATCAACCACTCGGGCATCATGGTGCTCGGCTTTGTCTTTCTGTCGACGACCGGCGCCGAGGCGCTCTATTCGGACATGGGTCACGTGGGCAAAGCTAACATTTACGCATCCTGGCCGTTCGTAAAGGCGGCCCTTATCCTCAACTATCTGGGTCAGGGCGCTTGGCTGCTCGCCAATAACTCCAACCCCCAGATGCTCGCGATGGATATCGTCAACCCGTTCTATATGATGCTCCCCGAGCCCCTGCGCCCCTTTGCCATCGTGCTTTCGGCCGTAGCGGCCATCATCGCCTCGCAGGCGCTCATCACCGGCTCTTTCTCGCTGGTATCCGAGGCAACGCGCCTCAACCTTATGCCGCATCTGCGCATCCACTACCCCAGCGACACCAAGGGCCAGCTCTATATTCCGCTCGTCAACAACATCATGTGGGTCGGCTGCATCTTCATCGTGCTGCTGTTCCAAAACTCCGAGCGCATGGAGAGCGCCTACGGCCTCGCGATTACCGTGACCATGCTCATGACCACGACGCTTTTGACGAGCTACATTGCCGGCATCCTCAAGCACAAGCTGGGTGCCTGCGTCTTCGCCCTGCTCTTTGGTGCCATTGAGCTATGCTTCTTCGCCTCGTGCCTCACCATGTTCTTTGACGGCGGCTACGTCATGATCTTCCTGGCCGCACTGCTGTTTGGCCTTATGTACGTGTGGCGCCGCGGCACCGCCATCGAGCGCACGCAGACGATTTTGCTGCCCGTCTCCAAGTACATCGACCAGCTCAACCGCCTGCGCAATGACGAGACCTACCCCGTGCTCGCCGACAATCTGGTGTTCCTCACCAACAGCCCCGACCCGCTCACGCTCGACCGCGACGTGCTCTATTCCATCCTGGACAAGCACCCCAAGCGCGCCAAGGCATATTGGTTCATCAACGTACACGTTACCGACGAGCCCTATACGCACGAGTATTCCGTTGAGACCTTTGGCACAGACTTCCTGTTCCGCGTGCGCTTGGACCTGGGCTTTAAGGTCAATCAGCGCATCAACGCCTACCTGCGCCAGATCGTTGGCGACCTGATGGCCTCGGGTGAGTTGCCGCCGCAGCACCACACCTACTCCATCTACGAGACGCGCGGCAACGTGGGCGACTTCCGTTTTTGCATGCTGCGCAAGATGCTTGCCCCCGAAACGGACATCAACCGCAACGACCATCGCGTCATGGCCATCAAGTACGCCGTCCGCCGCGCCTGCGGAAGCCCGGCACGTTGGTATGGTCTCGAGAACTCGGCCATCATCATCGAGTACGTGCCGCTGTTTGCCCGCATGCGTCCGGCAGTCAAACTCGTTCGCACCCAGGTGCCACTTGAAGTTCAAATCGAGGAAGCCGAGGAAATGGAAGTCGACATCTTCTCGGACGACTTGGTCAACGGCAACGAAGCCGGTAGGAATATGAACGTCGATCCCACCGAGCTGCTCGAGAGCGTTGCCGATATGCCCGAACAGCAACAGCTCGACGGCTTCGAGAACGAACAACTCAACGACGCCAACTTCTAGCGACGTCACGAATCAACGGCAGCGGCCCTGCACCTCACGAGAGACGCAGGGCCGCTTTGCATTGCAGTAAAGCTAACGGCTACGAACGACGCGGCTCGGGAACCACGAGCCTATCGGGGCTCGCGCCCTCGGCATCCATCAGGCTCACGTAGCGAATCGACG
>CABQKL010000010.1 GCA_902464645.1 uncultured Collinsella sp.
CGAACTTTTTTCGCCCGCCTGCCATTTGTGTCCACGCCGTTGCGGCGCGGCACGCGACGAGGGCGCGCGTGGCGTGTGCGGCGCCGACGACACGCTTAAGGTCGCCCGCGCGGCGCTCCATATGTGGGAGGAGCCGCCCATTTCGGGCGAGGCTGGCTCGGGCACGATTTTCTTTAGCGGCTGCTCGCTCAAATGCGTCTACTGCCAAAACCACGAGATCTCGACGGGCAATTTCGGTCTTGAGATTACGTCCCAGCGTTTGGTCGAGATTATGCTGGAGCTGCAGGACCAGGGTGCCAGCAACATCAACCTGGTGACTGCGACACACTACGCGCACCTGCTGCCGACCGCTATTGCCGCGGCACGGGCGCGCGGGCTGGACATCCCGATCGTCTACAACACGAGCGGCTATGAGCGGGCGAGTGCCGTGGCTGCGCTCGGCGATCTAGTCGATGTGTGGCTTACCGATTTTAAATATGCCGATGCGAGGCTTGCGCAGTCGCTCTCTCATATTCAGGATTACCCGCGTGTAGCCGTGTCTGGCCTGGCTCAGATGGCGCGCGAGATTAAGCGCCGCGGGGGAGAGCTGGTGGACGAGGACGGGCTCATGAAGCGCGGCATCATCGTGCGTCACCTGGTGCTGCCGGGTCATGCGGACGATTCGTGCCGCGTGCTGGACCTGGTGTGGCAGACGGTGGGTGACGTGCCGATTTCGGTCATGAACCAGTACACGCCCAATGCGCTCATGCGCGAGCAGGGCGGCGAGTTGGCACGCGCCGTGACGCGCGAGGAGTACGAGCAGGTGCTCGATCATGCCGACGACCTGGGCTTTACGACGATGTTCTGGCAAGAAGGCGGAGCGGTAGACGAGAGCTTTACCCCGGCGTTCGACACCACCGGTGTCCTCACCAGCGCAAAGTAGCGCGTTCGCCGATGATTTTTCTGGGACGGGGATTAAAAAATCATCGGGTGGCTCGGACGTTCGAAAAGTAGCCAAAACAGCCCCGTCCCAAAAAGACTGGGTATTGGGCGTTGACAGTTGGCGAGCCGTAGGTAAAATATCAACTTGTCCTGGGGACGTAGCTCAGTTGGGAGAGCGCTGCCGTCGCATGGCAGAGGCCGAGGGTTCGACTCCCTTCGTCTCCACCCTTGGATTTGATAAGCCGCTGACATTGTGTCGGCGGCTTTTTTTAAAAAGAAAGGGCAATACCATGGCCGAGCTTGAGTCCCAACCACTGTCTGCCGAGGAGCGCGCCGAGTTGGAAGAGCTCCGCGCCGAGAAGGCTCGTCGCGAGGCCCAGGAAGAGGCGCGCCGCGAGCGTGAGGAGCTGGCCGCCCTGCGTGCCGAGCGCGAGAAGGCCGAGGAGGCCGCTGCGAAGGTTGCGCCCGCGCCCGCGCCCAAGCCCGCGCCTGCACCCAAGCCTGCCGCTGCGAAGCCCGCACCCACCGCACCCAAACCTCAGCCTAAAAAGGCCGCTCGTCCCAAGCCCGTCGAGCCCAAACCGAGCCGTGACGAGATGACCTTTGCCCAGCGCATGGTCACCTCCAAGGAGCCTACGGGCGAGAACGAGATCCCCGGCATGGCTCCGGCTCAAAAAATCATCATCGTGCTCGCCCTCATCGCGTTTATCGTCTTTATGGTCTACACGATCACGGGCAGCATGGGCCTGCACTAACGTGTTCGCGCCGGGCTCCATGCCCGCACGTTCGCCTCGCCCAACCCTCAACCTCTGCACAACACATCCGAAAGGTCGCCCCATGGCTTTGACCGACATCTCGCATCCCACCGACATCGCAATGCTCACCGATCTGTACGAACTCACTATGGCCCAGGGCCTGTGGGAGAGCGGCAAGGCCAATGAGCAGGGTTGTTTTACGACGTTTTACCGTGACCATCCCTTTGGCAGCGCGTATGCCGTCATGTGCGGCACCGCCGAGCTGCCCGAGCTTGTCGAGAACCTGCGCTTTACGCCCGAGGACATCGACTACCTCGCCTCGCTCCAGGCTCCGGCCGGCGGCGCGATGTTTAAGCCTGCATTCCTCGATTACCTGCGCAACTTCCGTGCACACGTGAATATCGACGCCGTGCTCGAGGGCGAGCTCGTCTTTCCGCGCGAGCCCATGGTGCGCGTCACCGGCCCGGCGCTGGAGTGCCAGCTGCTCGAGACCGCGCTGCTCAACATCGTCGGTTTCCAGACGCTTGTTGCCACCAAGACGGCGCGCGTGGTACTGGCGGCCGATGGTCGCCCCGTCGCCGAGTTCGGCCTGCGTCGTGCCCAGGGTCCCGATGGCGGCCTGGCTGTTGCGCGCGCGAGCTACGTGGCCGGCTGCTCGTCCACGTCTAACGTGCTTGCCGGGCGCCGCTACGGCATCCCCGTCTTTGGCACACACGCGCACAGCTGGGTGATGAGCTTCGATTCCGAGCTCGAGGCCTTCCGCGCCTTTGCCAAGTCGAGTCCCAAGAACTGTACGCTGCTCATCGACACCTACGACGTGCGCGAGGGCTGCGAACATGCCATTACGGTCGCCAAGGAGATGGAGGCGGTGGGCGAGCGCCTGTCGGCTATTCGCATCGATTCGGGCGACCTCGCCAAGCTGTCCAAGTATGTCCGCGGCCGTTTCGATGCTGAGGGCCTGCCCTATGTGGGGATTTCGGTCTCCAACGACCTGGACGAGTACACGATCCAGTCGCTGCTCGACCAGGGCGCGCCCATCGATAGCTTTGGCGTGGGCACCAAGCTCGCGACCTGCTACGATCAGCCGGCGTTGGGCGGCGTGTACAAGCTTTCGGCCCGCCGCGCGAGCGAGACGGACCCGTGGACGCCGGTGGTGAAGCTCTCCGAGCAGCCTTACAAGCGCACGATTCCGGGCATGCAGCGTGTGCGCCGCTATTACGACGGCTTTGGCGGCCCGATCTGCGACATGATCTATGACGAGGATCATCTGGCGGGGGAGGGCGCCGCGCGTGGCAATACCCTCGTGGCCGTGAACGATGCCGCCCTGGTGACCGACGTTTCCGAGCTTGAGTATCGCGAGCTGCTGGCGCCGATCGTGCGCGATGGCAGTGCCGTTGCCCCGCGCGAGAGCATTGAGGACGCACGCGAGCGTTGCACCTGGGCACTGGACCATCTGGATCCGGTCTACAAGCGCTTCCTGTACCCGCAGACTTATGTGGTGGGCATGGAGCAGGGCCTGGCACAGGTGCGCGACGAGCTCGTGCGCAAGAACATGGCCGCGGCTTCCGCCTTTCCCTGGGCAAAATGATCCCTTGGGGACGATCCCTTGGGGACGGAGGAAAACGGATCATTTTCTCGCCCGCCTGCTCAACATTCGATTGGTTTGACGTATGACGACTTCTTATAAAACGATGGTGGTAAAGATCGGTTCGTCCACGGTGGTGGGTGCCGATGGCAAGGTCAACCGCGCCTTTATCGGCGGGCTTGCCGATCAGGCCGCAGCGCTGCGCAAGCTCGGCTGGCGTCTGGTCGTGGTGAGCTCGGGCGCTATCGCCTGTGGCTATCCCGTGTTGGGCTTCGACCGCAAGCCGGTCGGCGACCTGCCGAGCCTGCAGGCCTGCGCCTCGGCTGGTCAGTGCATCATCTCGTCGGCCTACGACGAGGAGTTTCATGCGCGCGACCTGCTCACCTCGCTCGTGCTGCTCACGCGCCACGATACGGCCCGCCGCACGTCCTACCTGCACGCACGTGACGCCCTGCTGCGCCTGGTGGAGCTTTGCGTGGTGCCTGTTGTCAACGAGAACGATACCGTTACTGTCGACGAGATCAAGTTTGGCGACAACGACACGCTGGCGGCGCTTGTGAGCTGCCTGGTTTCTGCCGATCTGTGCGTGACGCTCTCGGACATCGATGGCCTCTATACCGCCAATCCGCATGAGGACCCCACGGCCGAGTTTGTCCCGGTCGTGCATAAGATCGATGCCAAGATTATCGCCTCGGCGGGCGATTCTTCTACATCGGTGGGCACGGGCGGCATGATTACCAAGATTCGCGCGAGCCGCATTCTGATGACGGCGGGCATTCAGAGCGTGATCTGCTCGGGCGAGGAGCCCGATGCTCTCGTGCGCCTCGCCCGCGGCGAGAGCGTGGGCACGCTGTTCGATCCGCCGGCGGAGCGCCTGGACATTGCGCCCCGCAAGCTGTGGATCGCACTGGGCGACAAGGCGCATGGCTCGGTGACGGTCGATGACGGCGCCGTGAAGGCGCTGGTCAGCCGCGGTTCTTCCTTGCTTGCGGTGGGTATTCGCGAGGTCGATGGCGCGTTTGCCGAGGGCGATGTGCTCGACGTGTGCGACCCGAGCGGTATGGTCGTCGCCCGCGGTATCGCCGAGGCCGATTCGGACGTGCTGGAACTTGCGGCAGGACGCCGCCAGGACCAGATTGCCGGCAACCGTCTGTTGGCTGACCTGGCCGAAAAGCCTGCGATTCATCGAGATAATTTGATCGTCTTCGCCTAACGGGTCGACGCTGCGCGCCGCCCAGAGCGACAATTTGTCATTCAAAAGGTGAGGCATGACCATCAGGTCTATGCCAAACCAATTGACGCTGCAAACGCCCCTAAGCGGCAATCTGACGTTCAATCGTCGGGCATGACCAAAAGGTCAATGCCCTCCTCTTTCACGTCACCTTGCTCTCTTAGGGGCGTTTTCGCTTTCCGTACTCTACCTGAGGCATTGTCGTTGCCGGCACTTATTCTGCACTAGGGGACGCTCTTTTTGTGCCGGTGGACGGGGACACTCCTTTGCTAGAAGATCTGGCGCAGGTCTCCGCGGTTGAGGGTTTCGTCGAAGAGGTGCTTGAACACCGCGCTGCCGTGCAGGCCATCGTGCTCAAACTCGTTGGTCACCCAGGCATGCGAGTTGCCAATGCGGCTGAGCGTATCGAGCTGCAGGCCCGAATCCACGTACATGTCGTCGAAGTACACCGCAGCCTGGAGTGGTACTTCGTTGCAGGCCAGGCGCTGCGGGTCGTAGATCTTGTCCCAGCTGGTGTCCTCCATCAGCAGATCCATGGCGGGCTTGAAGGGCTTGAGCTCGGGCATCTGCTCAAACATCCACGGGAACATAGCCTCACCGGTAAACATGAGCGGGCGCGCGAGTGTGTCGAACTCGGCGCGATGGGCCTTCTCTTCTGCCGCGGCCCAGCGGAAGGGCATGGTGTCGCCATCGGCGTAGATGAACTCCTGCAGCGTCCAGTACAGCGGATTCGTGCGCGTGTTCGTGCGCTCGAAGGCGCGCATCAAAAAGCTATCGGATACGGAGGCACCGCAGCTCAGTGTGCCGTCGCCGTCAACAAACGCGTGATCGATAATCCAGTGCATGCGCTCAAAGCTCGGCTTCATGCCAAAGTCGCTGCCCATGAGCTGAAGGCGCTCGACCGTCATCGGCGAGCCGTCTGGCAGCACGGGCTTTTGCTCCTCGAGGGCATCTGCCAGGGCTGCCACCCGCTCAACGTCTGCGGGGTAGCGGTCATAATACTGCTGAGTCTTGGCTGCCATGCGCGGGAAGGTGTGCGCGTAGATCTCGCTGGCGCTCGCCGGCACGTGTGGAATGCCGCCGCAGGTAAAGCTTGCCGCCACGCCTTCGGGGAAGAGCGACAGATAGCTCAGGGTCAAAAAACCGCCGTAGCTTTGGCCGAGCGTGACCCACGGCTTGCCGCCAAAGCCCACGAGGCGTAGGTACTCAAAATCGCGCACGATGGAGCTGGCGAGGTGGCGCTTGAGGAAGTCCGCCTGCGAGCGCGCGGCATCGGAGCCGGCCGCTGCCGCGCGCTCGCCCAGAGCCGCGATCGTGCGCCCGTCCACACAGCTGCTGCGCCCGGTGCCGCGCTGGTCGGGTAGGACGACGCGGAAGTGTTTGACGGCTTCCTCAATCCAGCCGTCGCTCGTGGGTGACAGCGGACGCGGGCTTTCGCCGCCGGGGCCGCCCTGCAAAAAGAGGAGGAGCGGCAAGTCGTCGTTAATGCAGTCGGGCGCGCAAATCACGCGGTAGAAGAGCTTGATGCTTTCGGGTGCGCCGGCGATGGGCGCCGGCATTGCGCCGCGGCGCATGGTACTGCCGACGGCCAAAAGCATGGGCTCCAGGCCGCGCCAGTCGAGGGGGACGTCGATGCTGTGGTCCTCGACGTAGAGGCCGGGGACGTGGTACGAAGTGATGAGCGCCATGTGATGCTTCCATTCGTTGCGGTGTTTCGGGTTGACCAATTCTACCGCCGTCTGCGAGGATGCGTGCAAATCGGCTACCATGGTTGGCAAACATCTAAGAGAAAGGGCCGTTCATGTCGGTCGATATAGCCACCTACGTTCACGATCTTGCCGTTGAGGCCAAGGCCGCTTCGGGCGCGCTTGCCACGGCGAGCGATGTCCAGCGCCAGGAGGCCGTGCGCGCCATGGCCGCGGCGCTGCGCGACGGCGTCGATTCCATCGTTGCCGCCAACGAGCTCGATATGTCCGCCGCGCGTGATGCGGGCATCTCGGCGGGGCTTCTCGACCGCCTGCTGTTAACGCCCGAGCGCGTCGAGGGCATGGCCGCCGGCCTGGAGAAGCTCGCTGAGCTGCCCGATCCTGTCGGCCGCGTACTAGACCACCGCGTGCTTGCAAGCGGTGTGGATCTGACCCGCGTGAGCGTGCCGCTGGGCTTGGTCGCCATGGTGTATGAGGCGCGCCCCAACGTGACGGCAGATGCCGCGGGCATCTGCATCCGCACTGGCAACGCCTGCATTCTGCGCGGCGGTTCGCTGGCCTATCACTCGTGCGCCATGATCGCCGAGCTGCTGGCCGATGCGCTCGAGGCCAAGGGCTTCCCGCGCGAGGCCGTGTCGATGATCGAGTCTACCGACCGCGAGGCCACCGGCGAGCTCATGAAGCTCCGCGGCATCGTCGATGTGCTCATTCCGCGTGGCGGTGCGGGCCTGATCCAGCGCTGCGTGCGCGAATCGCTCGTTCCGGTGATCGAGACGGGCACGGGCAATTGCCACATTTACGTGCATGAGTCGGCCGACTTTGATAAGGCGCTCAACATTATCGTCAACGCCAAGACCCAACGCGTAGGCGTGTGCAATGCCGCCGAGTCGCTGCTGGTCGACCGTGCTGTGGCCGATGCGTTTTTGCCTGCGGTCGTGGCCGTGCTGCATGACCACGGCGTGTTCATTCACGGCGACGAGGCAACCTGCGCCGCATGCGCCGATGCCGGGCTTGCCGAGGGTGATGACTACGTCGCCGCGACTGAGGAGGACTGGGGTCGCGAGTACCTGGCTCTCGAGATGAGCGTGAAGGTCGTGGCAAACGAGGACGAGGCCATCGCACACATCAACCGCTACGGCACGATGCACTCCGAGGCCATCATCGCCGAGGACGAGGATGCCTGCGAGCGCTTCCTGGATGCGGTCGATGCCTCGGCCGTGTACGCCAACGCCAGCACGCGCTTCACCGACGGCGGCGAGTTTGGCCTGGGCGCCGAGATCGGCATCTCGACCCAAAAGCTCCACGCCCGCGGCCCCTTTGCCGCCGAGGCCCTCACCACCTACAAATACAAGCTCCGCGGCACCGGCCAGGTTCGCCCCTAAACCTCTCGCAAACGAAAAACCACCACAAAGGTGCCTGTCCCCTTTGTGGTGGTTTTAGGTGGCGCGAGCGGTTAGGCCTGGAAGGTGTCGCGGTCGGGGGCGAAGGACTGCATTGCTGCGATGGTGCGGTCGAAGAGCTCGGGGAGCTCCCAACCCAGCATCTCGGCGCCCTGCGAAATCACATCGCGTGAGCAGCCGGCGGCAAAGCGCTTGTCCTTGAACTTTTTCTTGAGCGACTTGGTCGTAAAGTCCATGACGCTCTTACTCGGACGCATGATGACGGCGGCGCCGATCAGGCCGGTGAGCTCATCGCAGGCAAACAGGATCTTTTCCATCTGCAGCTCGGGCTTGGGCAGCGAAGAGTTGAAATCGGACGTGTGCGTCTGGATGGCACGGATAAGCTCGGGAGTCGCACCCTCACCCTCGAGAATCTCGGCGGCATAGATGGTGTGGTTCATGGGGTCGTCCTCATGCTCCTCCCAATCCAAGTCGTGCAGCAGGCCGACGATGCCCCAAAACTCCTCGTTCTCGGGGTCGAACTCGCGCGCAAAGTAGCGCATAGTGCCCTCGACCGTCTCGCCATGGGTGATGTGGAACGGGTCCTTGTTGTGCTCGTTGAGCAGTTCGAACGCGCGGTCGCGGGTGATTCCGGCGGTAAGCGGCTCTGCCATAAGGGACTCCTTGTGCTCGTGGGTATGGCTAAGAATGAATACTACTAGAACAAGAAAACCACCACAAAGGTGCTTGTCCCCTTTGTGGTGGTTTTTGGTGCGGATGGGTTAGTTGAGGGCGGCTTGGGCTAGGCGGGCTTCGGCGGCCTCCTCGGTGACGCCAAGGGCCACGGCGAACTCCTCGATGGAGCGGCGCTTGGCTTCCTTGAGTACGCGCATGTAGTAGGAGCTGGGCTTTTTATCTGCTTCCTCGGCCTGGCGAATACGGTGCATCATGGTTTTTGCCACGCGAACCGTCTCGGGCGCGCCCAGCTTGAGCTGCTGCTTAAAGTGCGTCTCCTCGAGCGAGCTATTGCGCTCGGTAAAGGTGTCGCACTCCAGCTCGTCGTAGTGGCTCAGCAGGTGCTCTGCATCTTGCTGGGAGATGGCGGCATGCAGACGGTCGGCCTGCGCCACGGGATACATGAGGATCGTCTGCGCATGTCCCTGCTTGGTCTCGAGCAACAGCATGGGCTGCGGCGTGTCGTCCCTAAAACCGACGACGGTGCAGACTCCCTGACCCGGATGAATGACGTGTTGACCGATTGAGAACATGCTACCTCCAACTTATACGAATTCACGTATGTTAAGAATACCACGCTGACGTGCGTAAACCCTTACTTTATGCAGGAAAAGCACACAACTCCGATAGGTAAGAGTATTCGATAAAATGCACCGCCCATTCATATGTTTATGCAGTTCCAACGCGTGCATAATCTGCAGGCAAACCGTCAACTTTGTACTGCCGCGTAGGAGCGGTAGTCATTTTTGTGCATATGCAATATCTATTAGCTTTACCCTGCGACAGTGTACGTCGCTTGTGATAGAGTGCTACAAACTCTGGCTTTTGCCCTACGAGTGACCAAGAGCTCGGGGGCTTTAACACAAGGAGGATCTATGCCCGAGAAGATTGAAGAGCTGGTACGCGCTGCGCTTGCTGCGGCCCAGGAGGCCGGCGACCTTTCCGCATTTGAACTTGACGATTGCGCCATCGAGCGACCGGCTGACACTTCTCATGGCGAGTGGACCTCCACCATGGCCCTGAAGTCCGCCAAGCTGGCTCACTGCGCCCCGCGCAAGATCGCCGAGGCCGTCGTTGCCCATATGCCCGAGGACCCCGCGATCGAGAAGGTCGAGATCGCCGGACCTGGCTTCATCAACTTCTACCTTTCCGTTGCCGTCAAGAACGCCATCTTCGGCGAGGCCCGCGAGAAGGGCATGGACTTCGCTAAGTCCAACGTCGGCGGCGGCCTGAAGACCCAGGTCGAGTTCGTCTCCGCCAACCCCGTCGGCCCCATGCACATCGGCCACGGCCGCTGGGCCGCGCTGGGCGACTCCCTCTGCCGCGTTATGGACCACGCCGGTTACGACATCCAGCGTGAGTTCTACATCAACGACCACGGCTCTCAGATGAACACCTTCGGCAACTCCATCAGCACGCGCTACATGCAGCTTGCCGACATCATCGCCAAGCAGGGCGTGGATATCGATGAGGCTCACAAGCTGCTGATCGCCGACCGCGATGCCTTTGTCGCCGACGAGAACGACGAGCACCCCGAGACCCATCCGTATCAGGACAACTTTGCCGAGACTCTGGGCAAGGACTCCTACGGCGGCGACTACATCATCGACGAGGCTGCCGAGTTCTGGCGCACCGACGGCGATAAGTGGGTCAACGCCGATCCGCAGGAGCGCATGGAGAGCTTCCGTGAGCGCGGCTACGTAAAGATGGTCGACAACATGCGCGACCTTTGCCACGCCGTTAACTGCGACTTTGATCGTTGGTTCTCCGAGCGCTCTCTGTACGTGAAGGACACCGAGGGCGAGACCGCCGGCACCTCCGCCGTCGACCGCGCTTTTGAGAAGCTCGACAAGATGGGCTACCTCTACACCAAGGACGGTGCCCTGTGGTTCCGCTCCACCGACCTGGGCGACGACAAGGACCGCGTCCTGATCAAGTCCGATGGCGAGTACACCTACTTCGCCTCCGACGTTGCCTATCACTGGGATAAGTTCCAGCGCGTCGACCACGTCATCGACATCTGGGGCGCCGACCACCACGGCTACATCGAGCGCGTCCGCTGCGTCTGTGACGCTCTTGGCTATCCCGGCAAGTTTGAGGTTCTGCTGGGCCAGCTCGTCAACCTGCTGCGCAACGGCAAGCCCGTCCGTATGTCCAAGCGCAAGGGCACCATGGTGACCCTGCAGGAACTCGTCGACGAGGTCGGCTCTGACGCCGCCCGCTACACGCTCATCTCCAAAAGCTCCAACCAGATGGTCGACTTCGACATTGAGGCCGTCAAGAAGCGCGACAACTCCAACCCGGTGTACTACGTGCAGTACGCTCACGCTCGCGTGTGCTCCATCCTGCGTCGTGCCGCCGACGTTACCGCCGAGCAGGCCGCCGAGATGGGCATGAAGGCCGTCGCCGAGAAGGCTATTGGCGAGAACGTCGATTACTCGCTGCTGACCGACCCGACCGAGCTCGCCCTTTCGCGTAAGCTCAACGAGCTCACCGACCTCATCGGTAGCTGCGCTCGCGATCGCGCCCCGTTCCGCCTGACGCACTTTGCCGAGGAGCTCGCTGGCGACTTCCACAGCTTCTACGCCGCCTGCCAGGTCCTTCCGAGCGAGGGCCGTCCCGTCGACCCTGAGCTCTCGCGCGCCCGTTTGGCCGCCTGCGACGCCGTCCGTGTGACGCTCGCCCTGGTGCTTACCCTCGTTGGCGTTTCTGCCCCCGAGCAGATGTAAGCGCTGGTCGTTTGACTGCGTTGGTTTGGTTTGACTGAGCCTCGAAAGCCCGATCTCCCATGCGGAGGTCGGGTTTTTTGCATTTTTCGAGACTGTTTGGTTTGCTGGAAAATGCTATCAAATCGCAATTATACCGGTTTACTACGATGAATTTGGGGAATCCAACCACACGGGCTTTTCAGCGAAAAGCGCAAGCCATCTAGCTGGGGTTTTATTTTTTCGGTTTTTGGCGTGGTCGTGGTTGAGCGATTCATCGTAGTAAACCGCCTTGGTTTTGAAAATGACCCCTTGGGGACGGAGGAAAACGGATCATTTTTGTCCCGTGGAGGAGCGGTGGGATACCTTCTGCCAAGAATCGGGGGCATCTACTACGTTTAAGTGCGTACCCCGAACCACGCCGAAAATCGCAATATTAAAATCGCAGGTAGCAGGTCTGCGACTTTCGAAAAATAGTGAGTATGGTCAGGGGTGCGGGGGCAAACGTAGTAGATGGGCGCGATTCGTGGCACATCGATCTTGGGGCCGATGCCCTTGTCCCTTAGCTGTTCCGTTTTCTCGATGCTTGAGGCTTGATCTGCCTTCTTCTTATGAGTTGCGGTGGAATGGTTCCTGCTTGAGAGGTGCCGGCCGGGATTTGGGAACTATTTCACCGCAGCTTTTAATGTGGCGATGGTGTACGCCGGAACTTTGTAAAGAGCATCCCTTTTGACTAGTCGTTTAAGAACGTCCCCGATGACTAAGTTGCAGGTGGTTGCGGTTGTGTTACACTAACGCTGCGTATATAACGCAATCATCTCTATACAGATCAATGATGTCCGTCGGTATTTGACGGAGCTAGACTGTTTAGCCGCCCTGAAGGTTTATGCAGGGAGCATGTGATCACAGGGCTTGAAAAGAAAGTTGAGCAAACACTGTGTCTGATCAACAACAAGAAAACGAAATAACGACGACGCAAACGGCTCCCGCTGCACCGGTTACGTCGGACCAGGCCGTGCTGTCCGCGCCGGCGCAGGTCTCGGCCCCCGAGGCGCCTAAGGCCGCCGCGCCCACCACGCCCGTTGCTAGCGAGGAGGCTGCTCCCGCTAAGCCTAAGCGCACGCGTCGTGTGGCCAAGCCTGCTGCGGACGGCGAGGATGCCGAAAAGCCCAAGCGCCGTACGACGCGCACCACGCGCGCGAAGCGGCCCGTTGCCGCCGATGCTTCGGTCCCCATTTCCGATGAGGTCGCGCAGGCCCGTGCACTGGCGCAGATTAGCGAGGCCCAGGTTGTGCGTGCCCGCCGTCGCGCTGCCGAGCGCGAGGCCGCGGCATTGACTGAGTTCGCTGCGCCGGTCGCCCCCGAGGCTCCTGCTGCCGAACAGTCGGCCGAGAAGCCGGCACCGCGCACGCGTCGCCGTGCGGCAGCCAAGACGCAGCAGCCCGTCGAGCAGCTGACTCCTGAGGTCGCTGAAGCTCCGGCTCGTTCTGCGGCAGGGGAGGGCGCTTCCTCCGCTGAGCCCGTCGTGCACGCTGAGGTCAACGAGGTTCCCGTCGTTGATCCGGCTCTGCGCCCGCATCGTCGTGGCCGCAAGCCCAAGGCGTATGTTGAGGCCGAGAAAGCCGCTGCCGCAGCAGCTGCTGCCCAGGGCGCAGCGGTGACGGCCGAGCCTACGGCCACGGTCGATTTCTGGGTCCAGGACGCTCCGTCCACCGAGGCTCCCGCATCTGCCGATGCCGAGCTCGCCGATGTCCGCCCCGGCCGTAGCCGTCGCACCGCGGCAAAGCGCTCGACGAAGGCGAAGGCCAAAGTCGACGCCGAGGCCAAGTCCGTCGAGGACAAGTCCTCCCAGGCAACCGCCGATGCCGCTTCCGAGGCCGAGAACGTCGACCAGCCGGCAACTGAGAAGCCCAAGCGTGCGCGCAAGAAGTCCGCGAGGGCCAAGGTTGCCGAGCAGCAGGGTGACGCCGATTCCGGTGCTCATGCCAACGCCGACGCCAAGGCGGAGGGCGAGGCTCCGTCCGGCACCGATGCACCCGCAGCCGACGGGGGCGTCGACACCGAAGAGGGCGCCCGCCCCAGCCGCCGTCAGCACAAGCGCAACGATGAGCGCAACGACCGCAAAGACGATCGCAACAACGACCGCCGCAGCCGTCAGCGCGACCGCAAACAGCGCAATAGGGAGCGCAACGCCGCCCCCACCGAGCCCACGCTTTCGCGCGAGGAGCTTGCGGCCATGAAGGTCGCCGAGCTGCGCGAGAAGGCAAAAGAGTTCGAGATCGAGACGACCGGCAAGAAGAAGGCCGAGCTTGTCGAGGAGATCTACACGACCGCCGCGAAGGCCGAGGGCTTCCGCGATATTAAGGGCATCCTGCAGATTCGCCCGGACGGCTCCGGCATCATCCATGCCCACGGTTACATGAAGTCCAACGAAGACGCCTTCGTCCCCGCTTACCTCATTCGCTCCGCACGCCTGCGCACGGGCGATGTCATCGAGGGTTCGCTGCGCCCTTCGCGCGGCGGCGACAAGCGAGCCGGCCTCGCCAAGATCACGACCGTTAACGGCATGGATCCCGAGCAGATCCGCAACCGCCCCAAGTTCGGCGACCTTACCCCGGTCTATCCCAACGAGCCGCTGCGCATGGAGCATGGCAAGGATTCCATTACCGGTCGCGCCATCGATATCGTGTCACCCATCGGCAAGGGCCAGCGTGGCCTGATCGTGTCGCCGCCCAAGGCCGGCAAGACAACGATCCTTAAGAAGATTTGCCAGTCCATTTCGATCAACAACCCCGAGGTGCACCTCATCTGCCTGCTCGTCGACGAGCGCCCCGAAGAAGTCACCGATATGCAGCGCTCCATCAAGGGCGAGGTCGTGGCCTCGACCTTCGATATGCCTGCCGAGAACCACACCCGCGTGGCCGAGCTCGTCATCGAGCGTGCCAAGCGCATCGTGGAGCTGGGCGGCGATGTCGTGGTGGTGCTCGACTCCATCACGCGTCTTGCCCGCGCCTACAACCTGGCGGCACCCGCCTCGGGCCGTATCCTTTCGGGCGGCGTCGATTCGGCAGCTCTCTATCCGCCCAAGCGTTTCCTGGGTGCAGCCCGCAATATCGAAAACGGCGGCTCGCTCACCATCCTCGCCTCCGCCCTTATCGACACCGGCTCCAAGATGGATGAGGTCATCTTTGAGGAGTTCAAGGGCACAGGTAACATGGAGCTCAAGCTCGACCGCGATCTTGCCGATCGCCGCATCTTCCCGGCCATCGACCCCGTTGCCTCCGGTACGCGCAACGAGGACCTGCTGGTCGACGAGCAGATGCGCCCGTTTGTCTTTGGCCTGCGTCGCATCCTCGCCGGTATGAACAACACCGAGCGCGCGGCGGCGTCGTTTATTAAGGGCCTTAAGGGAACCAACACCAACCAGGAGTTCCTGGTGCGCTCGGCCAAAAAGCACAGCGACTACGAGCAGACGTTTTAGACCAAAAGCCGCACGCTATATCGCCATGAGAACGGGCAATCGGGCCGGGGTTTATGCCCCGGCCCTTTCTTTGCGGCGCCACTCGGCAACATTTTTTGACCTTATGACCGACAAGCAGCGGTTTTCGAGCCACAATCCGGCCTCATCGCTTGCAATCGGAGGGTCGGTTTCGCATAATAACTTTAAGCTCCGCGACGGAAAACGCAGATGAAACGAACCATATACCGTTGCTTTGGGACGCATGTCCCGCTTCATCTTCTCTCGCGCAGCCAACTAAATGATGCGATTTGGGTGCTGGAAGATGGGGAGAGCTCATGGCTTCTTCTGATGCAACACAACGAGCAGTCCTTGCCGGACTTTCCTGCGGGATCGGCCTTGCCGCCCCCGTAGTGATGTATGCTGCGACGTTGCCGTTCTCGTCGGTTAATGAGACGGTTGTCGCGGGCGCTGTTCCCTTTGCCGTTGGTGCGGTGGCGGGCGTGGGCATCTACGCAGCCTCGCTGGGCATCTCCGAGTATCGCGCCGAGCACGATGGCCGCCTGTTTGAGCCCGATGCCGTGGGCGGCGCCGCTCAGTTTGGCCGGACCCACAACGAGTTCAAGACCGCCTCGATTCCCGCGCAGCAGCAGGGCGCGGCGCCTCGGCCTGCGGCCCCGGCCGATCAGGCCAATGCCGCACAGCCTTCTTCCGCATTTCTCTCCGACCTGACCGGTGCGTTCCAGCGCCGCCACGCCGACGATGGCGTTCCCACCATCGCGCGCGCGGCTAACGCCATGGATGAGGCTGAGGCCTGGTCTATGATCGACAGTATGCTCGATGACGATTCCCCGGTCAGCTGCGATCCCGTGCGTTCGCGCGATGTCTACCAGGTCGCAATCGACGAGCTCACCAACGGTGGAAAGACCGGTTCTTACAATCGCGATGACATTGCCGCTGCCGCACGCGCCGTCTCGGGCTCTCATGCAGCCCCTGCGGGCAGCACCGCAGCCTTCGTGGCGCTTGTAGCCAACGCAGCCAACAATGCCGCCTATAACGGCGCGTCGTCGGCTGCGTACGCCTCTGCCGCGTCGGCTGCTTCGGCCGGCCAACAGAGCGCAGCTCAGGCGGCTCCTGTCGCCGACCCCTTTGCCGATGAGCCCCTGGCTGTCGACGAGGAGACCATTGCCGCTCGCCGAGCTGCCGAAAGCTCGCTTTGGGGCGCTTCGGCCCAAATGCAGGCCGCGGAGGCGGCGCCGTACAACGCCAAGCTCGCCAGCATGCCCATCATTTCCGATGCCAAGGGTGTGGATCTCGCCGATTTGGACGAGCCTGCCGCCATCACTGCGTCTATCGATGCCCAGGATCGCGTGGATACCGGCAGTCTCCCCGATGCCTCTCTTGAGGAAGATATCCCCATGGCCGATTATTCGGGCCACGAGGACATGTGGGCCGCCGCTATGGCGATCATGGCCGAGGCTGCCGAGCCCGCCCCCGTGGCGGTGCCCACGCCTGCAGCCTCACCTGTCTCGGCTGCTCCCGTCTATGTCGGTCGCCACAGTTCCGTGCTTCCCGAGGATACCGCGCGTATCTCGCGCGAGGGTATCGAGCGTGCCGAGGCTATCGCTGCCGGCGTTATGGAAAACCGTCGCCATGAGCGCGTCAATCAGATTCTCGAGGAAGAGATCAACCGTCTGCAGTCTGCGGCCGTCAAGCGCACGGGCCGTGCCTATCTGAGCGTTATCGAGGGCGGTACCGCCAGCTTTACACCGCTGCGCGCGGAGGCATAATTGCCGCATGGTTAAGCTCGATCGAAAATGGGCGCTTGCCGCCTGCGCCATGGTGCTCGTCATTTGGGGCAATTCGCTGGTTCCCGGTACGGGGTCTGGTTCGTTGAGCCTGTCGATCATGGAATCCATTCGCGGCTTTTTGCAGGCCCTGGGGCTTCCATATGAGTGGGTGACCAACTTCGTCGTGCGCAAGTGCGCTCATTTTACCGAGTACATGGTGCTGGGCATCTTAGCGACGCACGCCTTTGACCTCGAAGGCCGACGCACGTTTGATGTGTTGCTGCCCACGGCGGTGTTCTTGCTGCTTGTTCCCTCTATCGACGAGACGATCCAGCTTTTTGTGCCCGGTCGCGCCGGCATGATTACCGATGTGATGATCGACTGCTGCGGGGCGACGACAGGCGTCGTGCTCCGATATTTCTTACGGTCGCTGATGTACACCAAAAAGGCCGCCTAGGACGTTTTGCTTGGTCCTAGGCGGCCTTATGCGTTTGAGGGCTCCTGCGGGGCGTGACGGTTTTGTCCGGGCGTTTTGCGAGCTTGGCTACGCCGTGCGCCGTTGATGCGCCCTTTACTGGAGCGTCTGGGCGCCAAGGGCCAGGCAGCCCATGATGCCCTGCTTGCCCTCGAGGCTGTTGTTGACAATGTAGGTATCGATGTCGTTGACCTCGGGCGTGACGATATAGCCGTTGAGCATCTCGGCGCACTTTTTGCGTGCGAGCGGCACGATGGGGGTGTGGTCGGCCACACCGCCGCCGATGATGATTTTTTGCGGCGCGTAGCACAGCGTGTAGGTCATGAGCGCCTGTGCCAGATAGCCTGCGAGCAGGTCCATGGCCTCCGGGTCATCGGCCATGTCTCCGGCGCTCTTGCCATCCCAGCGCTTTTTAACGCCGGGGCCGGCGATGAGGCCCTCCAGGCAGTTGTCATGGAAGGGGCAGGCGCTGTGCTCGCCGATGGTGTCGCGCGGGTCGCGCGTGACCAGGATGTGGCCGGCCTCGGGATGCATCATGCCGTGTACGAGCTTACCGCCCGAGAGCACGCCGGCGCCCACACCGGTGCCGATGGTCAGGTAGACCACGTCCGTGAGGCCCTGGGCGCAACCAAAGGTGACCTCGCCCAAGCAGGCAACGTTGACGTCGGTGTCGTAGCCGCAGGGAATATTGAGCTCGTTTTGGATGGTGCCCAGCAGGTCGAAGTAGCGCCATGCCGTTTTGGGCGTCTCCAGGATCTTGCCGTATTGGGGCGAGGCGGGGTTGACCGCGGTGGGGCCAAAGGCGCCGATGCCCAGCGCGGCGATGCCCTTGTCGGCAAACCATGCATTGACGGCCTCAACGGTCTCCTGCGGGGTCGTGGTCGCTATCTGCTCACGCTCCAGTACCGTACCGTCTGCATAGCCCGTGGCGCAGACCATCTTGGTGCCGCCGGCCTCGAGCGCTCCGATAAGCTGCTGTTCTGCCATAGTATTCCTCTCTCTGGGACGAGTTGCTCCGTGACTAAAGTATAGGGCTCTAAACCATTTAAGAAAGCGCTATAAAAAGAAGCCTCGCAACGCGGCGGGCGGTGCGAGGCTTCTTTGGTTACTTTAGCTGCCGGGCCGTCCTTACCCGCGCGGCTTGATTTTATCACGCAGCGACTTGAGGTTTTCCAGTGCCGCGTTAAGTGTCTCGTCCCGCTTGGCAAAGTGGAAACGAATCAGATGGTTGACGGGCTCGCGGAAGAAGCTCGAGCCGGGCACGGCGCCCACGCCCACCTTAGACGCGAGATCCTCGCAGAATTCGAGGTCGCTGTCATAGCCAAACTCAGAGATGTCCATCATGACGTAGTAGGCGCCCTGCGGCACGTTGTGCTCAAGACCGATGCTATCGAGCCCCTGGCAGAACAGGTCGCGTTTGGCGGTGTAGAGATCGAGGACCTCCTGGTAATAGCTGTCGTCGAATTTGAGGGCGGTGACGACAGCTTCCTGCAGGGGAGCGGCGGCACCCACGGTGAGGAAGTCGTGGACCTTCTTGATGCGCTCGGTGATCTGGGCCGGGGCGATGGTGTAGCCCAGACGCCAGCCGGTGATGGAGTAGGTTTTGGACAGCGAGCTGCAGCTGATGGTGCGCTCGAACATGCCGGGCAACGTGGCCATATAGACGTGCTCGTGGGGCGCGTAGACGATGTGCTCGTATACCTCGTCGGTAATACAGTAGGCGTCGTACTTTTTGCAGAGGTCGGCGATAAAGGTGAGCTCCTCGCGCGTAAAGACCTTGCCGCAAGGGTTGGAAGGGTTGCACAGGACGATGGCCTTGGGGTCGTTGTCGCGGAAGGCCGCCTCGAGCGTCTCGCGGTCAAAGTCGAATGTGGGCGGGTTGAGCGGCACGTAGATAGGCTCGGCACCCGAAAGGATCGTGTCGGCGCCGTAGTTCTCGTAGAACGGCGAGAAGATGACGACCTTGTCGCCGGGGTTCGTGACCGTCATCATGGCGGCCATCATGGCCTCGGTGGAGCCGCAGGTGACTACGATGTTCTGGTTGGGGTTGATCGGTATGCCCATAAAGTGCTGCTGCTTGGCCGCGAGCGCCTCGCGCATGGCCTGGGAGCCCCAGGTGATGGAGTACTGGTGATAGAGCGGCTTGGGGTCGGTCGCGATGGTGCTGAGGCTCTCGAGCAACTGCGCCGGGGGATCGAAGTCAGGGAAGCCCTGCGAGAGATTGACGGCGCCGTACTTATTGGAGATGCGCGTCATGCGGCGGATGACCGAATCAGTGAATGTTGCCGTGCGATTGGAGAGTTCTTTCATGACGGTCCTTTCGAGGGTTTGCAGTGGGGCAAGTTTACTCCTATGAAAAGGGTGGGAATTGCTCGAAACGCGCTCGAAAAACTCTTTTCAAAATTCTTGAAAATTGGGGCTTGCATCGCATGGCGTTCCTTGCAATAATAGTCGAGCGCGAAGCGCACAGGACACGGTGGGTGTAGCTCAGTTGGCTAGAGCGACGGGTTGTGGTCCCGTAGGTCGAGGGTTCGAGTCCCTTTACCCACCCCAGTTCTTGCTTCGTGTTGATATCGGGTCGTTAGCTCAGTTGGTAGAGCAGGGGACTCTTAATCCCAAGGTCCAGGGTTCGAACCCCTGACGGCCCACCACACGATATCTCCTCTAAAGTCCGCCATAACGGACTTTAGCTTTGGGTCGTTAGCTCAGTTGGTAGAGCAGGGGACTCTTAATCCCAAGGTCCAGGGTTCGAACCCCTGACGGCCCACCCAAAAATTGTAAAAGCGACTGGCTTAGGCTGGTCGCTTTTTTGTTAACCGTACATGGGATCGAACCCGAAAGGGCGCGGAGCTGAGCTGTCTGCACCGTGATTCCCTTAGGGAAAACACGGCTCAAGCCCCGTAAGCGTGTTCTCCTTGGGGGAATCATACTTACGGGGCTCGATGCATGTTGAGAAATTGTGATCAAACTCAAAGTGTGAATCGATTCAGTCTGCTCGATAGTGCGAACCGAGGCTTTCGGTTCGTTTGCGCATGGCTTTGACCATCTCCGCAGCCAGCTGAATCTGCGACTGTAGGCGGGCGAGGGCAGCGATTTCGCTGTCATTGGCGTGCGGCTTATGCAGCGACGTCGCCTCGTCTTGCAGGCTTTCAAGCTCTTGTAGCGCCTTGGATAGACCCGCTTCGGTCCTGTTGATCATGCAGTAGGTGCTCATTGTGTGTCTGAGGCTGCGGGTCAGGCGCTCAGCGTCTGCTGTAGCGATGCCATACTGGGGGAGGGCGGTATCCATCGGGGCGGCCGCCTCGGAAGCGCCCAGCGCTGCTCGAGCCGCTGATGCGCCTGCGATGCGCCCGAATACGATGCCATTGGCGCTCGACAGGCCTCCGATGCGGTCAGCGCCGTGCATGCCGCCTGTTGCCTCGCCACAGGCGTAGAGGCCCTCAACTCCCGTGTACGCGGTCCTGTCGATCTTGATGCCGCCGTTGGCCGCGTGGGCATACATCGCCACACGCATCTCGTCGCTCGGAGCGATACCATGCTCGTCTTGTAACCAAGTGGCAAAGGTGTCCACGAACTCGGGAACATCCTTGCGAGGGAAGTCGTAGTGGAGCGCCAGACCTTCGTCACCTGCTTGATCGATGGCAAGATCGATGGCGCGGGAGGCCAAGCGCGAGGTGAAAGGACCATATCCGGAGCGCTGCTCAAGCAGATCGTCTAACTTGTCGTCAGCGATTTCAACTGGCTGGTCGAACTTAACGTAGCGCCAGGTCTTCTCGTTAAAGACAAGGTTGCGCTTAGGTTCAATGAAGCCGGGCATCATCTGCATGAACTCTATATTAGTAAGCGATGCACCGTGCGCCAGCGCGATGGCCTGCGAGGAGCTGAGTACATCGGCCGAAGTGAGGCTGCGTTCGAACAGACCGCCCGTGCCGCCCGCAGCGATGACGGTGGCCTTTGCTGTAAAGGTCACGATGCGCTCGTCTGTTTGGTTGTAGAGCACGGCGCCGGTAATCTTTCCGGTTGTGCTTTCAACAAGGTCTATAAGCTCGTGTCGTGGGAGCAGACGAATGCCAAGAGACTTGATCTGGGCCGCACACGCGTCTTCAAGAGGCTTGCGGGTGAGGCCGCGCCAATTGCGCGTCTTATGGTCAAAACAGGGGATAAATTGCTTTTGCTGGGCGCTCTCGGCGCTTTGCGGGCGCTGGAGTTCTACGCCCAGATCCTGTTCGAGCCAGTCAATCGCTTGTGGAATGCCGTGGATGAACGTCTGGACGAGTTCGGGGTCGGCAACGCCGCCGCCGACGGTTTGGATGGTGTCGATAAGGTCCTGCTCGTCGTCTTCGTTAACGGGTCCGATTAGTCCCAGGCCCCAGGTGCCCGGGAAGAAGCTCGATCCGCTCATGGTCTTGCCGGCGCTTGCGATGGCAACGGTTGCACCCGTGCGTGCCGCTTCGATGGCGGCGCAAAGGCCCGCAATGCCAGATCCAATTACCAGTACATCAGTTGATTCCATGGGATTCCTTTCTCGTCCGCGCATTGTCGCATGGGAGATTGGCAAAGGTATCGCAAAGATGGGATAAATCGGCAAAGGGCGAATATGGCACGTGGACGTTAGGGGCGCTTGGCTGCTCCTTCTCCTCACACTTCATGTTCCATCAGAACTGATATATCGGCTCTCGAACGCTTTGTGGCGACAAAAAAGAGCCGCTACCCGGGTGGGTAGCGGCTCTAAAGCTCAACTATATGAGCATCGCGCGGGCGCGATTAGGCCTTGAGGGCCTCCTCGACGGCGACAGCGCAGGCGACGGTGGCACCGACCATGGGGTTGTTGCCCATGCCGATGAGACCCATCATGTCGACGTGCGCAGGCACGGAGGAAGAACCGGCGAACTGGGCGTCGGAGTGCATACGGCCCATGGTGTCGGTCATACCGTAAGAGGCAGGGCCGGCGCCCATGTTGTCCGGGTGCAGGGTACGGCCAGTGCCGCCACCAGAAGCGACGGAGAAGTACTTCTTGCCAGCCTCGAGGCGCTCCTTCTTGTAGGTGCCAGCGACGGGGTGTTGGAAGCGCGTGGGGTTGGTGGAGTTGCCGGTGATCGAGATGTCGACGTTCTCGTGCCACATGATGGCAACGCCCTCGCGGACGTCGTCGGCGCCGTAGCAGTTGACGGCGGCGCGGGGACCATCGGAGTAGGGGATGGTCTCGACGACCTTGAGCTCGCCCGTGAAGTAGTCGAACTGGGTCTTCACGTAGGTGAAGCCGTTGATGCGGGCGATGATCTGAGCGGCGTCCTTGCCCAGACCGTTGAGGATAACGCGCAGCGGCTTCTTACGAGCCTTGTTGGCGTTCAGAGCCAGACCGATAGCGCCCTCAGCGGCAGCGAAGGACTCATGGCCAGCCAGGAAGGCGAAGCACTCGGTGTCGTCGGAGAGCAGCATGGCGCCCAGGTTACCGTGGCCCAGACCGACCTTGCGGTCCTCGGCGACGGAGCCGGGAACGGTGAAGGCCTGGATGCCCTCGCCGATGATGGCGGCAGCCTCAGAAGCAGTCTTGGCGCCACGCTTGACAGCGAGAGCGCAGCCGAGGGTGTAGGCCCACTCGGCGTTCTGGAAGGCGATGGACTGGGTGTTGTTGACGATCTCACGCGGGTTGAAGCCCTTGTCGGTGCAGATCTGCAGAGCTTCCTCGAGGGAGGCGATGCCGTTGTCGGCGAGGCACTTGTTGATCTTGTCAGCGCGGCGCTCGTAACCTTCGAACGTAACAGTCATAGTTATTTCCCTCCCTTTCTACTCGTGAACCGGGAACACGCTGGCGACGGAGTGAGTCTCCTCGTCGGTGCGCGGGTCGATGTACTTGGCAGCGTTCTCCCACTGACCATAGTGGCCCATAGCGCCAGCGATGGCCTCCTCGGGGGTCTTGCCGGCCTTGACGGCGTCGGTGAACTTACCGAGGTTCAGGAACTCGAATGCGATGATCTCGTTCTTGTCGTTGAGGGCCATGCGGGTGACGTAGCCCTGAGCGAGCTCGAGGTAACGAGCGCCCTTGGCCTTGGTGCCGAACATGGTGCCGACCTGAGAGCGAAGGCCCTTGCCGAGGTCGTCGAGGGAGGCGCCCACGGGCAGGCCGCCCTCGGAGAACGCGGTCTGGCTGCGGCCGTAAACGATCTGCAGGAAGATCTCGCGCATAGCAACGTTGATGGCGTCGCAGACGAGGTCGGTGTTGAGGGCCTCGAGGATGGTCTTGCCGGGAAGGATCTCGGAAGCCATGGCGGCAGAGTGGGTCATGCCCGAGCAGCCGATGGTCTCAACGAGGGCCTCCTCGATGATGCCGTCCTTGACGTTCAGCGTGAGCTTGCAGGCGCCCTGCTGAGGTGCGCACCAACCCACACCGTGCGTAAGACCGGAGATGTCGGAAATCTCCTTAGCCTGGACCCACTTGCCCTCCTCGGGGATGGGTGCGGGGCCGTGGTATGCACCCTTGGCAACGGGGCACATGTTCTCCACTTCCTGTGAGTACTGCATGCCTCTCCTCTCTATCGTGTTGGCGTCCCGTCTGGGGGTCGTGGCTGGCGATTGCCGGGCGACCCTTCGAAAGGGACATGACATGCAGCCCCTATAATACCGCGAAATGCACGGAATATTCGGCGAACGGCTCAGTTTTCGTAGCGAGAAGCGCGGAACTTTCAATTGAAACGATTTAACTAAACTGTTTGTGGTTGTGCGGTCCGTTGAAGGAGCTCGGTTGTGGTCAAGCTTTTGGCAAGACAGCGTTGCTTGACCTGTGGCTATATTGCCGTTCGCCATCGGTTTGCCGCCTT
Source organism: uncultured Collinsella sp. (assembly GCA_902464645.1). Taxonomy (GTDB): domain Bacteria; phylum Actinomycetota; class Coriobacteriia; order Coriobacteriales; family Coriobacteriaceae; genus Collinsella. Next base: position 23,558 of record CABQKL010000010.1, read on the forward strand.
TTACCGTCGACGGGTGCCATTTTGCGTGAATGTTTTGATGGCACGTTTCAATCGTGATGTATTGGATGGTAAGCAGATCCCGGCGAAGGGAGCGCCATGCAGCGCGTTTGGAGAACGGTCACCGGCTTTTACCATGTTTGTGCCCGTGGCACCGGAAAGCAGAACATCTTTGAGACTGATGACGACCGGTGGGAGTTTTTGGAGCTGATGCGCGACTGCTGCCGTGATGCCGGCGTGACGGTCGTGGCGTGGTGTCTCATGAGCGACTACGTGGATCTGGTGCTTTTGGATTACGAGGACGAAATGAGCGCTGCTATGCAGCGGCTGCTGTTGACGTATGCTCGTCGGTTCAATAAGCGCGCTGGGCGCGCGGGCTGCCTATTTCGTGAGCGTTTTGAGCGCCGCTCGCTCGATACCGACTGGCAGGTGATGGAGGCTATTCGCTCCGTACACGCCGATCCGCAGGAGGAGGGCATTAGCCTAATCGAGCGTTATCCCTGGAGCGGCTTTGCGGAGCATCTGCGCGCTTACGACAGTGATGCGGCAGATGTCACGAGGGGATTTTCCGATCCTTCTTGTGCGCTTGAGCTATTTGGTTCTGCCGAGGGCTTTATTGCCTATTCGCTAGCGATGCCCGACGGCGGCGAACCGGTGCTGTGCGATATGAAAGAGACGGAGTGGGAACGCCACTCCTTTGCCGACAGGTTGGCGAAGAGCCTCGGGGCTCCGCTCCACGGGGTTAAAGCCGCACCGCCTGCGCAGCGTGATGCCGTTATCGTTGGATTGCGCGATGCCGGATTTACGGTGCGTCAGATTGAGCACTATACCGGGATTGGCAAAAGTACGGTTTCTCGTATTGTGCGGACCCGCACGGGGACGGCGATGCGGGCTGGCGGAAACGTGATGTAGGGCTGCCTGTGCACCGCGGCTGGGGTCGTTCATGCGCCGCAACCTGCGTTCTAAATGCTTGGTACGCTGACTGCGCTTCTTGATATGCATAGAACGATTGCCGTCTTGCATAAAAATACGGCTCAGTCCGGTTTCACCCGCGCCTACCCCCGTCCACACCGTGCAAAAAGCGGAGTTTTCAGCATCGTGGTGCTATCGGCACCGTCGTAATCTTGAAATATATGGGTCCCGAAGCCATTTATGCCTGCTGATGTGCCTCCAAAGCGCATGCTTGTGACCCCTGAGACCACGATACTTGTTCTAAAACGATAAAAAAGGGTGCCTGGAGACGTTGATTAACGCTTTCAATGCGTATACACGCAACTTGGCGTGCTGAAAACTCGCAAAAATGCACGCCGCACCCTATGGGACCCGTCTGTGGCGGGCGCGAAGCGAACCGGAGCCCAGCAGGACGGGGCATGGGGCGTTGCTTGGGGTGCCCGTGGCTCTGCCGCTAGCCGTTGGCACTGTGGAAAACGTCCGTGTTTGCGGCTGGCTGTTCGGTAAATGACAGGGCGAGCGCCGGACGCGCGAACTTTGTGTGTCCGAGGCGTTATGAAAAAGCCGAGCCGCCCGTATTGGGCGGCTCGGCAATCAAACCCTTTGATCTGGGGCATCCGCTACTGGCTAGTTTACCCTTCGAGCATGCCGTCGAGGGTGCGCCAGGCTAACTCGGCGCATTTGACGCGGGCGGGCATGTGCGAGATGTCCTGGAGCCGGGCGGCTTCGTCCAGGTCTTCCAGGTCCTCCTCGGAGAGCTGCTCGCCACGGATCATGGCGAGGAAAAGCCCTGCCAGACGACGTGCTTCCTCGACCGTCTCGCCGGTGATGAGGTCGGCCATGATATCGGCGCTGGCCTGGCTGATGGCGCAGCCGTGACCGGTAAAGGAGGCCTCCTCGATCACGTTGTTCTCGACACGCAGCTGCAGAGTGAGCTCATCGCCGCAGCTGGGGTTGATGCCGTCGTGCTCGTGCGTGGGGACATCCATCTCGTACTTGTAGTCGGGGTGCGAGTTGTGCTCCATAAACGTGGTAGAGGTGTACAGATTACCCATTGAACGTGCTCCAAACGTGATGCAGGCCGGCGATGAACTTGTCGATATCGGCCTTGTCGTTGTAGAAGGCCACGCTGGCGCGGCAGCAGGCAAGGTTCTCGACGCCCAGCCAGGTGAGCAGAGGCTGCGCGCAGTGGTGACCGGCGCGGATGCAAACGCCGTCCATGTCCATGATGCTCGCGACATCGTGCGGGTGGATGCCCTTGACGTTAAAGCTGACGACGCCGTGGTGGTTGTCCCAATAGATGGAGCCGATGATCTGGACAAAGTCGAGCTGCATGAGCTCGCCCATCAGGTAGTGGACGAGTGCCTTCTCACGGGTCTGGATGTTTTCGTAGCCTACCGTGTTGACCAGGTAGTCAAGCGCCGCGCCCGTGGCGAAGATGCCGGCGGCGTCCTGCGTGCCGGCCTCGAATTTCTCGGGGACGGGCGCCCAGACGGCGTCTTGCTCGGTGACCGAGTCGATCATCTCGCCGCCGGTGAGCATGGGCGGCATGGCGTTGAGCAGGTCCATCTTGCCCCACAGCACGCCGATGCCCATGGGGCCCATGGCCTTGTGCGCGCTAAAGGCAAAGAAATCGGCTCCCAGATCGGCCACATCGACCGGCATGTGCGGCAGCGACTGCGCACCGTCGACGACCAGATAGCCGCCGTACTTGTGCACGAGCTTGCCTAGGTTCTTGACCGGATTCTCAACGCCCAGCACGTTAGAGACCTGACCCACGGCCAAGATCTTGGTCTTGGGGCCCACCTTGGACAGAACTTCCTCGGTCGTTAGCTGGCCGGTCTTGGTGGGGTAGAGGTAGACGAGCTTGGCGCCGGTCTCGCGGCAGACCTGCTGCCACGGGATCAGGTTGGAGTGGTGCTCCATGATGGTGATGACGACCTCGTCGCCCGGCTCCAGCACCGTGGGCGCAAAGCTCTTGGCGACCAGGTTGAGCGACTCGCTCGTGTTGCGGGTGAAGACGACCTCGTTGGCCTGGGGGGCGCCGATGACATCGGCGATCTGCTGGCGCACCTTCGCGATAGCCTCGGTGGCCTCGACGGACAGCGAGTACAGGCCACGCAGGGGGTTGGCGTTCATGCGCTGGTAGAAGTCGCGCTCGGCGTCGAGCACGCAGGCGGGACGCTGCGCGGTGGCGGCGCTATCGAGGAAGGCGATCTCGGGGTGCTGCTGGAACAGCGGGAACTGCGCCTTGTAGGGGTTGGTCTCGATGTCGACGGTAGGCCAGCCGCGCGAGGCCTCGTCGCTGGCGTCGAGCTCCATAGGCTCCGGTGCGGTACAGGTGTCGCATTTAACGTGCTCGGTGTCGATCATGCGAGCTCCTCCTCAAAGTTGTCGATCAGGTTATTGCCCAAGCGGACGACGGCAGCGCGGGTGCGCTCGTCAGTGGCGGAAAGCGCGGCGTCCTCCAGCTTGGCGCGGATGAACAGGTCCTCGGCGGCGTTTTGGTCAAGGCCGCGGCAGGCGAGATAGAACAGCTGCTCGTCACGGACGTGACCGATGGTGGCGCCGTGGTTGCCGGCGACGTCGTCCTCGTCGCAGAGGATGACGGGAACGGTCTTGTTGTCGACGCCCTTGTTGGCCAGCAGCACGGTTTCGCGCTCGGTGCCGGTTGCGCCCTTGCAGCCGTGCACGAGGTCGATGGTGCCGCGGTAGACCTTCTTGGACGTACCGGTCAGCACGCCGTTGGCGTCGATCTCGCACTCGGTCTTGCGGCCGCGGTGGCGCAGCTCGTAGTTAAAGTCGCGCACCTGCTCGCGGGCGCCAAGGTAATCGGTATCGATCGTTACCTTGGCGGTGTCGCCCAGCAGGTCGCCGGCAAGGCCGGTGGCGCTGGCACCGGCACCCAGGACGGTGTGCTGCACGTTGACGCGCGCGCCCTCGTCCAGGAACAGACCGGTGTCGTCGAGCGCGATCCAGCTGTCATCGAGCGTCTGCGTGCAGGTTACGTTGACAGTGGCGTACTCGTAAGCGCACACGCGTAGCACGGAGCCCACGACGCCTTGGCCGTTGACGGGGGAGTCTAGGGCGATCTGCAGGTCGAGCGTTGCCTGCGGGCGGGCGACGACGTCGATGGCGGCAATCGCAACCGCTGCATCGACACCGCTCACGCGCACGGTAACCGTGGCGTGCTTGTATGCGGACACATCGATGACGATGCGCTTGGTGGCGTGGTCGGCCAGGTAGGTATAGGCAGCCTCGCCCATGCCGGTCTCGAAGGCCTCGGCAGGGGAGAGCTCCTCCTCGAGCTTGATGGCGCCGGCCTGGTAGACAGAGGTGGCGGGCACGTCGAGCTCGGTCTCGGGCGTGATGCGGGCACGATCGGCGGCGTCGCCGGGGGCGGAGGCGCGGCGCTCGGGGAAGCGCTCGGCCATGGCATCCATGGCGGCGTCGAAGGCGTCGGCCGAGCCGGCAAACTGCTCGTCCAGCCCCTCGATCTCAACGGCCTCGGCGGGAGCGGCGGCAAGCTCGTCCGAAAGCTCAAGCTTGGTCTGGTTCATTTTGAGCCAGCCCCAAGTTGCTGCCGGCATCGCATTAACCTGCTCGAGCGTGGTAGCAGCGGTGTTGGTTTCCTGTTTCATTATCCGATCGCTCCTTCCATCTCGAGCTTGATCAGGTTGTTCATCTCGACGGCGTACTCAAGCGGCAGCTCCTTGGAGACCGGGTTGGCAAAGCCGTTGACGATCATGGTGCGGGCCTCTTCTTCCGAGATGCCGCGGCTCATCAGGTAGAACACCTTGTCGTCGCCGATGCGGCCGATGGTGGCCTCGTGGCCGATGTCGACGTTCTTGGCGCGGATGTCCATGGCGGGGATGGTATCGGAGCGGCTCTGGTCGTCGAGCATCAGCGACTGGCAGCTCACGGTTGCTTTGGAACCTTCGGCCTTAGGCGTGGCCACGATGGAGCTGCGGAAGGTCTGGATGCCGCCGCTCTTGGAGATACCCTTGGTCTCGACGGTCGCCGAGGTATCGGGTGCGTTGAGCACGACCTTGCAGCCGGTATCGAGGTTCTGGCCGGCGCCGGCAAAGGTAATGCCGGTAAAGCTCGAGCGGGCGCGACGGCCGTTGAGCACGCTCATGGGGTAGAGGTAGCCCACGTGGCTGCCGAAGGAGCCGCTGATCCACTCGATGTCGCCATCCTCGTCCACGCGCGCACGCTTGGTGTTGAGGTTGTACATGTTCTTGGACCAGTTCTCGATAGTCGAGTAGCGCAGATGCGCGCGCTTGCCCACAAACAGCTCGACAGCGCCTGCGTGGAGGTTGGCCACGTTGTACTTGGGTGCGGAGCAGCCCTCGATAAAGTGCAGGTCGGCGTCGTCCTCGACGATGATGAGCGTGTGCTCAAACTGGCCGGCGCCCTTGGCGTTGAGGCGGAAGTAGCTCTGCAGCGGAAAATCGAGCTTGGTGCCCTTGGGCACGTAGACAAACGAGCCGCCCGACCACACGGCGCCGTGCAGGGCCGCAAACTTGTGGTCGGTGGGCGGGATGAGCGTCATAAACTTCTCGTGGATGAGCGGCTCCCACTGCGGGTCGTGCAGGGCCTCTTCGATGCCGGAGTAGACGATGCCCATCTTGGACGCGGTGTCCTGCATGTTGTGGTAGACGAGCTCGGAGTCGTACTGCGCGCCGACGCCCGCCAGGTAGCTGCGCTCGGCCTCGGGGATACCCAGGCGCTCAAAGGTGTTCTTGATGTCGTCGGGCACCGACTCCCAGTCGTGCTTTTGGTCGGTGTTGGGCTTGACGTAGGTGACGATGTTGTCCATGTCCAGGCCCTCGATGGAGGGGCCCCACGTCGGATTGGGGAAGCGGTTAAAGATCTCGAGGGATTTGAGGCGCAGGTCGAGCATCCACTGCGGCTCGTCCTTCTTGGCGCTGATCTCGCGCACGATGTCGGGCGTGATGCCGGCGTCGAGGCGCTCGAATCCCTCCTCGCCATAGGTGAAGTCGTAGAGGCTGCGGTCGATGTCCGCGACCTCGGTGCGGTTCTTGGTCATTGCGTCACCCCTTTACGCCTGCTGCTCGGCAGCGGCGGCTTCGGCCTTGGCGTGCTGCTCGGCGGCCTCGCGCTCGAAGGTCTCAAAACCGTTCTTGTCGATCCAGGGGATCAGCGAGGCGTCGTCCTCGCGCACGATTTGGCCCTTGACCATAACGTGGACGCGGTCGACATCCAGGTGCTCCAGGATGCGCGTGTTGTGCGTGATGATGAGCATGGAGCCGTCGCAGCTCTTGCGGTAGGCGTCCATGCCATGGCTGACGGTGGACAGGGCGTCGACGTCCAGGCCCGAGTCGGTTTCGTCCAGGATGGCGAGCTTAGGCTGCAGCAGCAGAAGCTGGAGCATCTCGACCTTCTTTTTCTCGCCGCCCGAGAAGCCCACGCCCAGCTCGCGGTTGAGGTAGGCGGTGTCCATGTTGAGCTCTGCCGCGAGCTCCTTGACGCGCCGGCGGAACTCCTTGCCCTTCATCTCCAGGCCGGGGCGGCCGGCGATGCTGGCACGCAAAAAGCTCGACAGCGGCACGCCCGGGATCTCGACCGGGGCCTGGAAGCTCAGGAACAGGCCGGCGCGCGAGCGCTTGTCGGTGGTGAGCTCGGTGATGTCCTGGCCGTCAAAGACGATGCGGCCGTCGTTGACGGTATAGACAGGGTCGCCCATGACCAGGTGGCCGAGGGTGGACTTGCCGGCGCCGTTGGGTCCCATCAGCACGTGGGTCTCGCCGGCGGCGACGTTGAGGTTGACGTTGTGGAGGATGGTCTTCTCGTCCACGGAGGCGGTCAGACCTTCGATGGAAAGCAGCGGATTCGCACTCATGCTGTCCCTCTCTGTATATGGTGTACTCATAGGTGTACTAAACCCTAGGAATCTTCTCGGAATAAAGTTACTATGGGTTCGGCGTTAGTCAAGGGAAAACCCGACTAATCCACTCGACTTTTCAAATTCTGGGACAAAATAACCTGTTGTGTTTGTCCCATTTACTTAAGATTTGGGACAAACAAAGCTGGTTATGTTGTCCCAGATGCGATGGGAGGGTAGGTATGCTCATTTCTTCCAAGGGCCGCTATGCCCTCCGGCTGATGATCTATATCGCGGCGCTCGGTGATGCCGAGGGCAAGATTGCCTTGCGCGAGGTTGCCGACCGCGAGCATATCTCGCAAAAGTATTTGGAGCAGCTGGTTCGTCCGCTTATGAAGGCGGGCCTGCTTAAGAGCGTGCGCGGCAAGGGCGGCGGCTACATGATGGCCAAGGACCCGGCCGAGGTGCGTGCCGGCGACATCCTGCGCGCCGTCGAGGGCAGCACGGCTCCGGTGGCGTGCGACGGCATCGACAACAGCTGCACCCGCAGTGACCTGTGTTCCACCGTCAAGTTCTGGCGTGGCCTTGACGAGGTCATCGAGAACTATGTCGACGGCGTGACGTTGGCCGACCTGGCCGCCGTCCCCGAGATCAACTTTGACATTAAGCTGTAGGGCTGCAAATGGCATCTCTCGACAAGGTGTATAAGCAAATCGAAGTTTTTGCTCGGGAATGTGACGCCGAGAAGGTTGTGCTGTTTGGTTCTCGTGCTCGAGGCGACAACTTACCCAAGAGCGATATTGACATCGCCGTAGCAGGTTGCCGGGATTTCGGCCGTTTCTCATATTTGATCGAGGAACGTCTTGATACTCTTTTAGATGTAGATGTCGTCAATCTCGATGAGTCCTTATCGCAGCAATTGCTCGATGAAATTGCCAGGGATGGTGTGGTCCTGTATGAAAAAATATGAGAACTTTGCCAGCGCCTTGGCGAATCTTGAGGATGCGCCCAATCAGGATCTCAACAATGATTTTGTTCAGAGTGGATTGATTAATAAGTT
>CABQKL010000011.1 GCA_902464645.1 uncultured Collinsella sp.
GGCGGTTCGATGATCGACCTGATGCCGGCCAACGAGCTGCTCAAGCGCGAGGCCACCACGTTTACCTCGACGGTCTACACGGCACGCGAGTTTTGCCTGATGGCTCCCAAGAGTCTTGGCGAGAAGTCACTCGTCATCGCCTGCAGCCACAGCGGCAACACGCAGGAGGTCGTCGACGGCTGCGAGATGGCGCTGGCCGCCGGCGCCGAGGTTGTCGCCCTCACCGACTGCGAGGGCTCCAAGATCGATAACGGCAAGTGGACCACCTGGGTCTATCCGTGGGGCGAAGGCGTGCCGCAGGCCGAGGTGCCGCAGGGCATCGGCGCCCTGATGGCTGCCGAGCTGCTCGACCAGCAAGAGGGTTACGAGGCGCTTGCCGACATGTACGCTGGCCTCAAGCAGATGGATGCGCTGCTGCCCGCTGCCCGCGAGAAGGTCAACGCTGAGCTGGGCGCCCGTTTTGCCGAGCTCTGCCAGCAGCATAAGTTCTTCTATATTCTGGGTTCCGGCCCCAACTTTAGCCAGACCTACGCCATGGCCATCTGCTCGCTCATGGAGATGCAGTGGCAGCACTGCTGCTATATCCACTCCGGCGAGTATTTCCACGGCCCGTTCGAGGCCACCGAGCCCGGCGTGTTCTACTTTGTGCAGCTTGGATCGGGCGAGTGCCGCCCCATGGAGGAGCGTGCGCTGGCGTTCCTCAACACGCACACCGATACGGTCATGGTGCTCGATGCACTCGAGTACGGCGTGGGCGAGGTGCCTGCCAGCGTGCGTTCGTACCTGGAGCCGATCTTCTTCTACAACATGAGCTGCGAGCTGCGTGCCGCTCGCGGCAAGGTATTCGACCACAGCCCCGAGGTTCGTCGCTACATGGGCATCGAGCAGTACTAGGTACCGGGAATTATCTTTTTTGACGGGGTCTGCGCTGCGCGCGGGCCCCGTTTTGCGTTGTGGCGGCCGGATTCGTGTCTGCGCGAAAACGAAGTTGAATACTTTTCCGCGAAGTGAACGACCTGTTTTGGACCCCCGAAGCATCCACACTTTTTGGTGGCAAAACCGCAGGAAAAACTCGACGAAACCGCAGGAAACAGCGCTTGAAAAATGTCGATGCTTCGGGGGTCTAATTTTGCTCGTTCACTTCGCGGAAAAGTATTCACCTTCGATTTGCAAACGTGTTGCATGAGCAAAAAAGCGGGCCGCGCCGGTAGTATTCCGGCGCGGCTCGCTTAGTATCGCGCTTAGATTCGCAAGGTTGCGGTAGCTAGCGGCCTACTTTGCGTCGTAGGCCTCGGCGTCCCACCAGTCGAGCTGGGCGATGTTGTCGCGGATGTGTTGGCAGCTCTTGTGGAAGCCCTCGAGCTCGTACTCGGACAGGTCGAGCGTGTAGACCTCCTCGACGCCCTCGGCGCCGATCACGCACGGCAGGGAGGTAAAAATACCCTCCTCGCCATACTGGCCGGTCATAAGCGTAGAGGCCGAAAGCACGGCGTGCTCGTTGTGCAGAACAGCAGCGCAGACGCGCGCGGCGGAGTTGGCGACGGCGTACTCGGTGCACTGCTTGCCCTGGTAGGTCACATAGCCGCCCTTGCGTGCAAGCTCCTCGACCTCCATGTGGTCGAAGGCGTACTTGTCGGGGTTTTCGGCCTGAAGCTTGTTGAGTCTCTTACCGGCGATGGTCGCGGCCTTAAAGGCTGCCAGTTGGCTAAAGCCATGCTCGCCGATCATGTAGGCGTCGATGGACTTGGGGCTCACACCGACCTTCTTGGAGATCTCGGTGCGCAGGCGGGCGGAGTCCAGGCCGCAGCCCGAGCCGATGATCTTCTTGGGATCGTAGCCGGTCAGGTGCCACAGCTCGGTGCACACGACGTCGCAGGGGTTGGAGATGCTCACGAAGATGCCGTCAAAGCCGGCGTCGACGATGCGCTTGGCAAAGGTGCGGGCGGCATCGGTGGTAAAGAACAGCTCGCCGTCGCGGTTGCCGGCGGCCAGCGCGACCTTGCCGGCGGCGTTGACGATGACGTCGCAGCAGGCCAGCTCCTCGTAGTGGTCGTAGCAGTTGACGATTTTGGTATTGTACGGGACAAACGAAAGGGAGTCGCGCAGGTCCTGGACCTCGGACGTCACCTTGGCCTCGTTGATATCGCACAGGTACAGCTCATCGGCAATGCCCTGCATAAGTAGGCTGTTGGCGACATGTGCTCCTACGTGGCCCTGGCCGACCACACCGATCTTACGCGTCTGGTACATATATGTATCCTTTCGGCCGAGTTTTTCGCGTCGAACCATTGTAGCTTCCTGCCGCCACTTTGCCAGGCTAAAGCGCCGTAGATTTTTGGGACATGCCTTAATCTCTACTTTTGGAGTGATTTGGGCCGCTGACGGCATCGCTGGGCGATGCGCTCGCGCGGATGGGGTCGGTCGTTGTACCATAGCTGCAACTGACTCGTAAGGAGCATCCATGCCCATTCGTATTCCCGACGCCCTCCCTGCCGCCGCGCAGCTCGAGAGCGAGAACATCTTTGTCATGACCGAGTACCGCGCGCTGCACCAGGACATCCGGCCGCTGCGCGTGCTCATCCTCAACCTCATGCCCACCAAGATCGCCACCGAGACGCAGATCATGCGCAAGCTCTCCAACACGCCGCTGCAGGTGGAGGTGGACCTGCTACGCACCAAAACGCACGAGGCCACGCACGTGAGCGCCGGCCACCTGGAGACGTTCTACCGCACGTTCGACGACATCCGCGACATCCACTACGACGGCCTGATCATCACGGGCGCGCCGGTGGAGCAGATGCCGTTCGAGGAGGTCGACTACTGGCCCGAGCTCTGCCAGATCATGGATTGGTCCACCACGCATGTGCACTCTACGCTGCATATTTGTTGGGGCGCGCAGGCGGGGCTCTACCATCATTACGGTATCCAGAAGTACGATCTGCCGGCAAAGGCGAGCGGCGTGTTCGAGCATTATCTGGTGAAGCCGCAAAGCCCGCTGGTCCGCGGCTTTGACGACCGTTTCTATGCCGTGCATTCGCGCAACACCGATGTGCGCCGCGAGGACGTGGAGGCCGAGCCGCAGCTTGAGGTCGTGGCCGTGTCCGACGAGGTGGGCCTGTACATCGTCAAGTCGACCGACAGCCGCCGCTTCTTTGTCTTTGGCCATCCCGAGTACGATACCGACACGCTGCGTTTGGAGTACGAGCGCGACGTGAAGCGCGGGCTTAACCCTCAGGTGCCGGCGCATTACTTCCCGAACGACGACCCCACCGCCGAGCCGCGTAACGTCTGGCGCAGCCAGGCTCAGCTGCTCTACACCAACTGGCTCAACTACTACGTCTACCAGACCACGCCCTACGACCTGGCCCGCGCCGGCGAGGAGCACTAGACTGCGGCTGTAGCTGTGGTTGCTGCTGCGGCCGTTGCTGTGCTTGCGGCGTGACGAACGTGGATTTTCGGACACACGAGCGTGGATTTTCGGACGTTTACAAATCGAGCGTGGATAATCTCCCACTTTTGGCTCAAAACTAGGCTCAAAACGGGAGATTATCCACGCTCATTTTTTAGGCATGTAGATGCCGATGGCTCGGCTAAGAGACGGTGCGTGAAGAGGTCAAGTCGCATTCGGCGTAGTCTCGTATCTCGACGGGTTTTTCTTTCTGATAACCCGATGGACACAGGCCTCAAAATGTGGAGACAGGGACCTCTTGGCAAGGCTTCTACCTGCAGATATAAGCCATCAGCCTAAAACGTCCAAAACCGTCAAGCATTTGGTCAGCGCCTGGACGGTATTTGGTCAGACTTCGCATGAAACCGTCTGGTACGTTTGCGCCGTTCCAAGAGTTGGGAGGCGACATGGGAAACATGACGGCGAATCAAAGACTTGCAAGTCACATTGAAGCATGCGAACAGCAGATGAGCTGCATGTACGCGCGAACGGCGGCGGAGGCAAAGCAGATTGAGCGGCGGGTGGCGGCGGGAAGTCTCGAAGTGGTCATGCCGGGGCTGTATGCGCGTCCGGAATATTGGTCCGAGCTCAAGTTTCGGAAGCGTTATCTGCATCGGGTGCGGGCCCTTGCGCAAAAGCATCCCGATTGGACGTTTTGCTCCTATACGGCGGCTGTTATCTATGGCCTTTCGGTTTCGCATGCCAATTTGACGCACATCCATATCGCCGCGATGCCGACCCAATCGACGACGCCGGGCTCTCAGGTCATTCGTCATCGCTATGCTCGTCAAACACGGGCCACCCAGATGGATATCGCCGTAACCGATATCGATCAAACGATTACGGATTGCCTGGTCGATGCATCGTTTGTCGAGGGGCTGATCATTGCGGACTCGGCGCTTCATGAGCAGCTGTTGTCGAGGGAGCATCTCGTTGAGGCAGTCGACAAGCTTGGCCTAAATCGTCGCGGTGTAGTGACGGCGCGAAGTGTTGCGCGGTGTGCCGATGGCCTTTCGGAAAGCGGTGGCGAGTCCAAGGCACGCGCGCTGATGATCGAGCGTGGCTGGCAGACGCCGGAGCTGCAAGTTGAGCTGTTCGACCCAGTTGAGTCGGGACGGCCGTATCGCGTTGACTACTTGTGGCGTGTGGACGACCGGCTGATTATCGGGGAGTTCGACGGATTTGTTAAAAGCGAGAAGGCGGCGGAGGAGGGTAGGCTCGCAAAGGCGCAATTTGATGAGCGCCAGCGCGAGTCGAGGCTTTCGCTGCTTGATAACTGCAAGATCGTGCGCTTGTGCTGGGATGATCTAAGGGATCCGACAAAGCTCGATCGCAAGCTCAGGGTCGCCGGCGTGCCGCGTGCGTGTTGAGGCGGTTGCGGGACGTTTGGCTTGCACTAGCGTGGAAATCCGGACGCGTATTGGTTGAGCGTGGATTTTCGGACGCTTGTTGAATGAGCGTGGATAATCTCCCGCTTTTTGCTCGAAAGGGGGCTCAAAGTGGGAGATTTTCCACGCTCATCGTGCGGGTGCGATACAGCGGCGATCAGGCGCTGATGATGTGGGGCAGCGGCAGGTCGTGGGCGTCGGTGGGAACGTGGTCGACACGCTGCTCGTCAAAGGCGATGCCGATGATTTGACATGCGGGCGAGAGCGTGGACAGGTAGCAATCATAGCAGCCGCCGCCATAGCCCAGGCGTGCGCCGGCGCGGTCGAAGGCTACAAGCGGTACGACGATCATGTCGAGAGCTTCGGCAGGCACGATAGGGAAGCGGCTGCTGTCGATGTCCGTGGCCGCGAAGGCTCGCGTGGGGTGGCCGATAAACGGAGCCGAGGACGCATCGGCAGCAGCAACTGCCCGCATACACATACGCTGGCCACAAGCTGCGGCATCAATTGCCGAGAGCATGCACGGATAGGCTACGCGCCAGCCGCGTTTGGCGGCCGCTGCGGCAAACGCGGCAGGATCGACTTCGGAACCCATGGCGGCATAGGCAGCAACGGTGTGCGGCGCCGCGGCATCCAAGCGATCCAACAGCTCAACAAGCCGCGCACAGATAACGGCGGACTTCACCGTCCGCACATCCAAATCAATTGCATCGCGCCGGGCAATCACCGCCCGTCGCAGCTTAACCTTATCCATCCCAGCCCCCTCTCTCAAACCTACCAAAAAGGGACAGGTTTATTTTGGCAGGTTTTATCTGGGCAAACACCCAAACCACCACGCAAACCATCGTAAAGGGGACAGTTCATGGACACCTTCGTGGTGGTTTTGACGAAGAACGGGTGTTCGCGGCAGTTTGTCTCGATCTGTAACAGTAACTCGGCAAAAATGGGCCTAGCTGTTACAGATTGAGACAAAGGGCCGGCGACATTCAGAATTGTCTCGATCTGTAACATCTGGAGCCGATATTGCCGCCTAGATGTTACAGATTTAGACAAACTGGTGGGACGGGGTGAGCTGCCCCACCCAAGCAGCGGCAAAAGAAAAGGTAGATTTTCAGGCATGTCCCAAAAATCTACCTTTGCTGTGGTTAGCCCATCAGGTCGACGACGTTAAAGCCGGCGTTGCTCTTGGCGATGACGTCTCGGCCGCCAAAGACGCAGGTGGGCGACTCGGCCGCAATGCGCGTCACATCGGCGCCGAGCGAGCGAAGCTCACCGGGCGTGGCGGCGAGCATCTGGGCGCGGCGCTCCTCGCGTGCATGCGGATCGAGCCCGGCCAGGTAGGTCGTGTTGCGGCGCTTGGTGAGCGCGTACGGCTTCACCGGCGCGTCCATGCCGCTCACGCAGCTCACGATAAAGCCCTCAAAGGCGGCCTCGTCGGGCTCAAAGCTGCCGAGCCATTCGCCTGCGCGCGCCACGCGCTCAATCGAGGGGTCGATTGCCGGGTCGCGGTAGGTGTAGAACGCCGCCTGACGCTCGCCGGCCGCGCGGAATCCGCAGCCGTACGCGCCGCCCTTAACGCGGATCTCGTTCCACAGGTAGTCGTAGGAGAGCGCGTTGGCGGCAACCGCCCAGGCGCCCGTCACGTCAATGCCCAAGCGACGCGGGTCGCACGCGCTTGCTGCAAAGCAGATGTCGCTGGGGATGACAAAGGCCTCGTGGCGGTCGCACGGCGTCGGCACCACGAGCGCGTTGCGGCCGGCATCGGCGCCGTCGCCAGCGCCCAGCCCCAGGTCGCCCGCAGCATTCCAGTACGCGTCAAAGTCCTCGTCGCTGCCGGTAAAGCTCGCCATGCAGCCATCGGTCACAAAGATGCGGCCTGCCAGCTCGGCAAGCTTGGCGCGCAGGCCGTCCAGTCGCTCGTCAAAGTGCTCGAGCAGATCGCGCAGGAACAGGTAGAAGTCCACGCCCGAAAGCTGCTCGCGCACCACGGCCGAAGGTGAGCTGTAGCTCATCGCGCGACCCAGCGCCGCCGAGTGTCCGTTGTTGATAAAGCCCTGCTCAAGCCCAATGCGAATCTGCGTGAGCACGTCGCGCACGCGGTCGGCGTCAGCATCGAGCAACAGCGTGCTCGACCACACTTCGCGCGGCAGGCTCGCCAGCGCGTCGATCTTTTCGGACAGGGCGCCGGCGCTCACCAGCAGGTAGGGGCGCACGCCGTCCACGTCGGGCTGCGTCATGACCTCGGTCGTAAAGCTCAAAAAGCCCAGCTTGCCGGCGAGCAAGTTGTCGAGTTCCTCGGCCGAGTGCTCGCTCGTGGGCAGCTGTTTGAGCAGGCGGCAGAGCAGCGTCACATAGGGCAGGTCCTCAAACGCAACGCAGCTCAGATCGAAATACTGCATGGCGTAGGCCAGGCGGTTGGTGGGGATGCCGTGGCGCAGGCAGGGGATGGGCGCGGTCGTGTCTACGACCAGCGGAGGCTCGGGGCGCGCCTCGCCAATGTCGGACACGCGCAGGCGCGGCAACGTGGCCTTGGCCTCGGGCGTGTCCTCCGCCTCCTGCGCGGCACGTAGCGCGACCGTGCGCTCGACCACATCGGCCAGCTCGGCATCGGTCATGGCATCGCGCTTGGCAGCCAGCTCGGCAGCTTCGGCACCCTCCGCACCCTCGGCGGCATCCACCGGCACCAGCTCGACCAGCGCCATATGGTCGTTCTCCAGCACCAGCTCGCGCAGCAGGTCCTCAAAATAGCTGCCGTCCAGCTCGCCACGCAGCTCCTCGTACACCGGGCCGTACTTGAGCGCCAGCGTCGCGGCGTCGTCATCGTAGAGCCAGGTGCTCAGCGCGTCGCACGCAATGGCCACGCCGTCGGCGATACCGTAGTCGCGCTGGCGCAGATCGTATTCGTTGCTGCTGATGATGGCTTCCAGGCGCTCGCGCGGAACGCCGTGCTCGCACAGGTCGCGGCAGGCGTCCTGGAACACGCGGCGCAGCTCGCGCGCCACGCCGGGCTGCGCGTTTTGCAGCATGATGAGCTCGTAGGGCTGCAGGCTCTCGGCCGCGGTGTAGCTCACCACGTTGCCGCCCAAGCCAGCGGCCAGAATGGCCTTCTTAACCGGCGCTTCGTTGGAGCCCAGCAGCGCCTCGAACAGAATGTCCGCCGCGATCGTGCGCTTGCGGTCGAGTGCGCTGCCCAGCACCAGACCCAGGCCCACCAGGGCGTTCTCAGGCGTGGTGGCCATCTCGACGCGCTTATACTCGCAGGTCACAGGCGCCTGCACGTCCAGCGGATTGGGCGCCAGCGCGGACGGGTCCTCGCCGGCGGCAACGGCTGCATCCATGCGGCGGCTCGCGGCACTCGGCTGCGACAGGTAGCGCTCGTCCAAAAAGGCCAGTGCGCGGCCCACGTCCAGGTCGCCGTAGAGCGTGATATAGGAGTTGGAAGGATTGTAGTGGCGCGCATGCGTGTCCAGGAACTGCTCGTAGGTGAGCGCGGGAATCGCGCGCGGGTCGCCGCCACTCTCGTGCGCATAGGCGGTGTCGGGATAGAGCGCGGCGTTGACGGCGTCGTCCAGCACGCTCATGGGGTCGGACAGTGCGCCCTTCATCTCGTTGAACACCACGCCGTTATAGCGCAGCGTGCCCTCACGCAGGCTCGCGGAGCTGTCGTCGCCCTCGCCCTCGGCGCCCTCCGGCAGGTCCAGCTCGTAGTGCCAACCCTCCTGCTCAAAAATGGTGGGCTTGGTATAGATGGCCGGGTTGAACACCGCGTCCAGGTACACGTCCATCAGGTTGTACAGGTCCTGCTCGTTGGTGGTGGCAACGGGGTAGATGGTCTTGTCGGGGTAGGTCATGGCGTTGAGGAACGTCTGCATGGAGCTCTTGATCAGATCGACGAATGGCTCCTTGACGGGAAACTTGGCCGATCCGCACAGCACCGAGTGCTCAAGGATATGGAACACGCCGGTGGAATCGGCCGGCGGCGTCTTAAAGCCAATGGCAAAGGCCTTGTTCTCGTCGTCGCACGCCAGGTACAGTAGGCGAGCGCCCGAGGCGGTGTGGCGCAGCACGTAGGCGTCCGAATCGAGCTCGGGCACGGTCTCGCAGCGCTCGACGGCAAAGCCGTGGCAGGTGGTGCCAGGCACCAGCAGTGCGGCGGCAGCGGCGCGCGGGTCGGTTGAGGTGGTGGGCATATGCAGCCTCCTTTGACGCCCCAGCGGGGGCGAATCGAGTCGAATCCTCGAGAGTATACCCATATGTGGCCCTCGACCAATCTGCCGCACGAGCGTGGATTTTCGGACACACGAGCGTGGAAATTCGGACGCAAATTGAACGAGAGTGGATTTTCGGACGGAAACAGCCCCAAAACGCCAAAAAACCGTCCGGAAATCCACTCTCGATTCCTGACCGTCCATCACTCATGCATTTCTCATTTCTCACTTATCTCTAATATAAGAGATAACAGAAAGATGAGAGATAAATATGAGAGATAACTGAGCAGCAAAAAGACAAACAATCATGGTATTGTCTCAATACCGATTGTTCTACCAGCAAGAACATGTTTAAATGAAACAGATGGTAGACATCTTATCTTCCATCTCTCACTCATCTCTTATATGAGAGATAGCAGTAAGATGAGAGATAATTACGAGAGATAACTGAGAGATGAAGGAAATCTATTCGCGGCATTCTCCGCCGGACTGAGCGAAAGGACGTGCAGATGAACGAAAACGAGCTGACCGGTCTGCTCGAGTCTTTAAGGCGCATGGGCTCGGACGATCTTAACATCGAGGTCAAGGAGAGCGCCACGACGCTTTCCCGCGACGTATGGGAAACGGTCAGCGCTTTCGCAAACACTGCCGGCGGCATTATCGTGCTCGGCGTGAGCGAGCGCGCGGGCTTTGTCCCGGTTGAGAACTTTGAGACCGAGAAGGTGCTCAACCAATTCGTAGCGGGCATGGGTGATGCCGGCGGCCGCGGAAAACTGGCCAATCCGCCCAAATACACTATTGAGCGCGTGGAGCTTCGGGGCACCGTAGTTCTCGTTATCACGATTGAGGAGCTCGACCCGTCGAGCAAGCCCTGCTATGTAATAGAGCGCGGCGCCCAGGGCGGCAGCTACAAGCGCATCGATGACAAAGACGTGCCACTTTCATCGACCGAGGTTTTGGCGCTGTCGTCATACGAGCGGACGAGCCCCAGTGATCGCGATGCGGTGCCCGGCGCGGTCGCAGGCGATCTTGACGAGGCCCTGGTCGACCGCACGATAGAGCGTGCTTTCTCGCTGACACCCCGGGCAATGCGCGGCGCGCCGGACAAGAAAACGAAGCTGGAGCGCCTGAATTTCCTCGACTCCCAGGGCAATGTTACTAAGGCCGGGCTCCTGGCTACGGGTGCCTATCCTCAGCAGTTCTATCCTAAGCTCTTTATCGATGTGGCGGTCTATGCCGGAACGCAGAAGGGCGCGGCGGGGTCGTTGAGGTTCATGGACCGTACGATCTGCGAGGGAACGTTGGGCGAAATGATCTCGGATGCCGTCGCGGCAGTCGCCAAGAATTTGCGGCGAACCTCGATGATCCAAGGCGTCTCGCGTGTCGACTCGCTGGAGATTCCCGAGGAGGTCCTGCGCGAGGCAATCGCCAACGCCGTAATCCACCGAGAATACGGAGATCGGTTCTGTGGGCAGTCGATCGCTGTTGACGTCTTTGATGACCGTATCGAGGTGACGAACCCCGGCGGCCTATACGGAGGAAAGACTCGCGAGAACCTGTTTGACGGCAGCTCCCGATGTCGCAATGCTACGCTTGTGAAGCTCATGTCGCTTGTCCCATTGCCCGACGGTGCGGGCTCTCCTGCCGAAGGCAACGGGTCGGGCATTCCAATGATGCTCGATGCCATGCGCGCGCACGGTCTGGCCGAGCCATTGTTTTGCCCAGGTTTCGACCGATTTAAGGTTGTCCTCTACCGAGCGAAGGTTGAGCAAATCGATCATGGCGGGGACTTAATTGTGGCGGCACTCAAGCGCAACGGCGAACTGGGAACGCGCGAACTGGCAGAATGCACGGGACTCACCGTCTCCCAGGTTAGGGTACGCGTCAATGCGCTCATCGCACGGGGCGAGCTTGAACCTACGGCGTCGGCGACGAGCCGCAACCGCAAGTACCGGCTGACGGAGCGCGCGGGGCAGCTGCACTAGTGGCTGCCCCGCCTCGCATCCCGCCATTTCACGCGCTGCACATCGAAACCTGCGGCAAAGCAGTTACAATAGCCCAATGTGCATCGCGCACGACGATGATATCGGCGCCCGCGACTGGGGGAGAATACATGGCAGAGCAACAGATAACGCCGGGGACTAAGCTTCAGGTGGCATTCGACGTGCCCATGGGCCAAAAAACCGACTTCAACATGCTCGCCACGTACAAAGAGGACCTGGACGAGGCGTACTTTCTTATGAGCGCGCCCATGCTCGCCGGCAAGCCGCTCATCATGGACGAAAACCAAAAGCTGTTGCTGCAATACAAAGTGGGCGAGGAGACGTTCGTGCTCGCCGGCTATCCCGAGGCAGTCGAGAAAAAGGGCATCCGCACCTACTGGAAAATGCGCAAAGTCGCCGAGCAGCGCAGCTTTGTCAAGCGCCGCGATGAGCGATTTAAGGTCGCCATGCGCCTGACCTACCAGCGCGACAACGCGCCGACCCCCGAGCCCGAGGACGCCATGACCATCGACGTCTCGGCTGGCGGCCTGGCCGTCTACCTTAACGATTACCCCGACGTGGGCGAGGCCCTGGCCGTGCAAATGCCCACGATCCGCCTGCAGGGCGAGCGCCACGAGCTGCCAGAGCAGCTGGGCATCGTGTGCTGGGTGCGTCGCGCGCCCAAGGGCAGCCTGTATCGCAACGTCTGCGGCCTGCAGTTCCGCTACGCTGACGACATGGAGCGCGAGCTCGTCAAAGAATACGTCGGCTACATCCGCACCAAATATAAGATCTGATCTCCATGGCACTGTTCAAGCGTAACGACAACAAAGATCAAGCTGCCGAGGATTTGGCCGAGGATTTCGTCGAGGACCAGGCCGAGGACACGTCGCAGAACGCGCCCGGCACCGATGCCGAGGACGCGCCCGTCGAGGATTCCGCGCCCGAGCAGGCTCCCGCCTCCCGCAAGCGCTTTGGCAAACGCAAGCCCAAGCCCAAGCGCAACCTGCGCGGCGTGGTGCGCATCGAGGAGCTGGAGCAGGCGCTGGCCGACCAGGACCTCGACGACATCGACCCCGACGCGGTCGTGTCCATGTACATGCCCAAGCGCCGCATGGAGCGCATCGGCGCGGCGCTGCTGCGCATGGACAAGCTGCAAAAGGCCCTCGTGGTGCTGGCGCTTGCCTTTGGCGTGCTGTTCGCCCTGTCGTTTATGCAGGAAAACATGGGTAACTTCACCATCAACCTCAACCGTCTGGAGCTGTTCCGCCGCGGTGTGGCCATTGCCGACAACGGCGACTTTAACAACGCCACCGCGCGCCTGGCCGCCGACGCCTTGGACAACGGCACCAATATCGCTGCCGAGGACCTGCCCGACAATCTGGACGACATCGACGGCAACCACAACGGTAAAAACTACGTGGCGTACACCTTCTATATCCGCAACGCCGGCAAGACCGATCTGGGCTACAGCGCCAAGCTCAAGGTGGTCAGCGCCAGCAAGGGCGTGGAGAAGGCCGCGCGCGTGAGGGTGTATCGCAACGGCGAGCCCACCACCTACGCGGCGGCTGCGGCCGACGGCAATCCCGAGCCCAGCACCGAGCCGTTTGCGTCCAAAGACGTGGTGACGACCATTAGCCACAAGAACTTCCGCGTGGGCGATGTGGACAAATACACCGTGGTCATTTGGCTGGATGGCGACGACCCGGAGTGCGTGGACAAGATCATCGGCGGCGCGGTGGAGTTCGGTTTTGACTTTGATTCGTCCGAGACCGACGATTCGAGCCTGTTCGTTAAGTTCGTGCAAGATATTGCCGACACCCTGACCGGCAACGACCCCATTAGCGCAAGCGGCAACGAGGCGCCCGATTACTACAAGGAACACAACGTGACTTGGAGTAATCGCCGCAACCAAAAGAACTCGCCCGCAGGGGACGAGGGTAAGTAGAACGAACAAGCGCCGGACCGGAATCGATTTTCCGGCCCGGCGCTTTTGTCATGCGGAGGCGTTGTCTGCGGAGGTAGCGCCGTTGCCGGCGGCGCCGTCCAGCAAGAACAACCGCAGCGCGAGCTTGATCGCATAGCCAGGTTTGACCTGCGCCGCGTCTCCCACGCGTTCGCCCAGGTCACTACAGCAGGCATAGAGGTCGCGGATGAGGTCCACGCCCGAGAGCGTGAACATGTAGCTCGCGTCCGAAAGCGCGTTGGGTGCTGCGGGCAGCCCCGCAGCTTGGCAGAAGCTCGCGAGGTCGGGAGCCATGACGGCCTTGTAGTCAATCGCGGCGCCACGGTCCCGTGCAGCCTGCTCCTGCTTGCGGGCGTACGACAATGCCGCCGCCAGTACAAAGCTGGGCGTGGGCGCATTGACGTCGTCGGTGGTGGCCACGAGCTTGCCGGCCGCTTGCGTGACCAGCCAGGCGACTTCGCGCTGACAGCGGACGGCTTTGCGCGTCACCGGTTTGATCGATCCGGTGGAAACGCTTCCCTTGGGTTGATTGGCGGCAGGCATGGGCCCTCCCAACAAATAACCTGTTTAGCAGGCAAAAATGACACGTTCTTCATCAGTATAGCGAGTGGGAAAGGGCTAGGGCGAAGCTCGGCGGAGGGTGAATGTATGCGATGGCGTGGCACTGCGGTCGCAAGGCTTAAGAGGGACTTACGGCTTTGCGGGAGAGAGATCAAATAAGGTAAACGATGTTCACATAGCACCACATATAACCCGAGGTAGACCTATGAATCTGCCGGAATGTAGACTGCCGAAAACTCATAAGGAAATCGTAAGAATTATGGTATTCTTCATTCCATGTCTAAAGGATGGGCAAGCAACATCCAACACGAAAGCGCGGGCTCCCCTTCCGGGCTTCTCGAGGGTCATCTGGGATGAATGGGGAAAGAAAGGGGTCCGCATGGATACCAAGGCATTAAAGAAGCAGATGGGCGCCGCCATCGCCATGGTCCTCGTGGCAGCCGTAGCCCTCGGCTCCGCAACGTTCGCATGGTTTGTCAGCAACAACAAGGTTACGGCGAAGACGTCTAACATTGCAGCTCAGTCGAACTCCGCGTATCTCGTGATCGATAATACGACGACGTCGACGAGCTCCACTGGCGCCGTCACTTCTGCGGTTGATAAGAAGGAGCTCTATCCTGCGAAGACCGAGAAGGGACAGGATGGCAATGCGGTTTGGAAGTCTGCCTATGCATCCAGCGCCGATGCTTCGATGATGAAGCCCGACAGCGAGTTCACGATTGGTGACGGAACTGCTGCTCAGGCTGTGAAAGCGAAATATGCGGTCGAGAATACTTTTTATGTGGGTACCGGTACCTACGATGGTGAGTTCACGAACCTGCATATTACGGAAGTGAAGGTTACTAACCCCACCACGGCGGAGAACATGAATCTAGGCAATGCGCTTCGTATTCTCGTTGTTTACAAAAATAAATGGGAGGTTTGGAGCGGCAATGGCATCAAGCTCAGCTCATCTGTCGATAGTCCTACTGCCGGCGGCGATCTGCTTGCTCCTGGTGAGGTAATCACATCCGGTCACGATGCCGAGGTTAAGGTTTACCTGTATTACGACGGCGATGACGCCAATGTCTACTCCAACAACCTTGAGAAGATTAAGACTACGGCTGGCGACAATGGCGTGACCATCACCTTCGAGGCGACTCCCAAGGAGTACAAGGACGCTAACTAGTCAGCGCTTGCTTCGTCGTTTTTGAGATTTCAGAATGCCGGGGGCCGAACCGTCGGCCCCCGGCATTTTTTACTAGATAGGTCTATCGAATGAGCCAGAGCGTAAAACAGCTTAAAAAACAGCTCGTGGGTGCTGCCTGTGCGGTACTTATGTCTGCTGTTGCTCTCTCATCTGCTACCTATGCGTGGTATGTCGCAAACAACTCGGTAAAGGCCACGTCTTCAACCATTAGCGCAACGACTAATGGTTTCATCCTTCAGATCGATGAGCTCAGGAAGGGTGCCCAGCACGGTGGCGAACAGACGTCGCTCGCGGCTGCAATACAGGGCGGAAAGATAACGCCGTCTTCTACGGATGATCTTAAGAACTGGTTTGTCTGCCAAGGCTGGGGATCAGACGGTAGAGTAACCTCTTACTCGCAGATTAAGTTTAAGCAGGACGGCAAATCTGGCGAATACGAGGCTGGTGGCGAGACCCATTACGCCTATCTCAAGAGTGAGTTTATTGTCTACACCATTACGGAGTCCGGTATAGCTGACGTGTATCTTGAAGGATCTGACGGAGAGCCTGTGGTTGTTACCGCTCATGGGGCACCAACGACCGATACGATCCCGAATTCTTTGCGAGTCGGTATTACCACGCAGGCGATTGATGCTAATGGAAACCTGACTGGTGATGAAACTCTAAAGGTCGTATACGCTCCCGCTGCAGTTTCTCCCACCGATAAGGGTAACGATAAAAATGCCATCGCTGGATGGTCTTGCGTAAAGGACGCGGTCAAGGGACCTCAAATGCCTTCCTACCAGCATATTGAAAAAGGCAACTGCACCGGCTGGCTTGCAAATAAGGTCGGAGACGATTATCAGGTTGACGCGGGTACGCATAAGATCGCAAGTCGTGTTGGCTATGATGGCATAGCGGTCCGAATATATATTTGGATGGAAGGTACCGATGCTGACTGCGTTAACAATGCTGCAGCTGAGGACCTTGCGACATACGATGTGACTGTCAAACTCGCCGGTGTCGCAACATCGTAGTCCGACGTTCGCTAGCATGCGGATGACCAAGGGCCCACTTCGAAGGAAGTGGGCCCTTTTTCGTTTGGCGCCATCACTGCATCGGCCATAATATGGGGAACTGTTCTTCCTGGGGGTTCCTTATGGACGGCATCGCTTCGAGTGTTCCGCTGATTGCTCGGCCGAGTTTTGACCGCGCTTGCAGCTTTGCGCCGTCCGAATATGTCCAGGCCTGGGAGTGGTTCTTGCGCGAGGAACAGCGTGGCGGCCTGTGGGATAAGCTTTCGCATCGCACCAATGCCGACAGCCCTCAATATCCCTTTCGTCTGACGATTGATTCCGAGCTCTTTCCGGTGTCGCGCGATTCGGGCATCTTTTGGCCTGGTCGCGGGCGCGTTAAACATCCGCGCGAGAAGACCTTTGCGCTCTCGGTGCACAATTCCAAGTGCGGCGCCTACCCCGATGTCCCGCCGCTCTATCTTGAGGATGGCACGTGGGTGCTTAAGTACTCGTCACAGAGTACCTCGGTCGAAAACTGGCGCGACCAGGACTACAACCAAAAGATGATCAACTGCATGGAATGCGGCGTTCCGGTCGGTGTGTTCTTTGCAACGGGCGCAGGCTACAAAGTGCTGGGCTTGGCGTTCGTTGAGCGCTACGAGCCCGAAAATAGCTGGTTTGTGCTTCACGGCCCCGTCCATAAGGGTGGACCCGACGCTCGTTTCTTCCCCGACATGAGCTACATGAAGGACGCTCCGGTCGCGGCGGAGTTTTCCGGCGCTCCAGCGAGCGACGATGAAAAGGTTCGCTACGCGCTGCGTCGCGAGCGAATCGGCCAGCAGCGTTTTCGCACTGAACTCTTTGAGGCCTACACTGGTTGATGTGCCGTCTCGGGTTGCAATGTCGACGAGGCGCTCGAAGCCGCGCATATCGAGAACTACTCGGGTCCCAAGTCGCAAGTTGTAAGCAACGGAATTCTGCTGCGCCGCGACCTGCATTCGCTCTTCGACGCCCATCTGATTTCGTTTGAGTTGGTGCGCGGCGATTATCAACTATGCGGGTCGTACCTTCTGCAGCATACGGACTATGCGACATTTGCGGGCTCGGTGTTGCGCGAGCCGGATGAGCATCGTCTGCGTCCCAATGCCCGATTCCTCGAAGCTCACCGCGCCGAGTTCGATTTCTCGGAATCGCGCCGTCGGGCGGAAGACGTTACTCCGTATTAGGCGGGTGCGGTCTGTCGCAACCCAATCATGTCGATTGATCGGATCGCACCGCGCCGTATCGAGAGCTGCGCGATCCTGTCATCCTCTCCTTAGCAGTTAAAACAGGAAAGGAGAGACCATGGGATGGCGAAGCGATATCGCGCGAGGCGTGTACGGAAACCTACCGCGAGCGCTAATGGATCAGAATCTGTTCCCAACGGTCGAAGTCAGCTGCAGTCAAATCTGTCTGCCCTGCCCTCGCTGTGGCACAGACCTCTCATGCCTAGACATCAACTTCATCGACACCCGCGACAAACACGCTACCGACCCGCGGGCTCGAATCGGCCTGCGCCTTCCGACCTATCCTCAACAATGCCCAACCTGCGGATGTGCCATTACCTATGACGAGGCGGAGTCATAGCTTCGAAGATCGAATTGCCCGTTAAACAAACCCAGTGCCCCGAATCACCGCCCTACGCCCGCAACGCTCCAATGGGGAATACGTAGACGTCGTGCTCGGCGTCGTAGCGGCAGAAGGGCGAGGTCGCGGTGATGACGGCGCAGAACTCCGGCTGGGGGTTGCGCGCGGCAGGGTTCAGGGCGACCTTGCGGCGCAGGCGCTCGATGTTGCGGATTCCGTCGCTAACCTTGGATTCGCCGAGCTTGATTTCTATCGCTGCCCAGCGGCCATCGTTCAGCTCGATGATGGCATCGACCTCAAGCCCGTCGGAGTCGCCGTAGTAGTGGAGCGAGCCCGGATGCGAGCCGGGCAGGCATGAGGTGTAGACACTCAGATCGTGAATGCACAGAGACTCAAAGAGCAGACCAAAAGTCTGGCCGTCCGCAAGGAGCCTTTCGGGATTCATTCCAAGCGCGGCTGCGGGAATGGAGGGGTCGGCGAAATAGCGCTTTGGCTTGGTGCGCAGGCGGGATTTTGCGCGGACGGGTGCATCCCAACCGGGCAGATTTACAATCGCATACATGCTTTCCAACATGTCGAGGTAAAACGCCACGGTCGAAGTTGCCGGTTGGGCGTCGCTGTCGCCCAACGAGGCGTCTGCCGCGATGGTGTTGAGCGTGGCAGAGGTCGCAACGTTGCGCGCGAGCGAGGACACAATGTGCCGTGCCGTAGACCCCACACCTCCTTTTTGCGGAACGCTGACTTCGTACATGGCATCGAGATACTGGTTGACGACCTCTGCGGCCATCTGAGGGCTCGCCCCGACAAGCGCCGGCCATCCTCCACAGCAAATTGCGTCGGCCAGCATGGGGAGCGAGCCTGTATAGGCCGAAGGTTCGAATGATCCTTCGAATAGGTTTTGCAGCGAAACGGATCCCGTTGAAAGCCCTCGTTCCCAAAGCGTCATGGTGCTCATGTCGAGACGGGCTATGCGACCGGCGCCGCTGTGAGTGACAGAGTCTTTTGCCGGCGTTGACGACCCGGTGAGGATAAAGAGGCCCTTCTTGCCGCCGGATGCATCTACGGCGCGGCGCGTGGCATCCCATGTTGCGGGGGTCTCCTGCCACTCATCGATGACGTGCGGCTTATTGCCCTGAAGAGCGAGCGAAGGATCGGCTTCGACCAGCGACTTTATGTTTGGGTCATCAAGATGAACGACGCTCTCACCGAATGCGAGCGCGGTCCATGATTTACCGCACCACTTTGTGCCCCGAATCTCGACCGCTCCAAAAATCTGGAGCAGGGTTTGCAGTCGTTCGTCCAAAAGGCGAGGACGGTAGGATTTGGGCTGTTCCGAACCATAAGAAATCATGATTTGATAGACCTCACTACCTGCGCATACTCGATTTTCGAGGATAATCATACTCGATTTTCGAGGATTTTCACACTCGATTTTCGAGGAAATCTGGACTCGATTTTCGAGTTTTGCCCTACAGGTAGATCCCCTCGAACAGGCTCTTGTGGAACTGGGTGTGGTGGTCGCGTGCCCAGGTGAAGAGCGCCTGGTCGAAGTCGCCTTTGGTGGCAGGGATGCCATAGACGCCGGCGACTTCCACGCGCACGAACTCCAGCGCGGGCAGCTTGTTGATGGCCGTAAGTGCAAACGGCGACGTGGGCTCCTCGAACAGGTAATGGCTGCCTTGCAGCGCGCCACAGGCGGTGCAGGTGCTGGCGAGCGATACGGTTTTGGTGGTGCGCGACGTTACGGGTTTGTAGCCGCAGCGCTCGCGCAGGTAGTCGCGGATCTCGGCCGGCACGCAGCCCAGCGCGGGAACGATGGCTATGGCGTTGGCGCGGGCGGTGTCGATCGCGATGTGGCCCGCGTCGTCCGTGGCGGGCGCAGCGCCGGGCGCGGCCTTGCTGCCCGAGTCCTCGGCCACCCGATACGGAATGCCAAAGGCCGCGACCGTCGTCTGCTCGTGGCACTTCCAACATTCGCGCTTGCCAAGCACCAGATAGATGTAGGGCGCGCTGGGGTCGGAACGATCCACGCCGGGCAGCCACGCGGCAAAGGGCTCGGGGTTGACGCCATCGGGCACGTACCAGATCTTCTTGACCCGGTCCCACTTGGCGCCCAGGGCCTTGGCCTCGTCTTTGTGCGAAAAGGGAACATCGAGCTCGGTGCGCATGGCGGCTCCTTTGTGCGGCTTGCGGTGCATGTGCTCCAAGGATACCCCAGCGTTGGGTGCTCGATGCGCACGACTGGGGCCGGCGGTGTCTGAGCCGGTGACCGATGGCGTCTGCTGTCTTAACAAGGCGATTGCGGTTTGGCGTGCGGTCGCTGGATGGATGCTTCGACCGTCCAAGAAGTAGCGGGGTGTTTTGGCGGGGGCGTGCCGTCAAGCAAATGGGCAAGTGCTTGGTCAGCTTTTGGCCAGTTGAGCGGCAACCTTGCCAAAATCTTGACGGATTTGCATTTAGACGTCGACGAATGAACACTTTGGTTGCACCGTGGCAAAAAACCGCTGGTCGTTTGCCGAAAACTCGCCGGAGTCGCGAGCCGTCTCCGATGCACATGCTATCTTCGCGCCATGAGGTACTTCATCGTTTCACATAACGCTGCACTGGCGCTCTTGGCGCACATCCCGAACCCGCGCTTTGGGGATTCGGAACCAGAGGTCGTGTCGATCGCGGGCGCCTGCGCGCTCTCGGATCAAGAAGCGCAGGAGGTTATCGATCGCTATGACCTGGGAATCGATACGCTGGATTTGCTGGTGCCGTCGCGCGCCGACCGTCGGCGGAGCAAGCACGTTAAGACGCATCTGTGCACCAACGAGCTCCCGGCAGGTTCGTTTATCTCGCTGGGCCACTGGATGGGCGACCTGGATGCATACGTGTGCTCTCCCGAGCTGGCGTTTTTGCAGGCAGCGCACGATGGCGATGCGGCGGCGGCCATCTATGCCGGCTATGCCATGACATCGGACTACCGGCTGGATAACCTTGCTCCCGGCGGGGTAACAAGCAGGGATGCGGGCATGCGCGACGGCAGGCTCACGACCAAGGAGCTCATTGCGGCGTACCTTGACCGGGCGTCAAAGGTGAGGGGCGCCGCCAAGGCGAAGGCGTTGCTTCCGTGCGTGGAAGAGGGCTCACGGTCTCCAAGGGAGTCGGGGCTTTGCATGTTTATGTCGCTACCTGCGTATTACGGCGGGCTTGCGCTGGGCAAGGCCGAACTGAACAAGAAGTACTTCATTCGCGACGGTTACAACGATGGGCGCAACCGCAAACTGCGCGTGTTGGAGCGCACACCCGACATAACGCTTACGGCGAAAGCAGAGGTGGGCTTGGATAAAGTAAGGGCTGGCTTGCTGCCCGAGGTGTTTACCGCACTGGTCGATTACGACAGCGATGCCATCCATGACGGAAGCGAGAAAATCCACAAGGATGCCGAGCGCCGTAACGAGCTGCAGATGCTCAATGAGGTCGCGTACTTTACGGTGACGACTGACCAGGCGAGCGACTACGAAAAGCTCGTTCGCCTGTGCGAGCGCATCCGACGCAAGCTGCATCGTCGCAAGCGGCCCATATTTTACAAGCCTATGACTGAGGAAGCGCGATATTTGGCACAGGCGCGCCTCGAGACAAAGCGGTTTAAGCTCTGGCAGACCGTTATTGAGGCGCATCAGTATTGG
The DNA here is from genome assembly GCA_902464645.1 of uncultured Collinsella sp. Taxonomy (GTDB): domain Bacteria; phylum Actinomycetota; class Coriobacteriia; order Coriobacteriales; family Coriobacteriaceae; genus Collinsella. Next base: position 21,035 of record CABQKL010000011.1, read on the forward strand.
TAGAGCGGGCCTTTGGCGGCGGAGGGGTGCTGCCGTATTGAAGGTGAATGGTTTCCTGCGAAGTGAACGAGCGTTTTTGGACCCCCGAAGCATCCACACTTTTTGGCGCCAAAACCGCAGGATTCTAACGACAAAACCGCAGGAAATGAGCCGCCAAAAGTGTCGATGCTCCGGGGGTTCGTTTTGGCTCGTTCACTTCGCGGGAAACCATTCACCTTCGATTTGCGGGGGTCGCCCGGATATGGCTGCGAGGCCCATTCGGGCCTGATCGGGGCGCTCGCTGGGGTTGTTTGGGCGACTTTGGGCTTGGCTGGGGTGGCCTCCGGTGTTGTCGAGACCACTTTGGGCTCGATTGGTGTGGTTGCTGGCGTTGTTGAGACGGCTTTGGGCGCCGCGACGCCCGCATGGCTTGGCGGCGTAAAACAAAACAGCTCAGAGGCGAAGCCTCTGAGCTGCGAACATTTGGTGGGCGTTAGAAGATTTGAACTTCTGACCTCTTCCGTGTCAGGGAAGCGCTCTCCCCCTGAGCTAAACGCCCGATCAAGGGTGCGCGAGTGCGCAGGGAATAATATAACGGAGCTCCCGCCCAGTGGCAAGAACTATTTTTAAAAAGCGGCGATTTGCGACCCTATCCGCCCCGATGCAGCGCGAACAGCACGCGGAAAGTCGCGATTGTACCCCCGATGAACTGCACATTCGCGTAAAATAACTCCATTATGGGCAAATGGTGTCCAGGTAGTTTACAGCACAGCATCTGGGGGAGGGGCATGTCGGACGCACGCTCGCTGCGAAAACAGTTCAATCGCATGCTCGCCACGTTGCTGGTGGCGCTTGCTGCTGCCGGAGCTGTAACGTATGCCTGGTACATCTACAACGCCAACCGCCATATCACCGATGTCAAGATGGCCGCGGGTACGGGCGTGACCTTCCTCATCTCCAACGAGTACGACGGCGAATACAAAACCAACGCTGGCCTGAGCTTTGCAGGTCTGCTCGATCCCGTCTCGACCGACAACGTGCTCAACGGCTTTCAAAAGGTAACGGGCTTTACCGGCGGAACCACGCAGGACTCTTTGTTTGCCAGCATGTTTGGCGCGGCTGAGCATTCCGACTACTACAAGACCTCTCTGTACCTGGCCACTAACTCGGCCGCAACCGACGTGTACCTGTCGGGCATCGACTTTACCGAGCAGGATCCGGCAAAACCCATCTCCACCGCCCTGCGCGTGGGGCTGGTTGCCTATGCTCCAGGGCAGAGCGACACCGTTACGGGCCAGTACGTCTTTGAGGTCTCGGGCGAGCACAATTCCCAGGCGCGCTATAACACGCTCGATGGTAAGGACGCCGGCGAAAGCGAGCAGAACCACCTGGTACTCGACAGCACCCGCTCCGATGGTGCCACGGTCCATTTTGACCAGCTGACCAGCGCAAACTTCTGCGACTACAACGAAGACACCGGCATCGTGAGTCTCAAGGAGGCCACGACCAAGATCTGCAGCTTGCCCGCCGCTGCCAAAGGCGCCGATCGTAGCACGCCCGTGCGTGTGGATGTATACGTGTGGCTGGAAGGCTGCGATCCCGACTGCACCAACAACCTGGTCGCCACCAGCTTGCAATCGCTGGCGCTGCGCTTTGCCGGCAAGCGTTCGTAAGGGGGCTGGGTATGAGTGCATCGAACATCAAAGACATCCTAAGCTCGCGCCGTCGCATGGTTGCCGCGGCCGCATGGATGTTGGTGCTGGTAGCCGCCCTGAGCGCCGCCACCTACGCCTGGTTCAGCAACTCGCGCTACACCAACGTGACGCCCGTGGCGCACACGGTAAGCGACGAGGGTTCCGACCTGCAGATCGGCCTTTCGGCTAACGGGCCCTGGGACACAACGGCAACGCTTGCCGCGGCCGACAAGACGCTCTATCCCATCTCGACGGCAGACCTTTCCCGCTTTTGGCGTGGCACGTTCCAAAACGCCGCGGGCATCACGACCAACTTTGCCGACTGCACCGCGCAGCTGGACGACTACGCTCTTTCGGGCACGCTGTACCTCAAGGGCAACGACAGCGCGCTCAACGTGTATCTGTATCAGGGCCAGATGAGCGTGACGAGCGACCCGCAGCTGCTGGCCGCGCTGCGCCTGGGCCTGGTCATCACGACCCAGTCGGGCACGCAAACGCATATCTTTACCTGCGATGACCTAGGTAACACCGCTGGCGCTACCAGCAGACGCACTACGGCGCAAGACGGCGTGGTTGTGGCGGGCGGCGCTTCGGGCTGGGCCTACACCGCCGACCCTGCGCGCGCCATAAGCGCTTACAGTATGGACGGCGCCGGCGACACGCCCACGGCGCGCGCGGGCGCCACGCCCATCTGCACGCTGGCCGCCAACGAGGTGGCAAGCGCTCATTACGTTGTGTACATGGAAGGCTGCGACGCTAATTGCATCGACGAGGCCCAGGCCCGCGATGTGGTACTGCAGCTTGCCTTTGCCGCGGCCAAGGCATAGGGGGGGCGAGCTAAATGCACAAGAATAAGCACATGCAGGTAGGCGCCAGCGAGTCCGCGGGCGCAACCCCGGGGACCGCACCCGCCGCTGCCGCCGAGCGCGCTGTGGGTTCGGACTCTGACACCCGCCGCCACGCCCACCGCGCGCGTGCCTACATCGCGCTCGTCATGGTGGCACTCGCCGCCACGCTGGGCGCCGCGACCTACGCTTGGTTCACGAACAACATGAAGGTCAACACCAACTCGGTGAGCGTGCACAGCGACACGTCCAAGCTGGTGCTGGAGCTGGGCGATGCCGACCGCGGCAGCTGGTCGCAGCAGGGCGACGTTTCCCTAGCTTCTATCGCGACCGGCGCCGTGACGCTCTACCCGGTCTCGACCTTCGATCTCAACGGCTTTGCTGCCTGTGCGCAAAACAACTCTGCCGGCGATGCCACAGTGTTTGAGCAGGCAAAAGACAACGGCTCCGCCTTCTACCACGGTTGGATCGACCTGCGCTCCACCATTACCGGAACGGGCGCCAGCAAAGTAAGGGGCAAGGTCAACCTGTATCTGGCCGAATCGCTGGTCCCGCAGGGTGCCGATGCCGAGCTGCTGCGCGCAGCCCGCGTGGGCATCAAGATTTCGAGCGGCAACCAGGTGCTTGCCACCAACATTTTTGAGCTCGACAGCTCTGATAGCGGCCATCGCGACGAGCATCCCGCGACCGCGCCTTCGGGCCTGGCGGGCTACACCGAGGGCATGCTTCTGGGTTGGCAAAACGGCCAGCTTGCTTGCGGTGCCAACGTAACGCAGGACCCAGCCGCCTTTACGCTGGACACGAGCGAGACGGCCGCGCGTCCGCAAAACGCGCTTGCCACGCTTGGGCTTGGCCAGACCTATCGTTTGGATATCTATTACTACATCGAGGGCACCGATCCCGATAGCGCCGACTATCTCTATCAGGATCCGGGCACCTTGCACCTGGCGCTCTTTGCGACCTTGGACGGTGAGTAGCAATGGCACGCGTTGAATCAGACGACCGCCGCTCGGCTACCGGCGACCGCCGTCCAGTCGCCGCCACCGGCAAGCCCAACGCCGCCGCGCCCACCGACACCGATCTGCGCCGCAAGCTCACCACAACCGTGGTGTTGGTGCTGTTTGCGCTGGTGGCGATAGCCATGGCAACGTTCGCCTGGTTCTCCATCGCCGATAGCGCCAAAACCCGCATGCTCATGATCGACGCCAACGCCGATGGCTCGCTGCGCTTTGACCTGGACGAACACGCCACATTCGACGAATACGTGCACAGCCTGGGCTTCGATCAGATCTCGGCGCGCATCGCTAGCGAAAAGGGCGTGGACATCGATGCGTCCAAGCTCAAGCCCGTCACCACGAGCGACTACCAGACCTTCACCTTCGAAGACGGCTCCACTGCCGATCCCGCCACCGGCGCCTACCTGGAGTTCACGCTGCATTTTATGGGCAGCACGGACCTGCGCGTGCGCCTGACCGGGCAGGATGGCGACGGCGGCGTGTCCGGCACGCGGTTTAGCTCCGACACGCAGGGCATGGCCAGCGCCATGCGCATGAGCTTTACCGCCGACGGTCATACCTGGGTCTACAACCCCAACGGGGGTGGGGGCTCATCCGGCGCGGCCACCGTCTTTGGGCTCGGCTCGGGCGAGGCGACCGCGGCCAGCGATATGTTCGACCTGATAAAAGATACGGACAAGCCGGTAACCGTTCGCATATGGCTCGAGGGAACGGACCCAAATTGCACTAATATGCTAAAGGGAGCTAACTATTCGGTTTCGATGCGCTTTGAGGGCATCGAGGAACAGTGATACGCACGGCGGCCACCGGGCCGCGAACGACCTAGACAGACACGGTAGTAAGGGACATCATGCAATCTGTTAAAAAAGTCGCATCCATCGCGCTGAGCGTCGTCATGTGGATCATCATCCTGGTGGCGGCCCTGTATGCGTTTACCACGCTCGCCACGCACGAGGACGGCAGCGTCTCTGACATCGCCGGCTTCACCCCGCTCGCCGTGCAGTCCGACTCCATGGCGCCCACGTTTAACAAGGGCGACCTCATCATCATCAAAAAGTGCGACACCTCCAAGCTCGAGGTGGGCGACATCGTGACGTTCCATACCATCATCGACAACGAGTACGCGCTCAACACGCACCGCATCGCCGCCATCGACGAGGTCAACGGCATGCGCAGCTTTACCACCAAGGGCGACAACAACGACGTGGCCGATACGCACATCATCAGCGACGGCGACATCGTGGGCAAGTACCTGTTCGCGCTGCCGCAGATGGGCAAGGTCATGGACTTACTGTCCAGCTCCATGGGCTTCCTCATTGTGATCGTGCTGCCCATGCTGCTGTTCTTTATCTACCAGGTGTATCACCTCATCGTGGTGGGCATGAACCTCAAGCGCGCTATGGCCGAGGAAGACCGCCTGGCCGCCGCGGCTGCCATCGTGGATGCCGAGGGCAAGGGCGACACCGCAACTGTCACGGCCGATAACGCCGCCGAGCAGCTCGCCCAGGCCGAGGCCAAGCTCGAGGAAGCCCGTCGTCTGAAGGCCGAGGCCGAGGCGGCGATGAACGCAAACAAGCAGGAGGACAGCGACAGTGAGTGAGTTTCTGGGATTTGCCTGGGAGCTGCTGGCAAAGGTCGTCTACAACGTCGTTGCCGTCGTGAGCTCCCTCCTTAATCTGCTGGTGTTTGGCTGGGTTGAGTACTTCAGCATCTTTATGACCTACTTCACCACGTTTAACCTGGTGGGCAAGATCGGCGCGGTCATTCTGTTTGCCATGCTCATCGCGGTCCCCGTGCTGATCGTGGCCATTCTGGTTCACCGCTACCGCATCAACCGCCGCCTGCATCGCGACGACACGTCCAACAAGGCACTCTATCGCGAGATCGGCCGCCTGAACAAGCAGGTGCTCGACCTCATGGACGAGAAGAACAAGCTGCTGGCGCTCAAGGTCAATGCCATGGGCGGCACCAAGCAGATTCCGTACGTGGGCGCCTCTGCCCTGGCCGACGATCACCTGCCCACGGTGGGCAACGTGGTGGGCGCCGCTGTGGGCGCCGGTGCGCCTGCGGGCGAGGGCGCCACGGCTGCCGTGGTGTCGGGCAACGCGTCGCTCGCGCTCGATGGCGATGGCGTCAAGGATGCCGCGGCCGCCATGGCCAAGGCCACCGTCGAGGCCAAGACCCTTGCCGAGGAAAAAGAGATCGCCCAGGCCAACCGCTTCCCCAAGCTGTCCCTTGTGGACCTTAAGTACCGCGACTGGGAGCCCCCGGTCTACGACGATGCCATCTCGCTGGAGGACTTTGTCGACAGCTTCCGCGCGTTCGCCTGCAGCCAGATGAAGCTCTACTACACGCCCGAGGTCATCCGCCGCTTTGTGGCCGGCATGGCCGCCTCCAAGCTGCTGATTCTGGAGGGCATTTCGGGTACCGGTAAGACGTCGCTGCCCTACAGCTTTAGCCGCTATCTGGACAACCCCGCAACCATCGTGTCGGTGCAGCCGAGTTTTCGCGATCGCACCGAGGTGCTGGGCTACTTCAACGAGTTTTCCAAGCGCTTTAACGAGACAGAGTTCCTCCGTGCCGTGTACGAGGCGGGGCTGCGCCAGGACCCGTCCATGATCGTGCTCGACGAGATGAACCTCGCCCGCGTGGAGTACTACTTTGCCGAGATCCTGTCGGTGCTCGAGATGCCCAGCCACGACGAGTGGGTGCTCGACCTGGTGCCTACCCAGTGGGCCGCCGACCCCAAGGGTCTGCACGACGGAAAGCTCACCATTCCCGACAGCCTGTGGTTTATCGGCACGGCCAACAACGACGACTCTACCTTTACCATCACGGACAAGGTGTACGACCGCGCGATTCCCATCGAGCTCAACGAGCGCGCCGACGCGTTTGAGTGCGAGCCGCACGAGCGCGTGCACGTGACGGCCGACCACCTGCAGTATCTGTTCCAGAAGGCCAAGGTCGAGTACGTGATCGATGACGATCTGCTCGAGAAGATGCACAAGCTGGACCAGTACCTGCAGACCCGCTTTAAGCTGGCCTTTGGCAACCGTATCATCAAGCAGATGTACGACTTTATCCCCGTGTACGTGGCGTGCGGCGGCACCGAGTTGGGCGGCATGGACTACATCATCGCCCGCAAGGTGCTCAAGAAGTTTGAGTCCATGAACGTGAGCTTTGTGCGCGACGAGATGAAGGGCCTGATCGAGTACATCGAGAAGACCTTTGGCGAGGGCGGCCTGCCCGATTCCGTCATGTATCTGCAGCGGATCCAGAACTTCTACTAATGCCGTAAGCGCGGGGCGTGGGACAAGACAATCAGTAGCGTTTGCCCAGTGTGGTGTCGTCACGCCCCTTACCGATCGATCCAACCTATGGAGTAACCCATGTCCGAGACCATTCAGGACCTCTATACCAGCTTCTCCGAGCAAATGGAGCCTATCCAGGAGGACAGCCGCTACTTCCGTTATCTGTTTGAGATGGCGCAGGCCTCGGGCACCACGATCGAGCAACAGCGCGAGGAGCTCGTCAAAGTGGTGGACGAGGAGTGGATCAGCATGATCGAGGACTCGCTCGACGCCATTAACACCATCATCGAAAATCCGCGCCGCTTTATCACCACCGAGGAAGAGGTGGTGCCGGTCTCGCTCGCCAAAAAGATCAGTGCCGACAGCGTCCGTCACCTGAGCCAGAACACGCAGTTTTTGGCTCCGAGCGACGATGGCGGCGTCCATCCCACGCGCATCCTCAACGTCAGTACCGTCGAGACGTACGACCTGTACGAGAACCGCTTTATCTACCACCTGATTCAGCGCCTGCTGACGTTTGTAGACAAGCGTACCGACGTGATCTTTTGGTCGACGGGCAACGAGATCCGCAACCGCTTTAAGATGCACAGCAAGATCGACGACGCGTACGAGGAGATTGAGTACAACGTCGAGATGACGGTCAAGAACCGCCAGAGCTTTGCCGAGAACGATGCCGACAATATGGACGTCTTTATGCGCATCGACCGCGTGCGCCGTCTGGTCATGGCGCTGCGTGGCGCGTCGTTCTGCCAGATCATGAACGGGTGCAGCGCGGTCCGCAGCCCCATTCAGCGCACCAACCTCATCATGAAGGACCCCAACTACCGCAAGTGCTACCAGCTGTGGCAGTTTATGGAGCGCTACGACAAGGTGGGCTACAACATCGACGTGCAGCAGCAGGCGCTGGCGTTCGATGACGAGTACATGGTGCAGATGTACACCAACCTCATCAACAACTACACCGTCTTTAAGAGCCTGACCGACGACGAGCGCAACCTGCAGGAGCTCGAGAGCGTGCATCCCGAGCCGGTGGCGCCCAAGTTTATTAAGGAGATTAAGGAGGTGCAGGTCGATAGCCCCGACCTGCCTGATGTCGAGGTCCGTCGCGTGTTTGTGGAGGAGGTCACGCAGGCCCAGCTCGATGCCGAGCAGGCGCTGGCCGAGGCCCGCGAGCAGATCGAGGAGCTGCAGGGACAGCTGAAGTCCTGGAAGGTGCAGGCGCACGCGCTGACCGATGAGCGCGACGACCTGGCCGACGAGCTGGACGAGGCTAAGACGCGTGAGCTGGCATTGACACAGCGCGCACAGATTGCCGAGGCCGATGTCGAGGAACTGCGCGCCTCGCTGGAGGATGTCGAGGCCGGCAAGAAGGCTGCCGAGGATGCTGTGGCAGAGGCACGCTCGACCGCGGCGGCGCAGCTTGAGCAGATGCGCGCCGATGCCGATGCCAAGATTGCAGCTGCCGAGCAGACGGCCGCCGAGCAGGTCGCGCAGGTCAAGAGCGAATCCGCCGCGGCCCTGGCCACCAAGACGACGGCCGATGCCGCCGAGCTGCAAGCCACCAAGGACGCCGCCGCGGCTGAGCTTGCCGGCGTGCGCGAGGCATCTGCCAAGGAGGTGGCCGAGCTGCATGCCAAGCTGGACGCCGCCCAGCTGCAGATCGAGGAAGTGCAGCTGACGGCCGAGCGCGATGCCCGTGCCGCGGCCGAGGCGGCCGACGCCGCTGCTGCTGTGGCGGAGCAGAAGCTCGCCGATACCGTTGCCGCGGCCGAGGAGAAGGTTTCCGCTGCTCAGCAGGCAGCCGATGCCGCGATCGATGCCGCCCGTGCGGCCGCCGACTCTGCTGTGGAGCAGGCTACGGTGGACGCCAGCGAGAAGGTCGCCGCAGCCGCTGCCGAGCGCGATGCTGCCACGCGTGCCGCCGAGGAGGCCCGTGCCGACGCCGACGCGCGCATCGCCGCAGCCGAGCTTAAAGCAGAGGAGCGCATCGAGCAGGAACTCGCCGCCGCCAAGGCTGCGCACGAGCGCGAGCTCGAGACCGCCCGAGCCGAGATGCAGCAGCGCTTGGACTCGTTGGCGCACGAGCTGGAACAGGCCGAACGCAATCGCGAGCGTGCCGAGCGCCGCGCCGAGGGCAACAGCCTGTCGCGCTATCTGCTGGCTCGTCTGCGCGGCGAGGCTGGCGAGGGCGTGGCCGCCGCGCCTGACGAGGATGGCGCTTCTGCGGCGGATGCCACCGAGGCCGAGGTCGCTGCCGACCCCGAGACTTCCGCAAAGGACGTCGACAAGTGATGAAGCACGTGCTCCGCGTGATCAACGTGCTGGCGACCGTGGTGATCCTGGTCGCCTTTGTGGTGCTGCTGCGCACGGTGTTCACGCCCGCCGGCGAGATTCCCACCATCATGGGCTATGGCTTTATGCGCACGCTGACCGGCTCGATGGAGCCTGCGATTCCCGTGCACTCGTTTATCGTCGTCGATACCGGCAACAGCATGGTCTACCAGGTGGGCGATATCATCACCTTCCATTCGTCCGATGACGCGCTGGAGGGTTCGCTCAACACGCATCGCATCGTTACCGTGGAGGCCGCGGCCGACGGCACGCCGGTCTACCGCACCAAGGGCGACGCCAATCCGGTTGAGGACGCCGCGCCCGTGCCCGCCGCCGACGTGGTGGGTCGCGTGGTCTTTGTCTCGGCGGGGCTGGGCGTGGTGGTCTCGTTGCTCACCAACCCGCTGCTGTTCTTCCCGCTTATCGTGGTGCCGCTGATCGTGCTGCTGGTGCTCGAGATTCGCCATATGGTCAAGACCACACAAGAGGTGTCACGCGCCGAGGACGAGGCCGCCCTGCGTGCTGCCGTGGAGCAGATTCGCGAAAAGCGTCGCCGCGAGCAGGAAGACCAGGACAGCGCCAAGGAGCAGAGCGACGGCGAGCATACTGGGGAAAGTGTGGAAACCGATCCCGGCGCCCTAGACGATTCCAACCGCTCGGCATAGCTCTTCGGTGCCTTTTGTCCCTGCAATTTGGACGCCCATAGATGTTCCGAATCATCTGCTTTTTCATGCCGATATTCGTGCTACAGTTTGAGCGCTTTGTTGCCAATTGATTTCGGGGGAGTGGAATGGAGCAGGAGCGCACAGCGCAGCGTGCACGCGAAAAGGCTTCGGTACCGATGACGGCGGCGTCCGATTTTGTCGTGCCCGAGGGAACTGACGAGCTCAGCCGCAGCACCCGCCGTGCATGGCGCGACCGCCTCAACGACGCGTCGTCGCGCAAGATAATCACGGGTGTTTTAGCCACGCTGGTGGGCGGTTCGTTTTGGGGTTTCTCGGGCACCAGCGCGAGTTTTTTGT
>CABQKL010000012.1 GCA_902464645.1 uncultured Collinsella sp.
GGTATCGTCGTAGTTGCGCCAATCATCGCGACGATCGCGGCTGGCACGCGGGTCACGACGATCGCGCGACTCATTCGAACGACCAGCGCCGCCGCGGCCGCCATTGCCGCGAGCACCCTCGCGACGCTCGCCGCCGCGGCTACCGCGCTCTTCAAAGCGCTTGCCGCCACGGGACTCACCGCCACGGGCAGCACGCTCACCACGACCCTCGCCGCCGCGACGCTCATCACGGCCACCGCGCTCGTCATCACGACCGGAACGACGGCGGTCGCCCGCACCGCGCTTGCCACCGCGCGAACCGCGGCCCTCGTCCTCGCGCTCAACACGGCGACGACCGCCGCGATCCTCGTGCTCGCGGCGGCGGCGATGTGCCTCGCCCTGGAACTGCTTGGCACGACGCTCGGCACGGTTGCCACGCGGGGCCTGCTTGACGGCGTCAGCACCGCCGCGCTCCTCGGCAGCAACCTCGCGGGCCACGCTCTCCACGGCCTCGTCCACGCGAGCCTGAACGCCCTCGCGCACGCGGGTCTTGCCACCGCGCTTGGGACGGCTCGGACGCTCGCCATCGCCACGGCGCTCGTCGCGACCGCGGTTGGAACGACCAGCCACGTCGCCGTAATCGTCGCCGTTGCGCTTGCCGTCGCGACGTGCCTGCTCAAGCTTCTTCTTGCTCTTGGACTTGCCGCGCTTGGTCTTCTTCTTCACCTTAAAGGCGGCAGGATCGCGCTCGGGATCAACCGCAGGCGGGTTGGGACCCACGTGCAGGTCGCCGGCTTCGTAAATATCGGCCGTCTTGTCCATGAGCTTCTCGATCTCGTAGAACTCGTCGACGTCCTGCTCGGTCACAAACGTAATGGCCCAGCCCAGCTCGCCGGCGCGGCCCGTACGGCCAATGCGGTGGATGTAGTCGGTCGGCTCGGCCGGCACGTCAAAGTTCACGACGTAGCGCACGTCGCTGATGTCGATGCCGCGGGCGAGCACGTCGGTTGCCACCAACACGTCGACGGTGCCGTCGCGGAAGGCCGAAAGCGCGCGCTCGCGCTGCGCCTGGCTGCGGTTGCCGTGAATCGCGGCGGCCTTGATGCCCTTACGCTCCAGACGACGGCAGCAGCTGTCGGCGCGGTGCTTGGTGCGCATAAAGACGATAGTGCGCTCCGGGCCCTCCTTCTTGAGGAACTCGGGCAGCAGGTTGTTCTTGGCCTCGATGGACACCGGGAACACAAACTGGTCGACGGTGTCGGCGGTCGACGTGGCGGGCGCGATCTCCACGCGGGCCGGATCGCTCACCAGGTCGGTGATCTCGCCCACGGCCTCCTCATCGAGCGTGGCCGAGAACAGCAGCGTCTGACGCTCGGCCGGCGTCTCACGCACAATGCGGCGGACGGCGGGCAAAAAGCCCATGTCGAGCATGCGGTCGGCCTCGTCGAGCACCAGCACCTTGACCTCGTTCAGGTGGCAGGCGCCCTGCTCGATCAGGTCGACCAGGCGGCCCGGCGTGGCGACCAGGATGTCGCAGCCGTACTTGAGGGCCGCGATCTGCGGCTTGTAGCTCACGCCGCCCACGACGGTCACGGCGACATGGCCGGTAACGTCAGCAATCTTGCCGGCGACCTCGTCGATTTGCTGGGCAAGCTCGCGCGTGGGGGTGATGACGAGCATCACAGGGCCACGGCCGTTGCCCTCGGGCTTCTTGGCGCCGCGGCGACGGTTGCGGCCGCCGCGCTCACGCACGGGCTTGGGCGGAGCGATGTGCTCCAGGTTGTTCATGGTCGGCAGCAAAAAGGCGGCCGTCTTGCCGGTACCGGTCTGAGCGGCGGCAAGCAGGTCGCGGCCCTCGAGCACCACGGGAATCGAGCCAGCCTGGACAGGCGTGGGTGCCGTGTAGCCCAGGTTCTCGATAGCACGAAGCATCTCGTCCGAAAGTCCCAGCTCGTCAAAGGCGGGCAGACTATCGGTAGCGGACTCGACGGCCTGGGCGGCATTTGCCTCATCGGCGGCATCGAAGGCAGCCTGGGTCATGGCCTCACGGGTCTCGTCCAGGATCTCGGCGTCCGTGACGTCGGATACAGAATTACGCATATGTTGTTGTTCCTTATCTGCACGCGCAAGGGGCACGGCATGCGGCCGCGCGGGCGTGCTTGGTAGTGCGCTAATACATACAAAACAGGTGCGCACAGAGAGGACGTTGCTCAGCACGCTGGCGATCGCTTTGGCAGCCCTATCACGCGCCGTCCAGACGCAGCAGCTCTAAGCGATGGAGCAGATTCGCCGCCGGTTAGTATACCCGTGCTTCGCATGCCCCCACGTAAACCACAGATGACGAGGCGGACGCGGCGGGTCCGGACCGATTGTCTCAATCTGTAACAGTTACGAGACAAAACCGGGTCTACACGTTACGGATCGAGACATTCAGTCAGCATCCTTGGCTAACATCTCAATCTGTAACAGTTACCAAGTAAATCGACCCGTAACTGTTACAGATCAAGACAAACCAATCCGTCTGAAGACAACATCTCAATCTGTAACAGTTACGAAGCAAAACCGGCCCCAGATGTTACAGATTGAGACAGTTGAGTTGTCGGTCGAGGAACAATCTCAATCTGTAACAACTAGACCCCGTATCCCCCGCCAGATGTTACAGATCGAGACAAACGTGCCGAACACCAACCCCGACAGGCAACAAAAAGGACCGGACGTCCAGCCATCACAACTGGAACGTCCGGCCCCGTCAAGCACCAACTAGGGAAGCTGAACCAACAGATCGCAGCCTCTACTCTGCGTCCGGGTCCTTAAAGTTCTTGGGATCCAAGACCATGCAGGTGTAGGTAATGTCGTGGTCATCGTCGGGGATGGGCTCAAACCCGTTCTTACCAAAGAAGTCGATGAGCAGATGTGCGAGCTTAATCGGATCCGCATCAGGATCGTCAAAGAGATATTCGCTCAGATCCAGGAATGCAGGCTCCTGGTGGCCCTCGCTCTCCCAGTATCCCAACAGGGCGTCGTGCACCAGGCGCGCGCCATAGCCGTTACCGCGGTAGTCGGGGTCAACATACACATGGCTCAAAAACGTCGCCAGGTACTTGTTGAGCGGGTGCTCCGTAACGGCATCCGGCAGGTCGGGGTCATCTGAACCGCCCGTTACGCAAAAACCGACCAGCTCATCATCGGCAAAGACGCCCCAGAGGTAACAGTTCTCCTCGTCCTCGTCCTCAACAAAGTCCGCGTACTCGTCATAGACCTCGTAGCCCGACTGCTCATCCAGATCGACCATATCGTCGACGTCGTCGGGACCCAAAGCCCTTACTTCAACTTCAGCCATTGTCCTGTCCTTTCTCTCGCTTTCAGGACAACCCGAGCATACGCCGCTGTCCAGATAACCTGTTGCGCAACATCGGAAACTGCGTCAATACCGCCGTTAACGGCGACGACGCCTCAGGGCAACGCAGGCAACGACAATCGCCAGCAGCACCAAGCCCTGGAAATTGATGCGGCTAATAGCAAAGCCCGAAGGAACAATAAAACTGTCGTAGAACATGTCGAGCAGGCCGATAAACACCAAAAACGCGATGAAGATCCAGAACACGCGACTCCTTAAAATGGGAGTAAACATGTCGAGTACCGAGCCACCCGAAGAAGAACCCTGATAGCCTATTAAATCAAACGGCTCATCCTTTTCCACCTCGTCGGCATCGCTCGAAGTGCCTGAAGACTCGGACTCCAAATCGCGACGATCCGTCCAATACCCGGGCACATGGTCGCGCTCACCAAGGTACTCACCGTTTTTGACCACCGGCTCAAACAACATGGCACTCGAAAGATCCTCGAGCTCCTCGCGAATCAACTGGTCGGTGCGAGCGTCATGAGGCTCCTCGAGCTCGCACTCAAGCTCATACATATGCTCCATGACCCGCTCGTAATCTTCTTCGGACATATCGTCATCGTAATAGGAGTTCCCGCTCATCGTTCATCCCTCATTCAAGAACCGAATCCCTTTTGGACAACTCAAGTGTAGAAATCCATACCGAGCAGACGTTGCGCAACATTGCCGGGAACGAGACGGATCCGCTCTCAAAACGTCTCGGGACAAACCGTTCCGCATTCCAATTTGCGCACTCGCGGATGTTGCGCAACGTTCTCGCCCATCGGGGCGGTAGCGTTCGAGTTAGCAAAGCCACGAGCCCTAAAACCAGGGATCGTCGGCTTCCACCGCATACGAAAGAAGGAACGATGGACGAGATTTTTGAGCATCTGCTTCAAGATACCGACCGAGGGATCTCGATCAACCAGATTGTCAATCGTATCGTGTTTCCCAACCACGATATCTGCATGCAGGCCAAAGCTGCCCTGGAGCGAGACTATGGCGAGTTCTGCTTTGCTGCCGTGATCCCCGATTACGAGGACTTCCAGCACATGGATCCGACCGACGCCATCAATGCCGCCCTGGAAACCTGCGGGTCCGACGGCGAAGAGGTCACCAACGTCGTCTGGGGCTACAACTCGCTCCAGTACGAATACAACGGCATCCCTTCGCTGGAGGTTGCCAAGACTATCTCCAAGATGATCGGCGTTCCCGTCTACTACGAGTACACCGATGCCGATGAGATCGCCGCCGGCGCCGTGATCGCCGATGCGCAAGGCGATAGCGTCTCGTTTGCAAACGTGGTCGACAAGAGCTGCTGGGTGTATTTCCCGGAGGGGTTCGACGGTGCCACCGACACCCTGTTCCGCTGCGGCATGGGAACCATGTCCATGCCCGACGGAAGCCAAAAGTACTTTGAGGACACCACCGACCCCATCATGCGTTCGTATGCGCAACGCGGAAACGTGTCCCTGTACTTCGACTTTCTCAAGGACCAGTTTGGCGCCCAAGAGGAGCCCCAGGCAGAGTCCGATGCCCAGGCAGAGTCCGATGCCCAGGCAGAGTCCGATGCCCAGGCAGAGTCCAATGCCCAGGCATCGGGCAACGTCTACATGTCCCAGGCCATGGGCGCGATGACGTTTCGCATCGTCTTTCCCAATCATGACTGCTGCGAGTATATCCGCGATGATCTCGACAAGTGCTTTGGCGGGTTCTCGCTCCAGGCGATTTGCGGCACGCCCGATAGCACGTTTGACTCACCCGATGAGGTCCTGAGGACCATGGTGGGTCACGGAATCCCCGATGATGCAACCGATGTCGAATGGGGCTATAACTCCGTATGCTATCGCGTGGCGCACTCCGTGCCCAACGCCGTCGTTCTCGAGGCGCTCGTCCAGCACTACAAAATTCCGCTATACGTCGAGTATTTCGATGAGCTTAAACGCGCGACCGGCGCTGCTATTACGATCCCCGACATAGCAAACCCGACCGCATTCGTCCCCGGCACACTCGGATGCAAAGAGCAGATGTACTTTGACCATGGCAGCGACAACGAAGGCTACGTTGCACTTCGATGCGGCTATTGCCAGGCAGTCTCCGATGATGGCAAAACGCGCATTTCCTTTGTCGACGACCCATCGCAGTCAGTCATGGCGGAAATGGCAGAAGAAGCATCGGTCGGAGTCTACGTTAGGCTGCTTAAAAAATTCGATCTTGAGCAAGTTCTCCCCGCTGGATATCAGAAACCGGCTTCTCGTCCCGCCGCAAGCTCCAAAAAGAGCACTTCGACCTCCTCGACAGAAAAATCGAAAATCAGCCTGTGGATGAACCCCATTGCAGAAAAGCATGTCTGGAACTCCCTCGATGCCTACGGTCAAAAGCAGGGCAAGCGAAATGACATGAACATGTTCTTTTTGGAGCCGCTCTATCGCGGCGGCGATCGGATCCGAGACCCATTTGGATTTGCCACAGGCCGCAAACCTTTGCCGGCTTACGCAAGCCACCAGGCGCACCGCAAGGTTATCGACGCCGCCCTTACTACCGACATAGAAGTCGACGCGCTTGTCGCGGGGCTTCTCGGCCAAGACCTGTTGACATCCGAAGAGCTCAACGCGCTGCACCGCGATATCGAGCTCAAGGCCCAAGGCATAAGCGCCATCGCCACCGGAAGAGGCGCCGCACTCGAAAGCCGTTGCGACTCGGTTTGCTACCTTATTGCAAAGCTCCGGAGCCATGACGGCGACAATAGCCATCGCTTTATGATGTGGATGGCGGACACCGACCAAGCCGTACGCGTAAAGTTCTACGGCGAGGCGCCGGCAATCGGCGCGCCCTTTACGTGCCGCTTTAGCGTAGTGGAAAATGACGTCATTACGTACTGGATGCCCGTCGAGGGCGAGAAGGGCTTCTCTCGCTATAAGCAGATTCCCGAGGGAGGACGCATCGACGTCTCCGCGGCAAAGAGCGACTCTGCCGCCATGAGCGCCCTGCGCAAGGCCAACGCGATGTTCCTTAAGGCGTGCGGACTCAAGCAGACCGCACCGTCCAAAACGCGCATGACCCCGGAGCAGTCGCAACGATTTAGCGAGCTGCGAGAGAAACTGGGCCGTAAAACGGGTTATGCCCTTACGGTGCTCTTCTCGCGCTGCGTACTCTGCAGCGCCGAAGCCGACCGATTCCTCGAGCTCATGGAGCACGCCGCTGCCGCGCACGATCGTGGAGAGGTGATCGACGTCGACGATGCCGAGGTCGTAGAGCACAAGGCCGTTTACATGGTTGGCCCGATCTCTACCGAGGATGGTACTTGTCAGCTCTACAACCCCAACACCGTCAACTTTGAGGACTTTAGGTTCCAGCCCAACCTGCTCGAAGACTTCCATACCGACCTGCCCCGTGCCGGCAGCTTTATCAACATTGCAACGAGCGTCGTTGAGTCGGACGTCATCGCCGCCTGGGCGGGCTACAACCCGGGCAACGCCCAGCGCTCGGCGCGCTACTAGAGAGCGATTGGCACGACCAAGCCATGTATCTGTTGCGCGGCATCGCCCCTGGACGTCGAACCGCACCGTCCGCGATGTTGCGCAACAGAATGCAACGCAGGCGGCCTAGTATGCGAAGTAACAGGCGCGCGCAGGTCAGACGCATCGAATCTGGCCTTCGCGCGCAACACAAATCATCGCAGGGAGCACACCATGGCGCGTGACACATCAAACGTTCCGGTTGTTAACTTGCCGCTCGCTTACAAGTTCGACGGCAACGGCAACATCATCCAGAAAGTCTTTTTTGGCGTAAATGCGGTATTCGGCCCCGTCTGGTACTGGTGGTACTTCAAAAGCAATCGTGATCCCAACTTTTGGCTCGGTGACAGCGAAATGGACGGCTATGATCCCGATGAATGCTCTACCGAGTTCCTGCACCGCATGGATAACTTTACGCCCGAGGAGAGCTGCAACCTCTTTGAAGTCGCAAAGTATTGCGACCGCATGACGGGTGTTACCGTCTTTGACGTCGTAAACGGGCGAAATGTAAACGAGCGACACCTGGATGACTACTACACCGGCTACGACCTTGGCATCAAAGATGATGACGAGGACGAAGAAGACGACACAGACATCGAGATGGAGTTTGAAGGGCAACCTGTTAGCCCCCAGCCGATGCGCGTATGCGACGAGGGCCCCTGCCAGTTTATGCTGCCGCCCGTTTTAAACTGCGGAACGGACGACGGTTCTGGCTACGAGGTCGAGATTCCCCTGCGCGCCAAAACGACCAAGAGCGGTACTCCGCAGGAGCGACTATCGTTCTATATCCCCGCCGACGTCGCCGTACAGTGGTTCCGCGAGGTCACGGACGAGCCGCAGGCCGACTACCAACTGTTCCAAACTGTTTGGATGGATCGGGCCAATCGTCTTGAGAACCCGCACTTTGTCGACCACCTGTTTTCCTATGCGTTTTGGCAGGAGCGACTGCTGCGCATCCTGCACTACACGTACAAACGTGGCAAGGTGCAGAGTGCGCGCATCGTTGCCGATTACGAAGGCGATGCCGCCGAGTTTATTGGTAAGCACTATCCGGAGACCGAGGTCATCGCTCTTCAGGGCAACGAGAACGCCTTTGAAACGGGAGCCGCCTATCTGGTGGACCTCACGCTGGACTACAAATACAAGGGCGACAAGCTTGTCGAGAAAAAGACGTTCTCGGTCCTTGGCAGCTTTGGACGCGAATGGTATCGACTCTTTAGCGGCAATCCCAACGCCACCGTTGATGATTTCTATGCATGGTGCGAGCAAACCGACACCTACGAGCCCCTGCGTCAGGCAGCCGAAACCGCCGGCGCAATCGTTCAGTACACCACCTACGGACTAAAGGATGGCAAGCTCACCAGCAAACGCACCGAAGACCACCAAGGCCGCACCAACGTCGAGATTAATGAGGCGGCCGAGCTGAGAGACCGCATGTTCACATAGGCGGTAGATAGACTGCCACAACTCAGAAATAGATAAAGAAGTGGGGCTCGGAAATAACCGAGCCCCACTTCTATTTGTTCGTTTATGGCCTTGCAGCAAAAGCACTCTGCCGCTCCAAGGGACCTTACCGCTCCTCTAGCGTCCAGCCCTTCTGGGTACAAAGATCGCGCAGGGTGGCCACCAGGTCCGCGTTGGTGTTGCTGTCGACCACGATCTTGTCGATGTGATCAGCGGCAATGTTGAGCTTGGGGAACGAGTGGCTGCAACCCGACAGGTTGAGCTCACCGACGTTGCAGGTAATCTCGAGTGCGCCAAGAATGTCATCATTCGAAAGATCAATCTTCTCGACGTCGCCCTGAAGGCCTTGGTCAACGGTAAAGAACATCAGGTTCTTAAGACCCGAAGCGTTGATGGAATTGACAGCACCCTTAAGGCCTTCAATACAAAAGGAATTGAGCTTGGGGCAGACGCTCAGGTCGAGGTCCTGGGTCGTCATGTCGCCAAACTTGAGCACCTCAAGTGCCTCGAGCTCGCTAAAGTCCGCACTCTTGGCGCTCAGGGTATTGATGCCGAGCGTATCGAGCTTGTCCAGCTTGCTAATGGGCGTGAAGTCCGTCACCTCGTCACTCACGACCAGCTCTGTAATGCGCTGGGTCTCCTTGGCGGTCAGCTGGCCATCGTCATCGTTATCGTAGTCGGCAAGCAGCCCGTGCAGGGTATCATCCGTGATCGCATCAACATCGACGAGACCTTTTTCTTTCTTGGTCTCGGAGCCAGAGGCGTCAGTTGAGCTCGACTCTTTAGAGGCGCTCGACGAGGCTCCCCCGCCGCCTTGCACATCACCGACGCCGCCAATCACGGCAAAAGCAGCAACCGCGCCTATGACCACAACCGCCGCAAGCACTACCAGGGCGCGAACGCCGCCCAAGCGAGAAACGGCTTCATTTGCACGTTCAGCCGCCTGTCCATTCGGCTGCCTGGCAGGGCGAGGGATCCGACTTGTCGAACGCCCCGGCGTCTGCTGCGCCTGCCCAGCAGACTGTTCGGTTGCCTGCCCGTTCGGACGCATATTCACCCGCACATCCGGCGTCTCGGCAGCCTGCTCATGAGCCCCGCCCGAAGGCTGCTCGGTCACACGCTGAACCCGTTCGTCATCCCGCCAAGACATGTCGGGCTTAAAATTCGCCATATCGCTTCTCCTCACTTGAGCGCATCGCTACTGCTGCTCCATGGTGTAACCGTAGTCACTGCTCATTTTTTGCAAATACTCGACCAGGCTGCTGCTCGTGTCGCTGTCGTACAAGATCTTGCCAACACAATTGGGTGTAAAAGTGAAATGGAAGGCATCTTCCCTGCCTGCCCCGCACAGATTGAGTGTATCGACTCTGCAACCGATCTTCAGGACCTTGAGGTTCACATCACCCGACAGGTCAAGCGTCCCAATACTGCCATCAAGGCCTTCGATCTGGACGTTCGTCAACGAGGACATGTTTTTGGCATTCAAGGTATCGACGGGGCTCTCGAGCCTGTTTATGGTAACGCGCTGTAGCTGAGGAAAACGTGTGAGATCAACCTGAGGCACCGAGCAGTCGCCAATGGACAGATGAGTGATATTGCTAATGGAGCTTATGTCGTAGCTTTCGCTGTCGTAGTCGCCGATGCCAAACGTCGTGATGTTGTGGAAGTTGGCCAACAGCGGAAGCGAATCAAACGACTCGACGTCGATTGAGCTAGCTTCATCCGCAGTCTCTTGCGAAATATTGCCGTCCTCATCTGCATCGAGCGCTAAGTCCGAGCGCAGCGCCTCGTCCGTAATCTCATCGAGCGTGAGCACTGTGGCCTTTTTCGCTTCTTCCTGGTGGCGCTCTTCTTTTTCCTTTTTACGCTGAGCGCGCGCCGCCTCGTCTTCTTGCTGCTGTTTGACCTCGGCACGCTGCTCGGTCTGCCGATTTGTGTCGGAAATGCCGCTTGTGATGGACGTGACCGCCACAATGGCAATGATTACCACCACGGCAAGGACAACCGCTACGCGCGGACCGCCCAAGCGGTTCACGATATCGTTGATATCCGATCCGTTGGACCCGGCGCCCCCGCGGTCAGACCCGTTCTGATTAATTGCCATCCGTGTTTCCCCCTCCGCCGCCTACAGGCGGTCCTTGTCGAAGTAGTCAGCGTCGCGCCAGTCGCCGCGCCAGCGGTAGGCATGGGCGTTCTCGCGCGACCAGTCGCTCAGGCGGCGCAGGATGAAGCGGCTCATGTCGTCCGCGAGCGGCTCGATCGGCCCCACGCGCCGCGCCTCGGCCGCCTGCTCCCAGAACGAGTACGCCATGAGGTAGAACGTGCCGGCGTCGACGTAGTCGCCCGGGTAGGCGGGGTCGTCGAACCAGCCGTGCGTGTCGGGCGTGCCGTTTTGCTCGCATCACTCCGCCACGTTGAGGGCGAGGCTCATCAGGGTCGTGT
Organism: uncultured Collinsella sp.; assembly: GCA_902464645.1. GTDB lineage: Bacteria > Actinomycetota > Coriobacteriia > Coriobacteriales > Coriobacteriaceae > Collinsella. Next base: position 10,783 of record CABQKL010000012.1, read on the forward strand.
AGTCCTGCGGGTCGCCCGAGGCGAGCGCCTCGTGCAGGTTGGACATGGGGCCCTCGGCGCCGTAGGCCGGGTAGTACAGGTCCCAGATCCTCGACGCCGCGTCGTCAGTGAGCTCCATCTGCGAGGGGCGGTCGCCCAGGCCGTCGTCGTAGACGGGCGCGTTGGGATCCTCCCCCGTGAAGGCCCCGACGCCGTAATCGAGCGTGGAGGCGCTGTTGCGGGCGCCGCGGGTCGCGCGGGCCATGGAGCCGAAGACCGAGTAGCCGCTGTGGTAGCCGCGGACCGTCTCGGTGACGAGCCGGCGCAGGCTGAAGTTCGCGTGCGCACGGTCGCGGGCCTCGCGGGTGGCGGCGGAACCGCGGAAGAAATACGTGGCGCCGATGATTAGCTGCTTAATGATCAGGCTCAACGGGCCGGCAATGATTTCCGTCAAAACTACGAGAAGACCAATGAATACAACAGCACCCAGAGCGAATGGATTGAATGCGCTATACCCCGGCGCCGGAAGCCCCGTATGCAGCACATCGTCTCCGCCAGTGTTCAAGTACATGCGGTACCAGACCGAGCAGAGCCCCCAAACCGTAAAAATACGCAGCGGGAAAAACCGAACAATGGTGGGAATCGCGTCCACGATGCGCGAAAGATTGATGTTAAAGCGAGGGCGATTCGCACCCTCGTTGTTTACCGGAGTAGCTGCCTCCGGATCGCCCGGAAGAGGCACGCCGGCGCGTCGCGCACGCAGGCGGTCGAGACGCTCCTGAGTAGAAACCGTTTGAGCCTGCGGTACTTCTGACGAAATGGACACTCCCGCAGTCTCACCCGCGAACGACGTCGCGTCCTCTTGCTGTCCCTCAGCACGAGCACTATAAAGACGGGCGAGACGCTCTTGCGCCGACAGGCCCTCTTGCTGTTTATCGTTTGCCATATGTTTTGCCTTCACCTATTAGTAATGGAAGTGCGTCTGGGCATAGCGGTTAAGCGCATACCCAAACTCCCTGGTCACCGTCTTGATAGTGTGCGTCTCCATCTTTCTGGTCTGAGGATTACGCCGGTTAAAGACGAACGTGGGCATAAAGCCGCTCACTTCTTGAAACCCGCTCAGCGAATTAAAGGGGATGATAATCGGCGGATTGGAATTGCCCGGAGCGAAAAGCCTGCCCGCCACCGCCTTGCTATGACCCAAGCCTGGAACGAGCGACTTGACCACAGAATGGTTATCGAGCGTTGACCCCTCACGCTTGGCGATAATCTCAAGGTGGTTCTCGTAAATCCTAATGGAACATGGACGCCCATCGTACGAGCCCAAGCCCTCATTGATCACCACGTCGTTTCGAATCTCACGTTGAGCCATGTTCGAACGAGAGTGCGCATTGGCTTGAGAGCCGCGCTGGGACGCCACGTTCTCAATACCCAACATGTCATCAAAGGCGGCCATGGCGCGTCGCTCGGTGTCATGGAGACCGTCATTGCGTTGCGGTGTATTGGGAACCTGCGGTCGAGGCACCACCGGTCGCTGTTGGCGACCATTATTGGAATCCGAGAAAAGATTCCCCAGTCGTAGCGTGGGCATACCATACTCCTATCGTTTATCAAAATTAACAGGTCACCAAGGAGTCAGAAACCCTCCTTGGCGACCCAAAACAGTTCATGAAAAGAGCGACCCGCTCTATTAGGCGGAAAGGAAAAGGTAGAAGAAGAACGCGCAGATACCAAAGCCAATCAGCATCACAATAAATCCGAAGATACTAAGCAGCTGTGCAATGGTCACGATACCCCAGAGGAAAAACTCGATGACGATCGGCAGGATCCAAGAGAAAAGCCAGGTGCGAATCGACTTCGCACTACCGGGGTGAGCATCGTCTCCAAAGAGAAGCATGACCGTCATCCCACCGATGAGAATCGCCATTACTACGTCAAGCTTGGTAAACGTGTCGCCATCAACAAACATCGTTCCCATAAACCCAAAGGCGCTGGTGACAAGCGGAACGAAAACGACCAAGCGGCCAGCATAGCGTCCCAGTCTGTCCATCAACTGCGGATCCATGTAAAACGCCGCCGGCGCACGACCACTTGAAAATGCAAGCGAACCGACCTGAGCAAGAGGCTTGTCGTCTGCCGACATCGCAAGCTCCTCAAAAACCTGCCCCTTACGATCGGCAAACTCAACGAGCTGGAGCAAATATCGTTCAAGCGCATCCGAATTGGCATCGATATCGTTCCTAAGCGCGCTAACACGATCGGCGGCCGAATAAGAGCGCAGAAGATTGAGAGCGAGAAAACCAAAGCAGCCAATAAACGCAACCGCCAGGAAAATGCCCGCAAGCGGACCAAACGAACCCCAAGAAACAATCAGCTGACCAAAGGCACCACGGGAGCACATGATAAGGATGCAGTAAAGAAGCGCCACAAGAACGGTATACATCAAAACACCCCGCTGCTCCTTCTTTATGGCAGCAGCGCGAGCATCGCTATCGGCAATACCCTCAACGACACCGTAATCGCGTGTATCCTGCTCGATAGCGGCCTTTAAGGAGCCGTCTGCAACACCGCGGCTATCCTCGAGGAACTCAGCATATTCGGCAGAGGAGATCAAGCTTTCATCTGCAAGAAGCCTTACGCCGCGAGCCGCGAGCAACCGCTCGTCAACGCCTTGGGATATAAGCTCGGCCACATAGCCGCGTGGCACGGCATCGTCGCCGACCTGAGCGCAAAACAGCGCATTGCGCGTACAGGGGCGCGTTCCGTGCTTTCCGTCGACTTCCCAGCCGTTCACATACGGAACAGGCGTGAGCTCCATATCTTCCCGAAGCTTGATTCCCTCAAGACGCGCGTTGGAACCAGCCTGGATGAGCATGGAAACGGCAGTGTTTGCCGGCGGATTCAATCCGAGCAGGGCAATTTTAACCGCCTCGCCCACAGAGCCTTGGGCCGAGTCGTAGAGGTCGGTGTGGGCGGCAAGCCACAGCCAAGCAGCATAGCTACCAAACTTACGATAAAACGCGCGCACCGCTTTCTTATTGACCGCGACCTTATCCATATAATCGATCACGACATCTATATCGACGGCTCCGTGCGAAGTTGCCGCATCTCGAGCCGAGATAATTGCCGCCATCTCAGAAACGCCCGTAAAATTGAGCAAGAATTCATCCAGCTTGTGAGCCGACGAGCAAACGCCAAAAAACGCCGCCGGACGATTAACAACCGACATAAGCACCGTCTGAGCAGCAGAACTTTTCTCCTCGTTGCGCGTCAGCAACCCCTTGAATAAACAAGCAGCGAAATGAGGATCACTCGAGTGCAGCGCCAACTTTTCGAGTTCATGAATATCGGCAGCAAGCTTTGCGCGTTCATCGTTGAGATCGTTGTCTTGAGAAAGAATGCGGGATAAAAATCCCGAAGGCAGCACGCCTGACGATTTTGACCCGTCGAGACCGGACAGAACGGCGTAGCGATCAATTTCGGTGACATCCATCTTGGCGATGCGTGCCGGAAGGGCATCGCTCGCATCGGTGAGCGAGACATCCTCGCCGCGCCACGACATAATCTTGCCGTTGGACATCTCATAGATTACGCAAGCAAGGGCCAGGTCGGGATTGGACGCTGTCTGGATATCCTCTTCGACCAACTGGTGAATCCTGGTCTGCAGGTCATTTTCACCCCAGTCACCCATCAGGTTTTCGAGCTGCTGCTGGCTCATGCGAAGCTTGGCCTCGTCCCAATTGGAGGACAGCGTGCGAGCGAGCAACACCGGATCGCTATACAGCTTGCCGGCAAACTCGTAAGGTTTGCGTGCGCTACCGGCATCCATGGTGGGAAGTTTGCGATAGAAATTATCTGGGTCGGCCATCCAGTCTTTAACCTCTTCATAGCCAAAACGCTCGCCCGAAAGCTCAAACGTCAGGCCCTTGAGGAGGTTTCCCAAGGTCGCATCTTCCGGATGGTTGAAGTCTGCAGGCTCGCCCGTCTCTTGGCGATCGGAAAGCGTATTGTCGTTTATGAACTCCTGCAGCGGATGGACATTGTTTTCGTAGAGCGTCCAGATCGTGTAGCCAAACGAATACCAGTCGTTTCGAGGGTCGACCATGCCACCACGACCGGGCGTGTAGCCGTCGGAGCGCGTCATGGTGTTCGTCAGTCGGCTGTCAAATCCGGCAAGCGAGCGGGCGGAGCCATAATCTCCAAGCACGATCTGCTTGTCGTACAGGTAGACGTTCTGCGGCTTAATGTCACGATGGACAATGCCAAGCTCGGTATGGAGCAACTCGATTGCCTGACTGAGCTCGGGAATCACGCGGCTCTTAACCATATTCTTGCTACGGGGACGATCAAAAAGGCATGTGGCCAGCGGCGTAATGGAAACATCCCACAGCTGAGGAGCCGCAGCACCCACTTCGGTCGCGCTCAGGCCCTGGTGCAGATAGGCAAAGATGGGCAGCAGATGCGTTTGAGACACGGGGCGGCCATTAAGCCCCATTACGGCGCTTACCACCTTTTGATATGCCGAACGCTCGGCGCCCACAAGAGGCTTAAAGACCTTGGCAACGCATGCCAAACCATCGCTCACCCGCTCGGCGGCAACAATGGTAGATTGACCGCCATGGCCAATGACCTGTCCCAAATGAATAATAAACCGCTGCCCGTCATTCGAGACAACCGTCGCATCCTCCGCAACAAAAGGCGAGGCAGATGCAGCGGCAGCATGTGCGCCCCCACGAGAAACGGTCACCGTTTCACCGTTGGGACTGGCCGTGGCGCCGCGCGAGACAGTTACCGTCTGGCCGTCGGGGCTCGCAGCGCGCGGCACCGTGACAGTTTCGCCTGCCACAGAAGTACCAGGGCGTGAAACAGTAACGGTCTTGCCGTCGGCGGACGCACCAACAGACGGCCTCGCAATCGTTACCGTTTCACCATTCGATTCGGTCATCGGGCGACGCACCGTTACGGTTTCGTTTGTCGATGGCGTACCGTCGCGGCGGACGGTGACCGTTTCACCAGATGCCGGAGCGTCGGCTCGACGCACCGTCGCGGTCTCTCCAGGTGCAGAAGTCTGGCCACCACGGTTCACGGTAACCGTCTCTCCCCCTACGGGCGCATTCCCGCGGCGCACCGTTACGGTCTCATCATTGTCATTGCCGCCATCTCGGCGTACCGTAATCGTCTCATCAGACATGACTACTCCCCTACCTCAATTACAATCAGCGTCGCATCGTCCGTCGAGCCGTTCACCCGAGCCTCGGCATATAGTTCTTCGCACAACTGTGCGCATGTCGAATTGCTCGCAAGCATCTGCTGCAAACGCTCCTGCGCAATCTGCCCATCGATACCATCGGAACAGATCAGATAGCGATCGCCCGGAAGCATCACGGTCGTCTTGACCTCTAGATTGCGACCGCCCTGATTGAGTCCAATCGCGAGCTCAATACAATGCGAAACGGCGTCGTCTCTGTATTCAGCGCCAACGCCGCCCACGCGCCGCTCAGGCGTGTGGTCACAGCTAAGCACGGCAAGCACACCGCCACGCAGTCGGTACACGCGAGAATCGCCGGCATTAAAAACAGCACCGTGCCCGTCAGGAGCAACCACGAGGCCGGCAACCGTGGATGCGGCAACAGACAGTCCATAGCGAGCCGCATACGTCTCAACATCGTTCTCGGCTCGCTCGCCCGCCATGCGTAGGCGCTCCTGTAACGCGTTGACAGCATCGGTATCAAAGACGCGCACGGCCTGCGCAAACGCCTGAGCAGCAAGCGTCGAGGCGGCCGCTCCGTGCCCGCCTTCGCTCACACCGTCAAAGACTGCCATGCAGCCCATCTCGCGCTCGCCATCGCCCACCAGACCATAGCAAAGGACGTTGCCGTCAAGAAGCAAGCGGTCCTCGTTGACGGGGTGATTGGTTCCCGCTTGAGTTTTTGCTGCAGCGACAAACTTCGTCATCGCCAATCGCCTCCCATCGATCCGGGCACGAGCTCAAATGCGATATGAGCATCATCGCCCTCGCCCTGCGGCACGGCGCGTGCCACCATACCGGGGCGACCGCGCCACTCGGCGCGGTGTTCAAACAGAAAATCGGAAAGCCCGTTAAGGTAGCCGCTCTCCACCAAGTTGCCAATGCCGCGGCCGCCCTTGGCTTTGACGGCGTCCGTCATGGCAATGGAGTGCAGCAGCTCGCGGGCGGCATCGGTCGCCTCAACCGTAATATCGGGCTGTGCCTTATGCACGTTGCGGTTAACGGCATCGATCTTGGAATTGAGGATCTGAAGCGCCACGGCATCGTCGATAAAGTTGAAGATGACCACGTTGTCGCCGATACGGCCCAAGAACTCGGGCTTAAACTCGCGATCCATCTCGGTGCGCACGCGCTCGCAAATCTCGTCATAGGGCGTGTTGGGCGCGATGGTATTACGAACTTCGTTGCCCTGCGCATCGATTTCAATCTTGGAAAAGCCGATGTTGCTCGTAAAGAAGATGACTGTCTCAGAGAAGTACACGGTATTGCCCTGGCCATCGGTCAGGCGTCCATCTTCGAGGATCTGCAGGAACTTGTCCATAATGCTCGGCGCGGCCTTCTCAATCTCGTCGAAAAGAACCACCGAGAACGGATTGGCCTTGACCGCATTGGTCAGCTGACCGCCCTCGGCATAGCCCACGTATCCCGGAGGAGCGCCAAAGAGCTTTTGATCGGAGTTCTCGGCACCGTACTCGGACATATCAAAACGCAGCATGCTGCGCTCATCGCCAAAGAGGAGCTCCGTAATGGCCTTAACGATCTCGGTCTTACCGGTACCGGTGGGACCGCTCAAAAACAGGACGCCTTTGGGCTTGGAACCAGACGAATGGGTGGCGCCTGAAAGGCCCATAACGGAGCGCTTGAGCACGGTGACGGCCTTCTCAACGGCCTCGTCCTGGCCCTTCACGCGGCGTTTAATCTTTGCCTCGGGATCCTCTTCGAGCTTCTCGAACATCTGCTGCCATTTGTTCTCGCGAAAACCGTACTTATACACGTCGACGAGCTTGGGAAGGATGGCCTCGATGGAAGCATCGGGGTTTTGCATATCGCGCTGGTACATGCGCTGCAGCCCCTCGAGCTCCTTAACGCTCATGCCGTCGGTGGTGTCGATAAAGCGACGTACCGCGCGGTCATCGGAATCGGACAGCGCCTCGCCAAAGCCAAACTTGCTTTGGATATAGGCCTCACGCATATCACGATCGGGGTGCGGCAGCGTGATGGTACGCAAGAAGGGGTTCTCCTCGATAAACCACACAGGCAGGTTGCGCACGTTATCCGTTACCAGAATGAGCGTGTTGACAGCCGTGCGGTTAATAAGGCGTGCTTTGCTGGCGCCAAGGTACAGGTTGAGGAAGAACTGCGTCTCGTCGGGCATAAGGCCAGTCGAGGATGCAAGCAGGCGCGACGCCATGTTGACGATCACACAAAGCGGCTTGGCCTCGGTGCCGCCATCGGGGTTGTCGTTGTATTTAAGGCGCAACATTGAGCGGATAACCTCGCCGTATGATGGCAGGCTCGACTGCTCGGTGGCATACGCCTGGCGGCCATCGGCGATGCAGGCGTTCGCCTCCATCATGCGGTCGTCGCTCTTGGAAGCCTCGTCATGAGCCAGCGACACCAGGCGCTTGCAATCGACGTTGCCCATGCTGCTCGAGAACAGCTGGATGGGATCGAAATATGCCACGTTGTACTCAACTGAGCCATTTGCGTCTTCAAAAAGGCCGCGCACGACCTCGGCAAGCTCCGAAAACTGGAGCCCGCCATCGACCACATCGGGATACTTGTCGTTCACGTTGCCCTCAAGGATAAAGAGGCTCTTCACTCCTTTAAAGTTGAGCATCTCGCGCTGCCAGGATTGGCGCTCGAAATCAGTTGCCATGTGTTATACCTCCTTGGCAGAAAAATCATGGTGGTAACGGTCGGCAATACCAACGGTGATAACCGTGCCGTCCTGGACATAGTTTTGAAGCTGACGAGGCTGTTGAAGATACTGGTCGTAATCATCGTGTGGGCGGTCGCTCAGGTAGATTACGCGCTGGTTAGTCGAGCCGCGCAGCGCACAATCGGGCACGTTGAGCTCGTCTACGTACGGACCGTCAATCAGCACATCGATAAGAGACTTAAGCGTCTCCCACGTATCCGCACCGATCACCTGCGGCAACTCTTCGAGCGTAAATCCGGTGTAAACGAGAATGTCATCGTAAGCGCAGCGGATCGTTGCCAGTAGCTTCACGAGCTCTGATGCCTGCTCGAGCGGATCTCCACCCGAAACCGTCAGCCGATGTACGCCGTGCTCGCGCGCGGTATCGAGCAACATCTGCGCAAGCTCATCAACATCGACATCCTGCTCGGGCAGCTGGTTGCGCCATTGGGGCGAAATACATCCGACACAACGCTTTGAACAACCAGCGGTCCAGACAACAATACGTTCTCCCGGACCCAGCGAGACGACGGGGGCAAGCACATGGCTAACGAACATCGGCGTAATCCTCGCCCGGATCGAGTGTACGGTACACGGCCGAGGTACGTGCAAGCGAGCAACCGCATTCCTCACAGCCATCCCCAACCTTTGCACGCTCATCAGCAACGAGATGCAAACGACCGCACTCGGGGCACTCGACAAACCAGCCCTCGACACCCGCAGACTCACCAGCAGCAGAAACAACCGGTGCCGCAGCAGACGCGGGCTGAGGCGCAGACCAAGCCTGGGTCTGCACGGGTTGCGCCGCAGGCGGTTCCTCCACAGTAACCGTCAGACGCAATTGGGCAAATTCGCCAGACGCAGCCGGAATGAGTAGCGTATCGCCGGTATGAATCGGCTGGGCCACGCCGGGAACCAAGTTGAGGATCTGGCCGCCACGCATAAGAGCCGTTCCGTTATTGGACCCCTCATCGGCAACCATCCATGTGCCCCGCTCAAAACGAACGCTGGCATGCTGCCGGGACATGGCAAAGTTCGAAGCCATAGAAGGAAACACGTTGCGTCCAAGCACGGCAGCGTCCGTGAGACGAAGCTGCTCACCCATTACTGGATCGGCAAGCGTAAGCGCAGGAACCGCAGGAGTAGCTGCAGCATTCGCCATGGGTTGCGGCGCGGGCTGCGGCATTGGAGCAGGCGTCGGCTGCGGCCTTGGCGCAGGCGCGGGCTGCGGCGCAGGAACCGGAGCAGGTTGCGGAACGGGCATGGGGGTAGGCTGCGGCGTGGGAGCAGGAGCAGTCTGATGTGCCTGCTGGGGTGCGGGACGCTGAGGCCGCGAAGCACCGCCCATCGATGATGTTGCAGGATAGGCGGCGGGAGCCGGACGCTCAGCGACCGCGGCGGCAAAGCCGGACGCCGAGGTGACTGGCGCCTCGGGTGCCGAGACCGCGGGCGCAGGGGCCGAAGGCGCGGGGACCGCACCAGCGGGACGCGGCGTCCCACAGTCCTCGCACATATCGCGGGCATCATCGTTTATAAGACCACAGATAGGGCATTCCCATGTCATGGTTTACCTCATTTCCCTCTGCTTGAGCTGACTTGCTTGACGGCGATTACGCAGACGACGTTCCGCATCTGCGGAAGGTGTGGGCGGCACGTAATCGTGCGGATGAATCTCGACGGCGGTCTGAGGATCAGCGGGTCGAACAAAATGGCCAGGGGCGTCGGACGCGACAACAACGCCGCGTTCTTTAAGGTCTTCCTTAAACTGCTGGTAAAAATCGCAGAACTCAACTTGGTCCTGAACGACTTTGTCGACCGTCGCTTGGTCTTGGGCTTTCATATCTTTGATGACGGTGGGATTAACCGGATCTTCCGAAAACTCGGATGGATCGGCCTCGACAACTCGCATCACAAGCTGCTGTTCGTGCGATCCCTTAAGGACGGCAACCGCCTTGCGCTTGTTCGTGTCGAAGATAAGGCGCCACGGCTTGCCAGACCCATCCATAACCGCATAACGGACAACGTCAGCCCCGTGTTCGGCCATAACCTCGTTAACGCAGCGCTCAATGTATTCGTCTTTAGCCGCCGAAGCAAGCGCGGCGTCTGCGGCATCCACGGCAGCGTACAAATCCTCAATCTCATGAGGCCGCCTGAGCACCGTCGGACGATGATAGCGTTCATTAAGAAGATCAACGCGCAGGCGGTATTCCTCATACTGCTCATGAAGCTCATTCGACTCATGCTGAGCGCTTTTCATCACATGCTCGAAGTCCTTGAGAATCTTCATGGCGGCAAGGCGCTGTTCCTCACTCGAATCCGGACCAAGCGCGCTAAACGAAGCACGGGCGGTCTCGAATTTTGCACTTAGGCGATTTCGCAACGTCATATCGAGCACCTCATCCTGCATAAGCGGGATAATGCGCGCCGCCCACTCTTCAAACGCGCGCGCTGCATCCTCAAAGGAACCCGCCGAGGAGCTTGCGGCGGTGTCCGCAATATGCAAGAGCGCTTTCTCGAGGTCGATGGAACCGTCGCGGGCAACGTCGTAATCGATTGCCTTTAGGAGACCCTGAGCCCTGAGCTTTTCGGACGTCTGCGCGGCATCGATACGGCTCTGGCCCATCTCTGCCCTGCGATGGGTATGGGCATCGAAAGTTAACGTCGGAATCAGAGTGTGAAGCGTCGCCGCCAGCTGAGCCAACGCCGACTCAGTTCGAATCCGCGTCACCGTGCCTCGACCCATGACGATCTCTTCGCCCACAAGCGGTCCCGTCACGTTTTTTCTCGAATATTCGTCGATTACGCTATCCAACGCGGCGCGTGTCGACTCATCCATATCGGGAAACTCAAGGAGTATCTGCGACTTGATATCCAAAAGCCCATGTCTGTAGTCCTTGACGGCGCTTTCAGCCTCGGCGCGCTCCGCCTCAATGCGCAGCGCCGCTGCCCCGGCAACAATTGCAGCAGGGGCCAATGGCATTGCCAGCGGTGCAGTGGCTATTCCGGCAGCGACTACAAAATTATCTCCCACCGAGCCGCTCATTATCACGTTCCCTTCTCCATGGATAACGGGGCCACCCCGGTCATCAAGCGTTTTTATTGCCTCATTTCTACCGCCGCTTTGCGCGATTCTGTTGCGCAACATTGGCGAGTGGCAGATTTGTCGATGTTGCGCAACAGAAGGCAGCGGCTAGCGCATATCCTGCTAATGGAAGAAAGGATGAAAGCGCGCCATGACCGGATCCTACGAAGAAGTTCGACTCGTCAAATTTCATACGCCAGCGCTGCTCTCCGAGCGTGAGCAGGCTGCGGCACGGCGTCGCTTCTGCACGCTTCTCGTTCCGCCGCAAAAGGGCGGCTTTGGCGGCAACGCTTATGTCCGCCGCGTCCAGAGCGGCGATCGCGCTTTTGAGCTCGCGCTTAAGATGCCGCGCCCCGATGCCCAGCCCGAGCAAGAACAGCTCAACCGGGAAACCCTAGAAGAGGAATATCGCACCCTCTCCGTCGTATCCAACCTAAGGGGTTTTCCCGATGTCTATGGTTTTGGCTACACGGCAGACGGAACCCCGGCGCTGCTTATGGAGTGGGTTGACGGCGTCTCGCTTCTTGATGCACGGCCAGCTCTGAGCGATGGCACTGAAACCTGCCCCGGTGATATCGTCGCCGCGCTGGGTCTGAGCGTGCTCAAGATCATCTTGTCCACGCAATCGCTCGACACGCCCTTTGTTCACCGCGACCTCTCCATGCGCAACATCATGCTGCGTCACGATCGTATCCCGCTCGAGGAGCAGGTCTCGAGTGGCTATTTTGACATCTGCCTGATCGATATGGGCAGTGCCAAGCTCGTTAAACCGGACTTTTCCTTTACCGTCGACGTCAACGCTTTTCGCGGCGCCACGCCGGCATACGCGGCACCCGAAATGCTGGAGCGGTTTAAGGCCGACCCCGGTGCGCGTGACAATCCCGCCGTCGACATCTATGCGCTGGGAAGCATCCTCTACGAGCTTTATTGCGGACGCGCCCCCTTTGAGGCAGAGCTCAGGCGCTCTGGAGACCACGCGCGCCTCAAGCGCGCCGTGCAGCCGCAACCCCTTGCGCCCGCAACTCCCCGCGAGCAGGGCTTGGTCAACGCGATTATGGCTTGTTTGGCAGTCTCGCAAGACGCACGCCCTTCGGCAAATGAACTCGCGGCGCGCCTTGAGCCTTTCGCCCGTACGGGTGTCCCGCGAAAGCGCCGGCCCGTAGCGGATCGCGGCAGCGCTACCGTGAGGACGGACGCCACCGTCCCCACCCGCACGGTTGCACAGGCGCAGTCCGCGTCTCGGCCAACCCCATCCACCGAGACCGTCCGCAGCGCCGAGTCCATGCGTCGCGCGCGCCTTGCCGTCAAACGTCAACGCACGATGGCACTCACGATGGTGATTGCTGCCCTGGTAGCAATCGTGGTTATACTCGTCCTCGCATCTGCCGGCATGCTTTAGCCGGCAGTAAAAACCAAGTCAGTAAATAGACCCATTTGCAAAAAGCGGTGGCGGGCGCAACTCTCAATAAAGCCGCGCCCGCCACCGCCGCCATGCATCGCACGCTGACAATACGAGGTACTAGGAAATCAAAAGTTCAAAGGAATCCGTGATGCGCGTTCCCATGGTAACGGCGCCGTCTCCCGATTCGACTGTGGCACTCAGGTAGTACTTGCCGTTCTTCTTTTTAGGAACACCCGAAACCGTAAGGTCGCAGTCCTCCTCCTCGACGGGAAGCGAGAACTCAAAGCCCTTATTCCTGACAAACGTACCAGTGACGTCCGTGTAGGTGCGATAGTCGTCACCATCGGATTGGGCGACGGTTTTTTCGGCGTTGTAGGTATCGTGGGCATGCAGCGTGGCCGAGATGTCTGCAACCGCTTCGCCGGAATCGCTGATGCTCTTAAACACAATCACAAGGTCGTTTTTGCTCGCGCCGTAGCAAGTATGGCCCCAAGAGTTGCCCGTCTCCTTAAGTGCTCCGCGCCACGTGGTGTTGGCAAAGCTCGTGGGCTTATCGATGTTGAGCTTCGCTGTGCTACCAGAGGTCGTGGTGGTCGACAAGGTCGCATTGCCCGTCGTGGAAGAGTCCTCGGCATCTGAGCTGGCGTCCTTGCCGTTCTTGCTTGCGGTCTTGAGCTCCGCCTTAGCATCCTTAAGGTCGGACTTTGTCTGATCGAGCTCGTCTTGCGTTTTTGTGAGTTCGTCCTTGGAAGATTCAAGCTGCTTCTTGAGCTTTTGAATCTGCTCCGTATTTTGCGGATGAGCCAAACCGTATGAGTAGCCCGCCCAGCCGGTTCCCGCGCACAAGGCGGCAACGACAATAACGCCGGCGGCGATGGCGGGCGCATACGACTTGCCCAGGCGCTTGCGTGCCAGCTTGTACTCGGCCTTGGCCGTCTTGAGGCTCTCGCGGTCCTGCTCGAGCTGCTCTTCCTCACTGAGCGGCGTAGGACCAAAATCGGCATGGCAGGCAGATTCAGTTTCCGCGTTCTCGATCGTAGTGCCAAAGTCTGACAAGGGATCGACTACACGCGTGGCGTCCGAATCGGATTCGGGCGCAGCGGGCTCAGACGCGTCGGGTGCCGCCACCGGCTGCTCGTCTGCTTTCGAGGCAGCATCCGCCTTAGGCAACTCCACCGTTGCCGCCGTAGCGGCCTCACCGTCGCGCCACGAAAAGGCCGGGCTCTGCGACACCGTCTGGGGCGTGGTGTAGGGACCTTCGGGAGCAGGTGCAGACGGCGCGGCGGCGTCAAGAGGCGATCCACACTCAGAGCAAAAACCAGCGTCATCGGGCAATAATGCACCGCAATAAGGGCATTCCATAGGGCACAACCTCTCAAAATGTGTCGCTTGCAGCCATCCTGCAACTTGGCGTATATGCCCTATAATGTCTCGATAGTTATGCAAAGCGTTGCGCAACATTTTTCGAGTCGGTACGCTTTGAGCGTAGCCATTTCCTAACATGTTTGCAGTACGTCATTAAAGTTATCTGGGGAGGCAGCCATGGCGGCGGAAACACCGTGCTCGGTCCTCTACAACGACATCCGATCGTTCGGCGGTCTCAAGCATCTCGAGATTGCGCGAATGCTCATCAACGGCAATTCGTATGCAGGCAGCACCCTGCTCGACAAATGCTCTACCAACCGCTCGTACCTCACTCGCTACATCGTCCACCGCGAGCCCGATCAGTGTGCACCAGGCATCTACAATGACCTTACCGTCTCCACGCTTAACCTTGCCGCCGCCATTAGTAACAAGCTCGGCGGAGGCGATCGTGCCTATCAGGAAATATCCGAGCATTACAGTGGCCCGGCGGCCCAAGGCATGATGTCGATTCTCGCCGATTATGACCTCGACGACCGCCTCTACGCCAACGCCCTGGGGCGCATTCGCAGCTCCGATGACCATAGCCCCCGCGAAAAGAGCACGCTCTTCCTGATGCTCTTTGTGGCAACGGGCGCACTTGCCGACCCCGTTCAAGGCGTGGCCACCGTCGAGCGCTTTTGCGACAGCAAGACGGGCGGGCACTTTGGCACCACCGAAACTACCGTCGGACGTGGCTTTATGGGCAGTCTGGATCAGCCGCGCGCCGTCGCCCCCAACCTCGGTCTGCTCAGGACACATGCCGACAACTGTGTCGACATGCAAATCCATTCCCTCACACGCGATCCGCGCGGCACCGTGATTGGTTCTTTGCCCAAAACCTCGCCCAGCATCACCGATGTGGGCGCCGACGCATCGCGCGAGCATCTTCGCATTTGGCTTGAGGGTGAGCACTGGTACGCCCAGGGCCTTGGATCGACCAACGGCACGGTGCTCGAATCGGGTGCAGGCGACGGCGATACCGTAATCGAGCCGCCCCGCGACCAACGAGAGCCCGGCAAAGTCTATCCCCCCGTGGAAATCGCTAACAGTGACAGACTTCATTTGGGTCTCTATACAACGTTTCTCGTTATTGTGGACTAGCGCGTAGAGACGTGGGAAACAGGTGTCACTCGTCTTATATCATTTACGTTGCGCGCTGCACTATAAATAGCAATACGAGTCAGCTTATCGGCAAACACGTCTATCATGGGCTTTAATCGATAATCGCGTTCTCGGCGCGAGCACGCGGCCCCACCAAATGAAGGAACGTCTTGGATACCACCAACACCGCCCCTGGCGACAAACTCATCCGTCTCGACACGTTCGACACCGCCGTAGCGGTCGACCCCAGTGCCGAGGATGATGCCAAGCGACGGTTTATGACGCTTATTCTTCAGACGACACACCGCGACGGCGGCAATATCGGACACGTGCTTCGCGCGACCAACACAAGCGGCGAGGTCTTTGCCGTCAAGCTACTCAAGGACAACGCCATCCTTTCCGACCAGACACCCGACCGCTCCGCCGAGCAATCGGCCGCGCACCTGGCCAACACCGCCGCGCTGTTCGAGGAGTACCGTCATCTGTGTACCGTCTCGCACCTGCGCGGATTTCCGCGCGTCTATGGCTATGGATCGTGCGAGGACGACCCGCTCATCCTCATGGAGTGGGTCGAGGGCACCTCGCTCAAGCAGGCGCTGCCCTTGCTTCCGCACGATGTCTCGGGCGGGCTAACCACCCAGATGGTGGCCGCCGTTGGAAACGCCGTACTTCGCGCACTCCTGATGACCCAGGGGCTTGTTAATCCGGTCGTCCATCGCGACCTGTCGCCCGCCAATATCATGTTCCGCACCACCAGTCGAACGCTCGAGCAACAGATCGTCGATTGCTCCTTTGACCCCTGTCTCATCGACATGGGCTCCGCGACCATGGCCCTCGGCGATGACACGATCACCCGGCGCGCCGACATCTGGCGCTTTGCCACGCCCGCATACGCCGCGCCCGAGATGCTCACGCAGGATATCGAAGGCATCGCGGCCCTTCGCCGCTCGCCCGCCATCGATGTCTACGCGCTATCGAGCATTCTGTACCAGCTCTATAGCGGTCGCAAACCGTTCGATGTCGAGTCGACGGGTGCCGCGGCAACCGGCTCGTTCTACCTCATAAAGACCAAGACCAAGCCGGCACCGCTCGAGCCGCGATGCAATGACGACGAAGCGCTCGTCCAGATCATCATGAAAGGCATCTCAGTCGAGCAGTGCGATCGTCCCACCGAACAGCAGATGCTCGAGGTGCTCTCGGCATACCTCACCGATGCCGAATCCGAGGGCCGCGAAGGCGCAGGAGACGAGGCCGCGATTGATATCGATTCTGGCACGCACCTTAAGGTCGACGTCGCCGGCGAGCGAGCGCGAGAGATCCTGGAGCAGGCCCGGCACGATGCCATGACCCGCCGCCGCTTTATTATCGGTGGCGTTGTCGCAGCCGTTGCGGGGCTCGGCGTTATCGGGGCGGCAACCCATGGCTTTGGCATCCCCGACTACCTGGACGGCATCCGCAGTTCGCTTGACGACTGCACCTGGGATCAGCTGCAGGAGATTTCGCTCAAGATCAAGGCTGCCGAGACCCGTAGCGAGGCATGCGAGATTGCCAAGCGCTATCATCTGCTCGATGACAACGGGCATATCCCCTATCCGTGTACCAAGCGCGTGAGGCTCACCAACGGGCTGCACATCGGCGCACAGCTTGTGGGCATCCGCCACGACGAGCTTCTAGACGGTACGGGCAAGGCCGGACTGACGTTTATGTTAGATGCCGGCATTGCCGAGCGCGATGCCGCGGCCCAACCGTTGAGCACCGGCTGGGCAGATTGCGAACTGCGGGAATGGCTCGACAACGACGGCCTTAAGCTGCTGCCCAACGAGCTGCGCGCACTCATTAAATCTGTCAAAAAGGTCTCGAATAACGTTGGCGCCGCCAGAAGCGTATCGTGTCTGAGCGAGTTGCCCGCGACCCTTTGGCTGCCCGCCATGGTCGAGCTGTGCGGAGTGCAGCCGCCCGAGTCATTTGCCGAGGACTTTCACTACCTGGCCGACATCTATAACGGCGAGGGCAAGGAGTATCAGCTCTTCCGCGAGCTCAAGGTGAGCCCGTATTCCACGAACGAGACGATGGTCCGCCAGTGGAAGGACAAGGACACCTGTTGGTGGGAACGAACGGCGAGTCCCGACACATCGGAGAGCGAAGGCACGCTCTATATGAACCGCGTGGGGCACGACGGCGACGTCTTTACGTACGCCACACCCGCGGAAAAGCCAAACAAGCGAACCTGCGTGATCCCCGGGTTCTGTATCTAGGCGGCGGGCGTCTTGCCGTGACGGGGCCCCACCCCGGCAATTGTCTCGATCTGTAACACTAGCTCGGCAGATACGGGTCTAGATGTTACAGATCGAGACAAACCCCCAACCACGCGAGACAACATCTCAATCTGTAACAGTAAGGGGTCAAAAACCTCTCTAGATGTTACAGATCAAGACATTTGAGTTGGCCCCGGGCAGTCTGTCTCGATCTGTAACAGTTAGAGGTCATATTTGCTGCTAGATGTTACAGATTGAGACATTGAGTTTGCTGCCAACTGTTTGTCTTGATCTGTAACAAACACTCGGTAAAACGGGGTCTAGTTGTTACGGATCGAGACGTTAGTTTTCGGCTGAAATGTTTGTCTAAATCTGTAACAGCTATGGTTCAAAAACCGGTCCAGACGTTACAGATTGAGATGTTTGGCAAAGACGGCCGCCGATTGAGCAGCCACCCTCATCTGTAATGAAAAGTCATACATTCCAACTACTACTAGACACCCCCAGGGGGTATGGGTGTATAGTATCGGCAGGTTAACATTTCCA
>CABQKL010000013.1 GCA_902464645.1 uncultured Collinsella sp.
AGGGTGCCCAGATGGAGGGCTCCAAGCTGTTCTCCAAGCAGCTCATGGAGCGTGCGGGCATTCCGACGGCAGCCTACGGCTCGTTTACCGACGAGGCTTCGGCTCTTGCCTATGTGCGCGAGCAGGGTGCTCCGTTGGTCGTCAAGGCCGACGGCCTTGCCGCGGGCAAGGGTGTTATCGTGGCAACCGAGCTTGCGCAGGCCGAGGAGGCCGTGCGCGAGTGTTTTGGCGGCGCCTTTGGCGATGCCGGCAATACCGTGGTCATCGAGGAGATGCTGACCGGCCCCGAGTGCTCGCTGCTGGCCTTTACCGACGGTAAGACCGTGCGGCCCATGGCCACCTCGCAGGATCACAAGCGTGCGCTCGAGGGCGACAAGGGCCCCAACACGGGCGGCATGGGCGTCTACAGCCCGGTGCCCATCGTGACCGACGAGGAGCACGCCACCATGGTGAAGGTCATGGAGCAGACCGTGGCAGAGCTCGCTGCCGAGGGTATCGACTATCGCGGCTGCCTGTACGGCGGCTTTATGCTCACCCCTGCCGGCCCCAAGGTGCTGGAGTTCAATGCCCGCTTTGGCGATCCTGAGACGCAGGTCGTGCTGCCGCGCCTTAAGAACGACCTGGTCGAGGTCATGCTGGCTTGCGCCAACTGCGAGCTCGATCAGATTGAGCTCGATTGGCGTGACGAGTGGGCCGTGGCCGTTGTCCTGACGAGCGCGGGCTATCCCGGCAGCTACGAGAAGGGCAAGGTCATTACCGGCATCGAGGATGCCGAGGCTATGGAGAACGTGACGGTGTATCACGCCGGTACTGCCGTGGTGGACGGCGAGCTCGTGACCAACGGCGGTCGTGTGCTCGCCGTGACCGCGCTGGGCGATACGTTCGAGAACGCTCGCGACCTTGCCTACGAGGCCTGCGAGAAGATCAACTTTGAGGGCAAGACCCTGCGCCACGACATTGGCCTGCGTGCGCTGCGCGGCCGCGACGCCTGGGATGCCTAAAATCCGAGAGGAATGAGACGGATGGACGAGAAGAACGAAGAGCTCGTGGACGCGCAGATCGTCGAAGAGGACAGCCGCATGTATGGGCACGCCGAGGGCGAGCCTGGCGGCGAGGTCGCTGACGAGCCGGCGCTGGTGCTGGGCGACGACGACCCGCACGATGCCGAGCTGCACGAGAAGATTCTTTCGGAGGAGTGCGCCTGGAAGGGCAAGATCCTCGACGTCCACCGTCTTGAGGTTGAGCTGCCCAACGGTCGCCGCAGCGCCCGCGATATCGTTCGCCATCCGGGTGCGGCGGCCGTTGTGGCACTGACCGAGAGCGGCAAGATCGTGCTGGTGCGTCAGTACCGCACCGCCATCGACCGCGTGACGGTCGAGATTCCCGCCGGCAAGCTCGATCCGGGCGAGGACCCGCTCGATTGCGCCAAGCGCGAGCTGCATGAGGAGACGGGCTTTAGGGCTGGTCGCATTCGCTTTTTGACGTCGATTGTCACGTCCTGCGGTTTTTGCGATGAGATCATCCACATCTACTTGGCTACCAAGCTCGAGTTTGATGCGCCCGACCCCGACGATGACGAGTTTGTCAACGTCGACCTGGTGCCACTGCATGAGCTGATCGACGCCGTACTCGACGGCAAGATCGAAGACGCCAAGACCGTTGTGGGTGCCTTGGCTTGCGACAGCATTGCTCATCGTTTGGGTGGAGCGGAACTTTAACGAGCGGGGATGATCCCGCAGGTTTGTGTAAGTCAGCGAAAGTGCTCCATTTGAGACAAGGTGGCCTAAAAGAGAAGGGAAGCGTATGGATATACGCGACCGACGATTGAAGGCCAGATTGTCCAAATGGAGCACTTGCAGCGTCGAGACGAAACGCGGTTTGGTAAAACCGCGTAAGGTGACTATGTTTAAGAGGTTTCTTTCGTATTACGAGCCCCAGATGGGGCTTTTTGTTGCTGATACTGTTTGTGCTCTGGTGCTTGCCGCCATTGACCTGGCGTTCCCCATTATCCTGCGCAATTTGACCGGTGGGCTATTTACTCAGGGTCAGGCTGCCATTATGCAGGCGCTCGGCATGATCGCGGTGGGCTTGGTGCTGATGTATGCCGTCCGCTGCGCCTGCCGCTACTTTGTGAGCTATTGGGGTCACGTGATGGGCGCGCGCATGGAGTCCAAAATGCGCGAGGACCTGTTCGACCAGTATGAGCGCTTTAGCTTTGCGTACTTCGACCGAAACAGCTCGGGCGACATGATGAGCCGCGTGGTCAACGACCTGTTCGATATCTGCGAGGCGGCGCATCACGTACCCGAGTGGATCATCATCTGCGGTATCGAGATTATCGGCTCGTTTGTGATCCTCTTTACCATCGCTCCGGTGCTGGCGCTTGCCATGGCCGTGGTGACGGCGGCGTTTGCGGTCGTCATGTTTTGGCAGAACATGCGCATGCGCGAGGTCTTTAGCGACAACCGCAAGAAGATCAGCGGCATTAATGCACAGCTGCAGGATTCGCTGGCGGGCATGCGCGTGGTCAAGAGCTTTGCCAACGAGGGGACCGAGCGTGCCAAGTTCCGCGCCTCCAACAATCGCTATCTTTCGTCCAAGGAGAACATGTATCACGCCATGGGCGTCTATACCGCGACGTATGGCCTGCTCTCTGGTGTGCTCTATGTGATCGTGGTGCTGCTGGGCGGCTGGCTGGTCGCCCAGGGACAGCTGCAGGCGGTCGATATGGCGACCTTTGCACTCTATATTTCGCTGTTCTGCACGCCGCTCGAGACACTCGTCAATTCGGCCGAAACGTATCAGAAGGCTATCGCCGGCTTTAAGCGTATGGACGAGGTGCTCTCGACGGCGCCGGATATCCAGGACAAGCCGGGCGCTACGGATCTGCAGGTGACTGCCGGCGCCGTGGAGTATCACGACGTGTGCTTTAACTACGAGGATGTTGAGCTGGGCGAGGGCGATGCCGACGAGCGTCCTGTTATCGACCACATGGACCTGTCCATCAAGCCCGGGCAGACCATCGCTTTGGTTGGCCCTTCGGGCGGTGGCAAATCCACGACCTGTTCGCTGCTGCCGCGCTTTTATGACGTGGCTGCCGGATCCATTAGCATCGACGGTCAGGACGTGCGCGATGTGACGCAGCAGAGCCTGCGTCGTGCCATCGGCCTGGTGCAGCAGGATGTCTACCTGTTTGACGGAACAATCGGCGAGAACATCGCCTACGGCAAGCCGGGTGCTACGGCAGAAGAGATCGCCGAGGCGGCCCGCCGCGCCAATATCGATACCTTTATCGAATCGCTTCCGCAGGGCTACGACACCGTGGTAGGCGAGCGCGGCAGCCGTCTTTCGGGCGGACAGAAGCAGCGCGTTGCCATCGCGCGCGTGTTTCTCAAGAATCCCAAGATCCTTATTTTGGATGAGGCGACGAGTGCTTTGGATAACGAGAGCGAGGAGGCGGTGCAGGAGTCGCTCGAAGAGCTGGCACGCGGCCGTACCACGATTATCATCGCCCATCGTCTTTCGACCATTAAGCATGCCGATGAGATTGCGACCGTTGAGCATGGTCGCGTTGTGGAGCGTGGCACGCACGAGGAGCTTCTCGCCCGTGGCGGCACCTATGCCCGTTACTATCGAATGCAGTTCGAAGGTGCGCGTGCGCACGAGCTCGACTGATTGATATGACAGGAAGTTTATGGCTGACAAGAACCCTTTGACTCCGGAAGAAGTGACGGAGTTATTCTCCGAAATCGATGCATCCGGCGTCTTGGATCCCACGCTCGCCAAAAAGCGTACCGAGCGCATGCGTGAGAAGGAGGCTGCGGCCAAGCGCGGTGACAAAGCGGCGCTAGCGCAGCTGCGCAGCGAGGACCGTGCGAGCCAGGCAAAACATATCGACCCGCTGTCCGAGGACGATCCTTCGGGCTCGCAGGTGAGCCATACCATTACGAAGACCGCGATGGCCGTGGTTATCGGTATTTTGGTGCTGATCGTGGGCATGCAGATCGGCTACGGCGTGATGCGCCGTCTGAATACCGCCAACCTGTCCGAGAGCGTTTCGGTTGATACCGTTTCTACAGCACTCAAGGGTGGACTCGAGTGGGGCAACGGCTTTACGCAGTTCCCGCTCGACTTTACCGTTGATGAAGCCGATGAGCGTACGGGCACGGTCGAGGTGACGGTGTTGGACACGTCTTCTGCCAACGAGCTCGAGCTGCTGTCCAACGGGCAGATCCAGGCCGCGGCGCTTGCGACCAACGCGCTGCTCAACGACAAGATCGACCGCGTGGTGTATAACGTTCACGCCTATATCGACGAGGATAGCAACATTCAGCACGATTCCTTCTTTGGCATGTTCCCCGCGCGGGGCCACCAGAGCGCCATTTTGACGTTCGTGTGGACCAAGAGCTCATCCAACGCCACGAGTATCGACTGGAAGATGCGCATCGTGAGTATGGATGACACCATCGCCGAGCGCATTCAGAAGCAGGTGAACTCGGTGTCGTCGTTGATTGAGGACCCGGTGGTGAGCCAGACCAAGATTGACGAGGAAAAGGCCGAACGTGACCTGGAGCATCGTCTGCATGGCCGCGAGATTTTCCGCGGCGGCAAGCCCGATCGCTCACCGTCCGATTTGCTGGAGCAGGACAAGAGAAAGTAAGACGTCATCATCCCGCGTGAGCCACAAGCCTCGCGGGATGATTTTTTAATCCCCGTCCCAGAAAAATCATTATGCATAGAAAGTCATAATTATCATTTCGTAAACATTTCGATGAAATTAACGCCATGAGGCATGCTTGCGGTTACAATACCGCGAGGCCTAACTACACACCTTTAAACCGGTCCTGTGAGACCGGGAAGGAGAACTATGGCGAACAACCATACCGCGGGCGCTGCCGCCCGCACCTTCGCGCCCAGCGAGCTTTGCCAGCGTATGCTGGCCAAAACCAGCAAGGGCACCTGCGGTCCCTGCATCCTGTATCTTGAGGATGGGACCATTTTTTATGGACGTGCATGCGGCGCCGCGGGCACCGCGACCGGCGAAGTCTGCTTCAACACCTCGCTCGAGGGCTACTTTGAGGTCATGACCGACCCGAGTTATGCCGGCCAAATCGTAACCATGACCTATCCGCAGATCGGCAACTACGGTATCGACGAGACCGACGTCCAGTCGGCCTTCCCCGGCGACGCCGTGCGCCCTGCGAGCGCTCCGGCCATGCGCGGCATGATCGTTCGCGACATGTGCGCCACGCCTTCTAACTGGCGCTCGGCCGTCAGCGTGCCGGAGTACCTGCGCGCTCGCGGCATCGTCGCTATCGAGGGTGTCGACACCCGCGCTCTGGTGCGCCATCTGCGCGACAATGGTTCCAAGATGGGCATTATCTCGACCGAGATCTTCGACGTCGACGAGCTTGCCGAGCGTCTGGCCGCAGCGCCCACGCTGGTGGGCGAGAATTTGGTCAAGACCGTGAGCTGCCCCGCGCCTCACGAGTTTGTGTCCGCCGACCTGCCTGCCACGCATGACTTTGCACTTGCGGCTGCCGCTCCTGCCCGTCACAAGGTGGTCGCCTACGACTGCGGCGTCAAGCGCGGCATTCTGGAAGGCCTCGTCCGCGCCGGCTGCGACCTTACCGTCGTGCCGTGGGATACGCCCGCGAGTGAGGTGCTCGACATGAATCCCGACGGCGTCTTTTTGTCCAACGGCCCCGGCGACCCCGATGCCGTGGTGGAGACCTACGAGCAGGTGCAGCAGCTGATCGGCAAGGTGCCGGTCTTTGGTATTTGTCTTGGTCACCAGATGATCAGCCTGGCCTGCGGCGCCCAGATGGAAAAGCTTAAGTTCGGTCACCGCGGTGGCAACCAGCCGGTCATGAACCTGGTGAGCCGTCGCGTGGAGATCACCGCGCAAAACCATGGCTTTGGCCTGCTGTTTCCCAGCTTGGGCAAGCTTGTCCCCGAGCTTTCCGGCGGCGAGACCGAGCATGCGGCCGACGGCGACCTGCGCGTCTGGGTGCGCCGCGGCATCGCGCCGGTCGTGATGAACGAGCGCTTTGGCCGCATTCGCCTAACACATGTGAACCTCAACGACGGCACCGCCGAGGGCATCCAGCTGCTCGACGCCCCGTGCTTCTCGGTCCAGTATCACCCCGAGGCCTCGCCTGGCCCCACCGATGCCCACTATCTCTTTACCGCCTTTACGCGACTCATGGACGGCGAGGAGAACTACCTGGACATCGACACCGCGAAGGACCGCCTGGCTGGCTGGAATTTCGCCGACGATGGTTCCGCCGTTCTACCGAACGGCGGACCGGTCGACGCTGCGGCTGCATCTGGCACATCATCTTGCCGTTCTGCTTCGGACGCGCGGGCATAAGCCCAGCGCGCCCTCGCATCACGGCAACCTGATGCACCAGCTGCACCCTCGCTGACTTTTCCAAAACATTGAGTCAGCCTCTCTAGGAGGTTTTAAACATGCCGAAACGTACTGACATCAAGCGTATCCTCGTTATTGGTTCGGGCCCCATCGTTATTGGCCAGGCCTGCGAGTTCGACTACTCCGGCGCCCAGGCCTGCAAGGTGCTTAAGGAGGATGGCTTTGAGGTCATCCTGGTCAACTCCAACCCGGCGACCATCATGACCGACCCGGGTCTTGCCGACCGCACCTATGTCGAGCCCATCACCGCCGAGTTTATCGAGCGCGTAATCAAGAAAGAGCGCCCGGACGCGCTGCTGCCCACGCTGGGCGGCCAGACCGGTCTGAACGCCGCCGTCGAGCTGGCGAAAGACGGCACGCTCGACAAGTACGGTGTCGAGATGATCGGCTGCGACCTGGCCGCTATCGAGTGCGGCGAGGACCGCAAGCTCTTTAACGAGGCCATGGCCGAGATTGGCCTGGAGGTCGCGCGCTCGGGCTATGCCTACAGCGTGGCTGATGCCGAGGCTATCGCCGAGCGCGTGGGCTATCCCTGCGTACTGCGCCCGAGCTTTACCCTCGGCGGCGCCGGCGGCGGCATCGCTCGCACCCACGAGGAGCTCGTCTCCATCGTGAGCCAGGGCCTGGAGCTCTCGCCCGCCCATGAGGTGCTGGTCGAGGAGTCCATCGAGGGCTGGAAAGAGTATGAGATGGAGGTCATGCGCGACCACGCCGGCAACGGCATCATCGTGTGCTCCATCGAGAATCTCGACCCCATGGGCGTGCACACCGGCGACTCCATCACCGTGGCGCCGGCGCAGACGCTCTCCGACCTTGAGTATCAGCGCATGCGTGTCGCCTCGCTCGCCATCTTGGAGAAGATCGGCGTCGAGACCGGTGGCTCCAACGTGCAATTTGCCGTGAACCCCCAGACCGGCCGCCTGATCGTCATCGAGATGAACCCGCGCGTGAGCCGTTCGTCCGCCCTCGCTTCCAAGGCCACGGGTTTCCCCATTGCCAAGGCCGCCGCGCGCCTGGCTGTGGGCTACACGCTCGACGAGATCGTCAACGACATCACCAAGGCTACGCCCGCCTGCTTTGAGCCCACGATCGACTACTGTGTGGTCAAGGTGCCGCGCTTTGCCTTCGAGAAGTTCAAGGGTACCGACCCCACGCTCACCACGCGCATGAAGGCCGTGGGCGAGATTATGGCGATTGGCCGCACCTTCGAGGAGGCCTTCGGCAAGGCCATGCGTTCGCTGGAGGACGGGCATCAGGGCATTTGTGCCGGTGGCAAGGAAGGTGCCGACAAGCTGAGCGACGATGAGCTCGCTCGGGCCGTGGCAACCCCGACCGAGCACCGCATCTTCTTTGTGGTCGAAGCCCTGCGTCGTGGCTGGGATGTCGCGCGTATCCATGCCATCTGCGGTATCGATCCGTGGTACCTCAATCGTATCAACGACATGGTGCAGGTTCAGGAGAGCATCCGCGGCCTGCGTGTGGAGGACATTGACGCCGACGCGATGCGCCTGCTCAAGCAATACGGCACGAGTGACGCCGAGATCGCCGCGCTGACCGGCTCGGACGAGCGCTTTGTGCGCGCCTATCGCAAGGGTCTGGGCGTGGTTCCCAGCATGAAGACGGTCGATACCTGCGCTGCGGAGTTCTCGAGCGCCACGGAGTACCATTACAAGACGTACGAGAACATCTACCGCACGAGCCCGGATGCCAAAAAGTGCGTGGCCCCCGACGAGACCACGCCGGCAGATAAGCCCAAGGCGATGATTCTGGGTGCCGGCCCCAACCGTATTGGCCAGGGTATCGAGTTTGACTACTGCTGCGTGCATGCGAGCTATGCCCTGGCGGCCCGCGGCTTTGAGACCATCATGGTCAACTGCAACCCCGAGACCGTTTCGACCGACTACGACACGTCCGACCGCCTGTACTTTGAGCCGCTTACCTACGAGGATGTCATGGACGTTATCGATGTTGAGCGCCCCGACGGCGTCGTGGTGACGCTTGGCGGCCAGACCCCGCTTAAGCTGGCGCGCATGCTCGAGGAGAGTGGCGTCAACATCATGGGCACCAAGCCCGATGCCATCGACTTTGCCGAGGACCGCGAGCGCTTTGCCGCCCTGCTCGACAAGCTGGGCATCATGTACCCGCCGGCGGGTCAGGCCACCTCGTTTGAGGAGGCCGAGGCCGTTGCCGCACACATTGGCTACCCGCTGCTGGTACGTCCGAGCTACGTGCTGGGCGGCCGCGGCATGATGATCGCCTACGATGCCGAGCACCTGCGCGATTACATGGCCGAGGCCGCGCGCATTAGCCCCGACTACCCGGTGTATCTGGACCGCTTCTTGGAGGGTGCGATCGAGTCCGATGTCGACGCCCTGTGCGATGGCGAAGAGGTCTACATTGGCGGCATTCTGGAGCATATCGAGGAGGCCGGTATCCACTCTGGCGACTCCGCGACCTGCATCCCGCCGTTCAGCTTTAGCGAGAGCCTGCAGGCAAAGCTTCGCGAGACCACGCGTCGCATCGCGATGGCGCTGGGCGTACGCGGCCTGGTCAACGTGCAGTACGCCATTAAGGGCGAGACCGTCTACGTGATCGAGGCCAACCCGCGTGCCAGCCGTACCGTGCCGTTTATCTCCAAGGCCACCGGCGTGCCGCTGGCCAAGTGCGCGGCGCGTATCATGGCGGGCGATTCCATCGCGAGCCTGGGCCTGCCGAGCGATGAGCGTCAGCTGGACTGGTTCTGCATGAAGGAAGCCGTCATGCCCTGGGGACGTTTCCCGGGAGCCGACGTTATCCTGGGGCCCGAGATGAAGTCGACGGGCGAGGTCATGGGTATCGCCAAGAGCTATCCTGAGGCATACGCCAAGACGCAGCTGGCGATTGACTACAAGCTGCCCGACCCGAGTTGCGGCAAGGTGTTCATCAGCGTGTGCGATCGTGATAAACGCCATATCCTTTCGGTCGCCCGCATCCTGCGCTACCTGGGCTTTGACATCTGCTCTACCGAGGGTACGGCGCGCGTGCTGCGTGGAGGCAACGTGACGTGTGAGGTCGTGGAAAAGATCAGCGGCCCGCACGACGGCGAGCGTCCCAACATCGGTGACCTCATCGCCGATGGCAAGATCGCGGTGATCATCAACACACCGTACGGCCCGGGTTCTCGTGGCGACGGCTATCTGTTGCGCACCGAGGCGGTGCGCCGCGGCGTGACTTGCGTGACCGCGATGTCTGCCGCCAACACGTACGTGAGTGCCATCGAGGCGGTGCGTGAGGACCAGCAGGGTCACGGCAGTGCCAACGACATGGGCATGGACGTCATCGCCCTGCAGGACCTGCCGCAGCACACGGTGTAGTGTGACCTGTCCGGCCGGGGCGGAGGGGGCCGAGTTTCCCCCTTCGCTCCGGCTGCAAGCAGAGTCGCTCAGTGGCAAATTCCGCCCCCTCCGCCCCGGCCTGCGGTGACTTGGCTGCACCGTGTGCTGCCGAAGGGGCTTTGTGCGATGACTAGGGCTGAATAAAAAGTGAGTGTGGGCTCCGCCGTTCGTTCGAACGGCGGAGCCCACGTTAATATTTCAGCCAACGTACGTCATGGCAATCCCCGGTAGGTCGCAGGGTGGCGGCTGAGCCTTTCCCTCGGGAAACTTCGCGAAGCCCAGTTCCCGAGGGAAAGGCTCAGCCGCCACCACAAAGACCGCAGGGACGGGAGCAGCTATACTACTCTCAGTAGTTAAGGGTCGCGGATCCGCCGCGTCGCCGCTCTCAACAGGAGGTCTTTGTTTATGGCAGATCAAAAGCCGGTTGTCGGGATCATCATGGGCTCTAAGTCCGATCTGGGCGTTATGGAAGGCTGCACCGCCGAGCTCGAGGCGCTTGGTGTGCCCTATGAGCTCGTCATTGCGAGCGCACACCGCACGCCGGCGAAGGTCCACGAGTGGGCCTCGACTGCTGCCGATCGCGGTATCAAAGTAATTATCGCTGCCGCCGGCAAGGCCGCTCACCTGGGTGGTGTCGTGGCTGCCTTTACGCCGCTGCCGGTTATCGGCGTGCCTATGAAGACAAGTGACCTGGGCGGTATGGACTCGCTGCTGTCGATGGTGCAGATGCCTTCGGGCGTGCCCGTGGCCTGCGTTGCCATCAACGGCGCCAAGAACGCCGCCATCTATGCCACGCAGATTCTGGGTGCTTGCGACCCCGAGTACCGCAAGGTTATCGAGAAAATGAAGCAGGAGATGGCCGACGCCTAAGCGGCTTGCCATTCCGCTGCAATCATAGGGAGAGTCATGTCCGACTATCAGGGAAAACGTTTCTCGGCTTCTCAGATCCCCGATCCATCCAAGGCGGGATCGGCCCGCTCCATGCAGCAGGGTCGGGCATCCTCTCCTCAACAGGCTCGTGCGCCGCGCCCCGTAACGCCGACGTCCCATCGCCGTCAGGATACGCCGGCTGCGTATCGCCCCTCGTCATATGGCACGGCAAAGAAGCGGACCCGGACGACGAGGCAACCGAGCGGCGCTCCGTCCAGCTACACCGAGCCGCCGCGCAAGAAACGCCGCTCCATCATCCCCATTCTGCTCATCATCGTGGGCATCGGTCTGATTGTCGCCGCCGCCGCCATCTTTATCAATGCTCAGATTGGCTATAAGCAGGCGAGCGATTCATACCAGAAAATCGAGAAGCAATATGTAAGCGATAAGGACGCCAGCGGCGTGCCGATTATCGACTTCGATGCGCTTGCTCAGACAAACCCCGAGATTGTGGGTTGGATTTACGTGCCGGGAACCAACATCAACTATCCCGTGGTGCAGACCAACAACAACTCCAAATACCTCAACACGCTGTTCGACGGTACGGCCAATGCGTCCGGGGCCATTTTCCTGGATAGCGATGACACCGCGCCGGGAATGGTTGACCAGCAGACCACGATCTACGGCCACCACATGAATGACGGGTCGATGTTCAACGTGATTTCGGACACCACCGACCAAGCGACATTCGATAGCATCGAGTACGTGTATTACATCACGCGCGATGCAACGTATAAGCTGCGACCGCTGGCGACCAAGGTCGTCGAGGATACGTATGCCAAGGCGCGCACGCCTAATTTTGAGGGTGACGACGGGCTCAAGAACTACCTGTCCGAGATGCTCGACGGTGCTTCGGCAGTGGCGAGTGATGCAGGCGATCGCGCTGCTTCGGCAACCAAGGTCGTGACGCTCGTGACCTGTCGCTCGCTGTCATTTAGCAATACGCGCGCCGTCATGGTGCTCACGCCGGTCGAGGAATAGATTGTTAAGAGTAGCTAAAAGAGCCCCGTCCCAAATGAGCTGCTCGATGACGGTAAAAGGAGGAAATGATGCTCGAGAATGGCAAAACGATGCCTTCGATTGATGCTTGGCTGCGCGAGGCCAAAGCCGATTCGTCGGCGCCTGCGTGCGGTATGTATCTGACGCATAACGGTGTGGTGCGTGCGACGCCCAAGGCCGAGGTGCGCGGAGTCGAGACCGATGGCGTGGCGCCGGGCCACAGGGTGGGAGGCATGGTCTTTGACTACGACGCCGAAAAGGTGCGGTCTGCTATTGAAGCCACGCGCGCGATGCCAGGCATCGGCTATGTGCGCGTGTGGCTAGCGAGCGGCGAGCTTTCCGTGGGCGACGATATCATGCTCGTGCTCATTGGCGGAGACATTCGTCCGCGCGTGGTCGATGCCCTGCAGTCGCTTGTCGGCACCATCAAGAATGAATGCGTGAACGAGGTAGAGCGCGAGGCATAGGGCTTTGCGATCGATTCGAGCCCATCTGTAGCAAGAGCCCGCTGGCAGTTAGATTGAACTGCCAGCGGGCTTACTTGTCCGTTGGAACCGACTTGCAGCAGCGCCAGCGCTATACGCGTGTGGCGTCCTTGGGGCTCATGGTCATGCTCTGGAAGCGATTTTCCATGTATTCATTGTCGAAGTACGTGCCGTAGAACTGCGCAACGGGAATATCGTTGACCGTGCCGTTGACGCGCTGATACCAGTAGTCGAGCGATTGCAGCGTCATGACACCGTCGACCAGCATGATGATGGTAAAGATGACGGTGGCTGAGTAACGACTCTTCCAGGGAATCATGTTGATGAGCTTGAGCAATCTTGGCAGCAGCAGCTTGATCCAGATGAGTCCGCCCAGGCCCCACAGGCAGGCGAAGCCTGTGCAGGTGCGTCCGCCCGTAAGCACGGCGAGTGGATCGGGCATGCCAAAGAGCTTCATATGCGAGTAGCTCCACGAGACCACACCGAACGAGGTCTGCATAAACCAGCCCACGAACACCTCAAAGCTTGCGCCAAGTAGGGCGCTCACCAAAAAGATAATGATGGGGTTCTTTTTGTAGAAGCGGTTGAGCACCATGGTCATGAGTACGGCGCCAAATCCGTAGATGGGGCTGAAGGGGCCAAACAGCATGCCGGCGCGGTTCTGGTAGACGCCCGGGTCGTCGACCGTCATATGCCAGATGTCCTCCAGGATGAGGCCCAGCACGCAGCAGACAAAGAATACCCAGAATAGGTTGAAGTAGTTGAGCTTGATGTAGCCTTCGCCGGTCTCATCGCGGCCGAGCATGCCCTCGGCGGCGGCGTCGCGATCGAGCATCTCCTGCAGGCGGCGCTGCAGTTCGCGCTCCTGACGAAGCGTGGGGTCAACGGTGGCCGAAAGCGCGATGAGGATGCCGAGCTGGATGGCGGGGCGCAACAAGAACGGCCCGATACCCTGGAGCATCACGTCGACCAAAAGCTCGACGACGGTGAATGCGATAAGGATGTAGGACAGGCGCGCGGCGTTGCGGCGCTGGTTCTTGATGAGGTCCAGGCCGAAGATGATTAAGATGACCGCGCTCGCCGCCGAGAGCATGATGCCGGCGACGATAAGGCCGACCGCGACGAGCGTGTTGTCGCCGAGTTTGGCGGCGGCGTTGCCGTTGATGAGTGCGGTGATGACCTGCCACATAAAGGCGCCGACCGACGGGAGCGTACCAACACCGGACAGGATGCACAGGACGGCGTACACCTTAATGATGAGGGGGATCTTCTTGACCTCCGTGGCGCTGGGGACGCTGGGGTCGAGTTCGTTTCGATCCATACACAACCTTTCTCGTTTTGTTGTAGATTACAAGGATACGCCGCCGACCTGCTAAAAGACAGGACGAACGTCCCAATTGCAGCAATGTAAGCCCTAACGGTGGGCGAGACGCGTCGCGACGGAAGCATACGGGATCGTTGAGCGCGCGGCGGGTTCCCCAATAAAATGTTTGGCCGCAAAACGGATTATTAGCTCGGTGGGCTTTTAAAAAGCGCTGCTCATGCGCTGGGGAGCACGTCGTGCCGTGCGTATAATAAGGCGGGTAACGCCAAAAATACGAGGCTCTGAGGGGATGCCATGTCTCAAGAAACCATCCGCGCGGCCGAGCGTGCCGCGGGACAGGTGAACACCATGTCGACGTATGATCCGGACTCCGACCAGCTGCATGAGGAATGTGGCATTTTCGGCGTATGGGCGCCCGATCGCGACGTGGCTCGACTGACGTACTTTGGCCTGCGTGCGCTGCAGCACCGTGGCCAGGAATCGGCTGGAATCGCCGTGGGCGACGGCGGCACGGTTATGGTCCGCAAGGATCTGGGCCTGCTCGACCGCGTGTTCTCCAACGCCGACCTGTCGACGCTCTCCGGCCAGCTGGCCGTGGGTCATGTGCGCTACGGCACTGCCGGCG
Source organism: uncultured Collinsella sp. (assembly GCA_902464645.1). Classification (GTDB taxonomy): domain Bacteria; phylum Actinomycetota; class Coriobacteriia; order Coriobacteriales; family Coriobacteriaceae; genus Collinsella. Next base: position 14,171 of record CABQKL010000013.1, read on the forward strand.
CCAAGAGCTGGGAAGCCTCTCAGCCGCACCTCTCTACCATCAATAGCGTCATTATCGCGCTCGCGCACAACGGCACCCTCGTCAACACTGACGAGCTGCGCCGCCAGCTGATCGAGCTGGGCGTGCCGTTCCTCTCCAATTCGGATTCCGAGGTCGCGACCAAACTCATCGGCTACTTTACTCAGCGTACAGGCCATCTGCGCGAGGGCATTCGCAAGACCATGGAGCTCGTGCGCGGCGGCTACGCCATGACGCTCATCAACGAGCAGGCGCTCTACGCATTCCGCGATCCGCACGGCATTCGCCCGCTCGTGCTGGGCAAGCTGGTGGACGAGGGTCTGGACCAGGCCGATGCCGCAGCCGTTTCGCAGCTGCCGTCGCAGGACGGCGCCGCTACGGTCGACTCCGCCGTCCGTGTCACGCGCGCCGGCGGATGGGTCGTTGCTTCCGAGACCTGCGCACTCGACATCGTGGGTGCCGAGTACGTCCGTGACGTCCGTCCCGGCGAGATCTTGCGCATCAGCGCCGAGGGTCTGGTATCCGAGCAGGGCGTGCCTGCAGCCGAAGAGCCCGCAAACTGCATCTTTGAGCAGGTCTACTTTGCCCGCCCCGACTCCATCATGAACGGCAAGAGCGTCTATGCCTGCCGTTACGACATGGGTCGTCAGCTGGCACATGAGGAGCCCGTCGAGGCCGACCTGGTCATCGGCGTGCCCGACTCCGGTCTGCCGCCTGCGGAGGGCTATTCGCACGAGAGCGGCATTCCCTTTGGCGAGGGCCTCATCAAGAATCGCTATGTGGGCCGCACGTTTATTGAGCCTACGCAGGAGCTGCGCGCCATGGGCGTGCGCATGAAGCTCAACCCGCTGCGCGACAACATCGAGGGCAAGCGCCTGGTCGTCATCGACGACTCCATCGTGCGAGGCACCACCATGGTGCAGCTCGTCAAGATGCTGCGCAACGCCGGCGCCAAGGAGATTCACATCCGCATCAACTCGCCCGAGGTCATCTGGCCGTGCTTCTATGGCATCGATACCGACGTGCAGTCGCAGCTTATCAGCGCCAACAAGACGGTCGACGAGATCTGCGAGTACATCGGCGCTGATTCGCTGGCCTTCCTTTCGGTCGAGGGCCTGCTGAAGGTCATGCCCAAGGGCGGCTATTGCGATGCGTGCTTTACCGGCCGCTACCCCGTGGCGATTCCCGAGAGCTTTGGCCGCGACAAGTTTATGGAGGGCTTTAAGCCCCGCAACCTGGATAAGCCGCTGCACTTTGACGACGACGCCGTGGTCGAGAAATACGACGACCGCAGCTGGGAAGAGGAGCACGGCGAGGCCTAAAACCTGCCATGTAGGGACAGGTTTATTTTGGCAGGTTTTATCTGCTGTTTTGTTGATATGACGGCGCGTGTTGTTATGACGCGCGCCGAAATGAACGCAACTATGAGCACCGTTTGGCGCCCGCGCGGCGCCACGGTAGTGGGAGAGGAAGGCTCAGATGAGCGACAGCAAGCATGTGACGTACGAGGACGCCGGCGTCGATACCGCCGAGGGCGGCCGCGCCGTCGACGCGATTAAGCAGATGGTCAAGGACACTAACCGCCCCGAGGTCATCGGCGGCATCGGTGGCTTTGGTGGCCTGTTCTCGGCCGCCGCGCTCAAGGATATGGAAGACCCGATCCTGATCAGCGGTACCGATGGCGTGGGCACCAAGCTCGTACTTGCCCAGATCATGGACCGTCACGAGACGGTGGGCCAGGACCTGGTCGCCATGTGCGTCAACGACATTTTGGCTTCGGGCGCCGAGCCGCTGTTCTTCCTGGACTACGTTGCCATCGGTCACATCGAGGCCGAGCACATGGCAAAGATCATCAAGGGTGTGGCCGACGGCTGCAAGCTCGCGGGCTGCGCGCTCGTGGGCGGCGAGATGGCCGAGCACCCGGGCGTCATGGCTCCGGCCGACTACGATCTCGCCGGCTTTACCGTGGGCGTCGTCGATCGTCCCAAGATGCTCGACCCCGCAAACGTCCGCCCCGGCGACGTGATCCTGGGCCTGCCTTCCACCGGCGTGCACTCCAACGGATACTCACTCGTGCGCAAGGTCATCGGCGTCGACGGCATTAAGCCGGGCACGCCCGAGGCCGCCGCTAAGGCCGAGGAGCTGAGCCGTCCGCTCGAGGAGCTCGGCGGCGCATCGCTGGCAGACGCTCTGCTGGCCCCCACGCGCATCTACGTCAAGCCGATCCTGGAGCTGCTGCGCGGCGGCGCCAACGTGCACGCCATCGCCCACATCACTGGCGGCGGTATTACCGAGAACCTCAACCGCGCGCTCGCCGACGACGTCGACGCCGTGGTCACCCGCAACGGTGCCGAGATGGGTTGGGACGTTCCGCCCGTCATCACCTACGTGTCGCGCCAGGCCGAGCTTGCGCCCAACGAGGCATGCAAGACCTTCAACATGGGCGTTGGCCTGTGCCTGATCGTCGCCCCCGAGGACGAGGCCGCCGTGACCGAGGCCCTGGTCGCACTGGGCGAGAAGCCGTTCCGCGTGGGCGAGTGCGTCGAGGGTTCCGGTAAGGTCGTGTACTCCGATGAGCGCTAACGAGCAGATGGCTGCCACCGAGGGCCTGGACTTTGTGCCCTATACCCGTCCGACCGGCACCGATACGGCCGAGCCGCTTAAGATCGGTGTGCTCATCAGCGGTTCGGGTACCAACCTGCAAGCGCTGATCGATCTGATTGCCGCCGGCAAGCTCAACGCTTCGATCGAGCTTGTAGTGTCGAGCCGTCCTTCGGCTAAGGGTTTGCAGCGCGCTGAGCGCGCGGGCATCCAGACGCTCACGCTGTCTAAGGATGTCTATGCCGACCCTATTGCCGCCGACGAGATCATCGCGCACGAGCTGCTCGAACGCGGCTGCGAGTATGTGGTCATGGCCGGCTACATGCGCATGGTGCACACGCCTCTGCTGGCGGCGTTTCCCAACCGCGTGGTCAACTTGCATCCGGCGCTGCTGCCGAGCTTTACCGGTGCGCATGCGATTGACGATGCCTTTGCGCGCGGCGTCAAGGTAACTGGCGTGACCGTGCATTTTGCCAACGAGATCTACGACAACGGTCCCATCATTGCCCAGCGTGCGCTGGCTGTTGAGGAGGGCTGGGATGTCGACACGCTCGAGGAGCACATCCACGCGATTGAGCACGTGCTGTATCCCGAGGTCGTGCAAATGCTCGCCGACGGCCGTGTCCACGTGCTGGAGAGCGGCAAGGTCGCAATTGACGCGCCTCGCGGCTAGCGGCGCACAGTACAATTTAGCCGAGTAGTCAGGGTGGTCATTGGCGCCAAGGCGCGCGTGGCCACCTTTTGTTTTGGGTAGTCATCGGGGACGGTCTTTAACGACTGGTCATTCAAGAACGTCGCAGGTGACTAGATGAGAGAGGTGAGCGCATGGCGGATAACGAAGCGCTGTTTACGCCTGAGCTGGTGTTTTTTGATTGGGAGTGTGCAACGCCGGATGAGGTGTTTGCGCGGCTCGAGGGCGAGCTTGCACCACGTGGCTACATTGCGTCCGGTTGGCTCGACGCCGTTCGCACGCGCGAGGATGCCTATCCCACGGGTCTTGCCATGCCGGCGGCAAACATTGCCATTCCGCATACCGATCCGGGGTTTGTGGCCAAGCCCTATATCGCGGTGGTGAAGCCCGCCGCGCCCGTGACATTTAACGCTATGGCTGGCATGGGCGCTCCGGTGCCGGCGCAGATCGTCATCAATCTGGGCATCGCCGAGCCGGGCGGCCAGGTCGAGGCCCTGCAGGCACTCATGAACATCTTTATGGACGCCGATGCCGCAGCCGACGTGCTCGGCCAGACCACGCCCCAGGGCATGGTCGACGCCATCCGCCGTCACTTCTAAGGTGGGGCTGAGTCGGCACTTGGGGACTGTCCCTAACTGCCGGCTGCCAGAGCTGTCCCCTTTGCACCAAAATGGTGCAGATTAACCTGTCCCCAATGCACCAAGCGTGCCGCGGGGGCTGCGTTGTGACACAATGGCGTTTGTTCGATTCGTTATGCGAAAGGCCAACTATGGCAAATAAGAAAAAGAACTCCGAGGCCGCGCCGACGCCCGAGCAGCAGGCCCGTGCTGCCTCCAGCTCTCGCAAGAAGCAGCGCAAGACGTACGTGTCTAAGACCGTCAAGATCGTTCTGGTGGTCATCGGCGTGCTGGCGATGCTGCTTTCCGTCTCGGCGATGGCGTGCTCCGGCCTTATGTCGCAGGCCGAGGACACCTCGGGCTACAAGCTGACCGGCGGCGTTGCTGCTACTATCAACGGTACCAACCTCACCGAGGACACCGTGACCAAGCAGATCATGAGCATGCGCACGTCCTACGGCTACACCAAGGATGAGGATTGGGCGCAGTATCTGGTTGACAACGACCTCACGCCCAAGAAGTACCGCAAGCAACTCATCGACTCCTACACGCAGCAGATTCTGCTTCAACAGGCACAGAAGGAGAACGGCGTGACGGTGTCGGACGAGGAGGTCGAGAAGGCTTGGAAGGACGCGTGCAAGAGCGCGGGCGGTGCCAAGGCCTTTAAGAAGACCCTCAAGACCTACGGCTATACCGAGGACACCTACAAGGACTCACTCAAGGAGAGTCTGGCGCAGCAGAAACTCAAGGATGCCGTCGCGCCCACGAGCAAGCCCAAGGACAGCGAGATTGTCGATTACATCAACGAAAACCTGTCCAGCTACAACGACGCCCGCCGCTCGTCGAACATCCTGATCAAGGTTGATTCCGACGCTTCCGACGAGGACAAGGCTGCCGCCAAGGCCAAGGCGCAGGAGTGCCTGGACAAGATCAACTCCGGTGAGCTGAGCTTTGAGGACGCCGTTGAGCAGTACTCCGAGGACACCGGCTCCAAGGAGAAGAAGGGCGATGTGGGTTGGGATAAGCTCGCTACCTTAGTCGACAGCTACCAGACGGCGCTCGAGGGGCTCAACAAGGGCGATGTGAGCGACGTGGTCGAGTCGACGTACGGTTACCATGTCATCAAATGCACCGACTACTTCCATGTCGATAATCAGGTTGATGACATCAACCAGGTGCCCAAGGCCATCAAGAAGTACGTTTCCAACGTGGTGAAGACGCAGGCGGCCAGCACTGCATACAGCGAGTGGCTGGAGCAGTACAAGAAGGATGCCGACATCACCGTTAATCCCATGCCCAAAGACGTGCCATACAACGTCAGCCTGAAGGGCGTCACCAAGAGTTCGACCGACGATTCGTCGACGACTGAGTAATCATGGGGCGGTGCTCGCGCGAGTGCCGCCCACGCTATTAGAGAGGATTTGCAGATGACCAACGAAGAGCTGCAGAAGGAAATGATCGCGGCCATGAAGGCCAAGGACAAGGTTCGCCTGTCCATCATTCGCCAGGTTAAGGCCGAGGTGAAGAATATCGAGGTTAACGAGCGCCGCGATGTGACCGAGGAAGACGTCAACAGCATGATCAAGCGTCTGATCAAGCAGACGAGCGAGACGCTGGAGATGTCCATCAAGGCCGGCACCGACCAAGAGCGTACCGACAACCTGACCGAGCAGGTCAAGATTCTGGAAAGCCTGCTGCCCGCGCAGGTTTCGGGCGAAGAGCTCGAGGCCCTGATCGAGCAGGTTATCGCCGAGCTGGGCGCCACGTCCAAGAAGCAGATGGGCCAGGTTATGGGTGCACTCGGCAAGGCCACCGGCGGCAACTTCGATAAGCCGGCCGCGGCAAAGATCGTCGGAGCCAAACTCGCATAGGGGCCTAGCGGTACATAGTTGATGTCGAGGGGGCGTGACCATTGCGGTCGCGCCCCTTTTTTGTTGGCCGATGAAGGGCGCCTTCCCTGGCTGGTCATTGCACTCATTGGGGACAGACTTAAATGAGTGCCCAATGAGCAGGTACTCATTTAAGTCTGTCCCCAATGAGTGGGTTAAAGGTTGCGGGTTCTTTACGGGAATGTAGTGTGGGCTGCGGAAACGCGGTTCTTTCCGTACAATAGTTCAACTCGTGTAAACGCAGGGAAGGGACATTCATGGCAGACATGATCGAGATCAAGCATCTCAACAAGTACTTTGGCGACCTGCATGTGCTCAAAGATATCAACCTCGCCGTCAAGCGCGGCGAAAAGCTCGTAATGATCGGGCCTTCCGGCTCGGGTAAGTCGACGCTCATCCGTTGCGTCGATTATCTGGAGGAGCCCACGTCGGGCGAGGTTGTCATCGACGGTACGCCGCTCACCAAAAAGAATCACCTGGAGATGGCTCGCAAGTATAGCTCCATGGTGTTTCAGCAGTTCAACCTGTATCCCAACATGACGGTGCTGGGCAATCTGACGCTCGCGCCCATCAAGCTGCAAAAGAAGAGCAAGGAGGAGGCGACCGAGATCGCCATCGCCGCGCTCAAGCGCGTCGGCATGGCACATAAGGCCGGCGAGTATCCGCAGAACCTCTCGGGCGGTCAGCAGCAGCGCATCGCTATTGCCCGCGCCCTGTGCACCAAGCAGCCCATCATCCTGTTTGACGAGCCGACCTCGGCGCTCGACCCCGAAATGGTCCAGGAAGTTCTGGACGTTATGATTGAGCTCGCGCAGGAGGACATCACCATGATCTGCGTGACGCATGAGATGGGCTTTGCGCGCCAGGTGGCCGACCGCGTCATCTTTATGGAGGACGGCCGCATTCTGGAGGAGGGCACGCCCGAGCACTTCTTCGATAACCCCGAGAACCCGCGCTGCCGCGAGTTCCTGTCCAAGATTCTGCACTAGGCGCGGTGATGGACATGACGGATATGACGAGGGCGGCCGTGTCGCGCCGTCGCTTTTTGCAGCTGGCTGGCGCCGGCATGCTCGCGCTGACGGGGACTGCGCTTACCGGTTGCGGCAACTCCACCAGCGGCGAGGGCTCCGACAAGGGGTCCAAGCTTGCGGCCATCAAGTCGCGTGGCCATCTGAATGCCGGCGTTAAGAAGGACGTTCCCGGCTATGGCTATTACGACACCGCTAAGGGCCGCTTTGAGGGCATGGAAGTCGATTTGTGCTACCAGATCGCCGCTGCCGTCTTTGGCGTGAGCTACAAGGATGCTCGCGCCCAGGAGCTAGTCGAGTTTACCGATGTAACGCCCAAGACGCGCGGCCCGCTGATCGATAATGGCCAACTTGACGTGGTCGCGGCGACCTACACCATCACCGACGAGCGCAAGAAGAGTTGGGATTTCTCGACGCCGTACCGCACCGACTACGTGGGACTCATGGTCAAGAAGCGTTCGGGCTTTACCTCGATTGAGGACCTGGACGGCAAGGTCATCGGCGTGAGCCAGGGTGCCACCACGCAGGGCTTGATCGAGCAGATGATCAAGGACAACGGCTTTAGCTGTAAGCCCGAGTTTAGGGCCTTTAGCGGCTACCCCATCATCAAGAGTTCGCTCGACGCCGGCAACATCGACGTCTTTGCCATGGACCGCTCCACGCTGGCCGGTTACATGAACGAGACCGTTGAGCTGCTGCAGCCCGAGGTCAAGTTTGGCGAGCAGGGCTACGGCGTGGCGACCAAGAAGGGCTGCGACCTTTCGGCCGTGGTCGATCAGGTGATTTGCGATCGCCTGGCCGACGGCTGGCTCGACCAAGAGGTCAAAACCTGGGGTCTTGTATAGGCGCATCGTCCAAGGAAGGAATCAAATGCTCGAAGGATTATTTGACGCCGACCGTTGGTCGACGACATTTCAAAACATGGGGCCCTTCTGGGAGGGCTTTGGCGTGACGCTACAGGTGGTCGTTGCCGGTCTGCTGCTGTCGCTGGTGCTGGGCACGCTGCTGGGCGTGTTCTCTACCACTCGCTCACGCGTGCTGCGCGCCATAAGCCGCGTGTACGTGGAGTTTTACCAGAACACCCCGCTGCCCGTGCAGGTGCTCTTTATGTACATGGCCGGTCCGCAGTTTTTGCAGGCCATAACCGGTGCCGACCAGCCGGTGCGCATCGCGCCGTTCGTGCTAGGCTTCTTGGGCGTGGGCCTGTATCACGCGGCCTACATTTCGGAGGTCATCCGCACCGGCATCGAGGCGGTTCCGCGCGGTCAGATGGAGGCGGCCCAGAGCCAGGGCTTTACCCGTGCGCAGGCGTACTGGTACATCGTGCTGCCCCAGACATTCAAGATCATTTTGCCGCCGCTGTGTAACCAGGCGCTCAACCTGGTCAAGAACACGTCGGTGCTGGCGCTCGTGGCCGGCGGTGACCTTATGTACCGTTCCGACAACTTTGTGAGTCTGTACGGTTACCTGCAGGGATACATCGTCTGCTGCCTTATGTACTTCATCATATGCTTTCCGCTCGCCATACTGGTGCAGTGGCTCGAGCGCCGCTCCAAGGAGCGTCCGCGCGGCGTGAGCCTGGCCGAGCTGGGGCTCGACAACGTAGAGGAGGCCTAGCGCATGGAAATCTTCAACGCGACCAACTTGCTCTACATTTGGGGCGGCTTTGTTAAGACCATAGAAATCTCGGCGCTTTCGATCTTATTCTCGCTCATCTTTGGCACGGTGCTGGCGCTCGTTAAAAGCTATGCGCCCCGCCCGTTCCGTATTTTGGTGAGCGCTTATATCGAGCTGTTCCGTTGCACGCCGAACCTGCTGTGGATCCTGTTTATCTACTTTACGGTGCAGGGTTTGGACATTGTGATTTCGACCATCGCCTTTACGCTGTTTACCAGCGCTGTTATGGCCGAGATTGTGCGCGGCGGCCTCAACTCGATTCCGCGCGGCCAGTTTGAGGCGGCGCAGAGCCAGGGCTTCGGCTTCTTTGCCACCATGCGCTACATCATTCTGCCGCAGACATTTAAGACGATTATTCCGGCGCTGTTTAGCCAGTGCACGACCGTCATCAAGGACAGCTCGTATCTTTCGGGCATTAACGTGGCCGAGCTCATGTACACGGCAAACGTCGTGATGGCCCATGCGATCGACCTGTCGCAGGTGCTCATGCTCTACGGCCTGGTGTTTGCGATGTACTTTGTGCTCAACTTTGGTATCTCACTGTTGGTGAGGGCATACCAGCGCCGTATTGTGGCAGCGTAGTCCTGCTTCCCCAAGCACGGCACCTTGCCCCTCAATCGTCGCTTGCGTACATTTAGTACGCGGCGCTCCTCTTTCGGGGCAATCTGCCGCACTTGGGAAACCAGGACCGGCGTAAGTGACAAAATGGGAAACAGAGACTGCCTCTTTCTCATTTGTTAGAAAGGAATCGCGATGAGCGATCTGGAGAACAAGAAGAGCCCCGTGGTCATTACCATCGCGCGCGACTTTGGTGCCGAGGGCCACGAGATCGGCCGTATCCTTGCCGATGAGCTGGGGATTCCGCTGTACGATAACGAGCTGCTGGTGCGTGCGTCGCTGCGCGCGGGCGAGTCGCTCGACAAGATGGCCGCCTATGACGAGCGTCTGGCCGTGGAGAATATGGCGTTTCTGCCCGACCGCTACGATGCGCGTTCGTACTCGGACAAGTTGTTCCAAAAGATGAGCCAGGTGATTTTGGATCTGGGCGAGACCGAGAGTTGCATTATCGAAGGCCGTCTGTCCGATTATCTGTTGCGTAACAACCCCAACCACATTGCCGTGTTGGTGACCGCACCCTTTGAGGACCGCGTTGAGATCGTGCGCAAGAAGCGCGGCCTTAACAAAAAGAAGGGTGCCAAGCTGGTCAAGCAGCAGCAGAAGGCGCGCGAGGCGTTCTACAAGCGTTACAGCGCCGGCAAGTGGAAGATGACGAGCGGTAAGGACATCGTCGTCAACCGCGCCAAGCTGGGCCGCGAAGGTTGTAAAGACGTTATCGCCGCTGCCTACCGCTACAAAGTAGCGCAGCTCGAAGGCTAACCGACCAAAAACCACCGCAAAGGGGACAGGCACCTTTGTGGTGGTTTGGGCGGCCGGTATAGAAAAAGTCCCCGCCGGGCGTGTGCTCGACGGGGACTTTGCCGTTTGATGGCTAGCGTTGAGGGTGATTACTCGCCCAGCAGGCTCTTGGTGATGGAAGCGGCGGCCTTCTTGCCGGCGCCCATCGCCAGAATGACCGTAGCGGCACCGGTGACGATGTCGCCGCCGGCCCAGATGCGGGGATCGGTGGTCTGGCCGGTCTCCTCGTCGGCGACGATGTAGCCCCACTTGTTGAGCTCCATCTTGCCGCCGATCTTCTTTGCGAAGGGGTTGGCGTTGGTGCCGATAGCCGAGATCGCGACGTCGCAGGGGATCTCCTCGATGGCGCCCTCGATGGGCACCGGACGACGACGGCCGGACTCGTCGGGCTCGCCGAGCTCCATCTTCTGGACCTTGACGGCGCACACGGAGCCGTCCTCGCCAGCGACAAACTCGAGCGGGGAGACGAGCGGCAGAACCTCGACGCCCTCGGCCTTAGCATGGTGCAGCTCGGCGCGACGGCAGGGCATCTCGTCCTCGGTACGACGGTAGGCGATGATGGCGTGCTCGGCGCCCAGGCGCTTGGCGGTACGGACGGCGTCCATAGCCACGTTGCCGCCACCAAAGACGACGACGTTCTTGCCGTGCTTGGTGGGGGTGTCGTACTCGGGGAACTTGTTGGCCTTCATCAGGTTCACGCGGGTGAGGTACTCGTTCGCGAAGAAGACGTTGGGCAGGTTCTCGCCGGGGACGTTGAGGAACTTGGGCAGGCCAGCGCCGGTCGCCACGTAGATGGCGTCGAAGCCCTGCTCGAACAGCTCCTCGGCCGTGGCCATGTTGCCCACGACGGAGTTGTACTCAAACTTGACGCCCATGTCCTCCAGGCCGTCAATCTCGCGCTTGACGACTGCCTTGGGCAGACGGAACTCGGGGATGCCGTAGACCAGCACGCCGCCGCCGGTAAAGAAGGCCTCAAAGACGGTGACGTCAAAGCCGTTGCGGGCGAGCTCGCCGGCGCAGGTGATGCCGGACGGGCCAGAGCCGACGACGGCGACCTTCTTGCCGTTCTTGGGGGCCATCTTGGGCGTGGAGGCGAGCTCGGGGCGGTCACCCAGGAAGCGCTCGAGCTGGCCGATGGCCACGGGCTCGGACTTCTTACCACGGATGCACTTGCCCTCGCACTGGTTCTCCTGCGGGCAGACGCGGCCGCAGATAGCGGGAAGCATGGAGTCCTCGCGGATGGTATCGAGGGCGCCGCCGAAGTCCTTCGCGCGGATCTGCTCGATAAAGCGGGGGATGTTGATGTTGACGGGGCAGCCCTCAACACAGAACGGCTTCTTGCAGTTGAGGCAGCGCTCGGCCTCGGCTAGCGCCATCTCCTCGGTGAAGCCCTTGTCGACGGGGCGGAAGTCGCAGGCGCGCTCGGCAGCCGGCTCCTCGTTATCGGGGGTGCGGGGTGACTTCATATCGGCAACGAAACGACCGTTAACTAGTGGCATGCGCAGCTCTTTTCCTCATAGGCCTTGAGGGACGCGCCCTCTTCGGAACGGTAAGCGGCCTGGCGGGCACGAAGGTCATCCCAGTCGACCAGGGTGGCATCGAAGTCGGGGCCGTCGACGCAAGCGAACTTGGTCACGCCGCCCACCTCGACGCGGCAGCAGCCGCACATACCGGTGCCGTCAACCATGATGGGGTTGAGCGACGCGGTGATGGGGGTGTCGTACTTCTGGGCGGTGAGGGTCGAGAACTTCATCATCGGAACGGGGCCGACGCAGAAGACCTGGCTCACGGCCTTGTCCTGCAGCAGACGCTCCAGCGGAGCGGTGACAACGCCTTGCTCGCCGTAGGAACCGTCGTCAGTGGTGATGTGGATGTGGTCCTCGTCGAGGAGCTCGCGGAACTGATCCTCCATGAGCAGGAGGTCCTTGGTGCGGGCGCCCATGATGGCGTGCACCTCGTGACCGGTCTCGACCAGGTGCTTGGCGACCGGGAAGGCAATTGCCAGGCCGACGCCGCCGCCAATGACGGCGCAGGGGCCCTCAGCCATCTCGGTGGGAACGCCCAGCGGGCCCACGACGTCGCGCAGCGACTCGCCGGCCTCGTAGGTGGAAAGCATCTCGGTGGTCTTGCCGATCACCATGAAGATGAACTCGACCCAGCCCTCGTCACCGTTCCAGCCGGCCAGGGTAAACGGGACACGCTCGCCCGTCTCATTGGCGCGAACCATGAGGAACTGTCCAGCGTGCGCATGCTTGGCGATTGCGGGCGCCTCGATGCGGAACTTGAACACCTTCTCCGAGAACTGCGTCTTCTCCAGGATCTTATACATAGAACCCCTCTCTTGTTAGGGCGACCGAACCGTGCCTCCACGGAAATGGACGGTAGCCCGAATAAAACCGTACGCGCACAGGCGTTGTGCAGACATACGGTGCAAATTATACCCTCATGGACATGTCGCTTACGTGTATCTTTGGCAGGCGGGAAAAGTGACCTACCAAAAAGGGACAGGTTTATTTTGGCAGGTTTTATCAGGCAAAACGGCAAAGGGGGCCGGCCTCGCGCTTCGTTGAGGTCGGCCCCCTTTGGGACGTTACGCATGCATGGTGGCACTGGGTTGATTGCGATGCCGCAACTGAGGTGTTTCCGCAGATAAAACCTGCCAAAATAAGCCTGTCCCTAAATGGTAGGCTTTAGTGCTTGCCGTTGGTGGAAGCGGCGCCGTTGACGTGATCGCGGGCGTAGATTACGCCGTGCACGATCGCCAGGCCGGCGGCGTCGGCGGCGCGGGCGCAGGTGTCCTGGAAGTCCTCGGCCTCGCGGGCGCGCAGCTGCTTGAGCACGTAGTCTGCGACAGCCATCTTGCCGGGAGGGTTGCCGATACCGGTGCGGATGCGGCTGAAGTCGCGACTGCCCATCTTGTCGATGATGGAACGCAGCCCGTTGTGGCCAGCATGGCCGCCGCCCACCTTAACGCGTACGTCGCCGGCGGGAATATCGAGCTCATCGTGGATTACAAGCAACTCCTCGGCCTTGATTTTGTACTCGCGGCAAAGCTTGGAGATGGGACCGCCCGAGGTATTCATGTACGACTGTGGCTTGACCAGCACAATCTGACGCTTGCCGCCCTCTTCCTCGGGGTCGTTGATGTTGATGAGCGCGACCTCGGCGCCGGCCTGGTTTTTCCAGTACGTGACACCGGCCTGACGGGCCAACTCGTCGATTGCTTTGAAGCCAGCGTTGTGGCGGGTCTCGGCATACTCATCGCCAGGGTTGCCAAGTCCAGCAACCATGCGAATCTTAAGCGGCTGTGCAGCTGCCATATTTGTCCCTTCGTTACACAAATAGTTCAATCAACGACAAAGGCTACCACGCCCGCCGAAGGCGAGACTTCGTTTCAGCGAAATCCCACCAGACAAAAGCACGGCCGCGGCAGAGCGAGCCGCCGAAACAGAAGAAACCCCCGCGCGACCTTTGCGAAGCAAGGGGGAGCGTGGGGGTTTCTTCTGTTTCGGCGGCGATGCGCCGGGTTGCAAGGACGATGCGACTACAGCGCGAAGTCGCCGCCGACGAGCGTGGAGACGGGCTCCTCGTGGTAAACGGCGGAGATAGCCTGAGCGAACTCCTCGGCGACCGAGATGGTCTTAATCTTGCCGCCGACCTCGACGGGGATGGCATCGGTGACGAGGCACTCGACGATCGGGGCGTCGTTCAGGCGCTCGATGGCCGGACCGGAGAAGATGCCGTGGGTGGCGCACACGTAGATGTCGCCGGCGCCCATGGCCTTGAGCTCCTTGACGTTGGCGCACAGGGTGCCAGCGGTGTCGA
>CABQKL010000014.1 GCA_902464645.1 uncultured Collinsella sp.
GTCTTTCGGGCATTACCGCCAACCCCACGATCGGTCGCGTGAGCGATATGGTCGTAGCCCGCGGTGGCACATCGGTGCTCACCGAGGTGCCCGAGATGTTTGGCGCGGAGAGCATTCTGCTCGATCGTTGCGAGAGCCAAGACGTCTTTAACGCGGCGGCCGACATGCTCAACGGCTTTAAGGACTACTTTATCAGCCACGGCGAGGTCGTCTATGAGAACCCGAGCCCCGGCAACAAGGACGGCGGCATTACCACGCTCGAGGACAAGAGCTGCGGCTGCGTGCAAAAGGGCGGATCTGCCCCCATCGTCGACGTGCTGCCGTACGCCGGTCAGGCTACCAAGCATGGTCTGAACATGTTGTGCGGTCCGGGCAACGACATGGTATCCACCACGGCCCTGACGGCTGCCGGCTGCCACGTGATCCTGTTCTCGACCGGCCGCGGCACGCCGTTTGGTGCGCCGGCGCCTACGCTCAAGGTGTTCACCAACCAGCGTCTGTGCGACCACAAGGCCAACTGGATGGACTTTAACGCCGGTGTGGTCGCCACCGGCGAGCGCACGCTCGACGAGGCTGCCCATGACCTGTACCAGCTGGTGCTGGACACGGCGAGCGGCAAGCTTACCAGCGCCGAGCGTCGCGGCTGTCACGAGATTAGCATCTGGAAGGACGGCGTCTGCCTGTAGCGATGACACGTTGAGCGCGTGATCGGGCAAGCTGTTGCAAAGACCGGACGACCCCGCTGAGGACATTCTCGGCGGGGTCGTTTTTTCGTTTCTCGTTGCGTTGTCGTGCACGGCTTTTTTGGGGAAGGTTGCCCGGCACCTCCCTCATCTCCAGAGAACAATGAACGTTCACCTAGTGGTTGCGTGGTGCTGAATCGACTTAATAATCAAAAATGCAGGGATATTTTCATTTTCAGGTCCGTTCAACGGCAAAAAACGACCGTTCAAGGATAATATACAAGTGAACGTTCACCTATTATAAGCAATCGCGCATAATCTAGCTAAACGTTCACCCTGAACGGCATGCAGACAGACGTCGGTATGGACTCCAATGTCTTGTTCCAAGACAATCGAGAAAAGAGAGGGAGCTCGATGACTAACAAGATCGGTAAAAAGCGCAAGATCACATTCTGGACGCGCTTGGGCTTTGGTATGGGCGGCATGCTCAACTCTGGTGCCCTGACCTTTACGCACAGCTACATGGTGCTGTTCCTGTCCACGGAGTGCGGTCTGTCCGCAGGCGAGGCTGCGTTGATCAGCTCGTTCGCCATCTATCTCAACGCCATTCTGTGCCCGCTCATGGGCTTTGTGGCCGATAACTTTTACGCTACCAAGATCGGCCGTATCTTTGGCCGCCGCCGTTTCTGGATCTTGCTGGCAATCCCGATGATGGTCGCCGAGCCGCTCATCTTTGTGGCTACGCCGTTTGGTTTCCCGTACTACTTTGTGCTGTACCTGATCTACAACGTCGCGTATACGTTCTGCACCGCCAACCTGTCGCCGCTTACCATCGAGATGACCGACGACTTCAAGGAGCGTACGTACCTCACCGGCTACAAGCACCTCTTTGGTAACGCCGCCGGCTTCCTGATGGCAGCACTCGTCGGCTTTGGCTTTGGCACCTTCGGCGAGACCAACCCGTTCAGCTACTTCATCATCGCTACGGTCAACGCTTCGGTCATGGCAATCTCGCTGCTGTGCGTGTACCTGTCCACGTGGGAGCACACCCCCGAGGAGGTGGCTCAGGAGAAGATCGAGAGCGTCGGCGAGGGTATCAAGAAGTTCTTCATCGACGTTGTCTCTACCTTCCGCAATAAGTCCTTCCGCAAGGTCCTGTATGCACAGGTCTCCACGAAGCTCGCTGCTGCCTGCTGGTCTGCCTGCCTGTCCTTCTTCATCGTCTACTGCCTGCAGATTCCTAAGTCCTATGAGTCCGTGATGGAGATGCCCGGCAAGGTCGTCGCTATCGTCTGCACCGCCATCTGGGTTGCCCTCATGGCCAAGAAGGGCTTCCACAAGTCTTGGTACCTGGCCAACGTCGGTTGCGCTGCGTGCATCATCGCCTACAACTACTTCGCCTTTGGTCAGATTAACGGCACCTCCACGGTCGCCATCGCCATGATTGCCTACCCCATCATCTTCGCCATCTGGAAGTTCTTCTACGTTGGTTTCCAGTACCTGCCCGATGTTTTGCTCAACTACATCCCCGATGTCGATGAGCTCATCACCCTGCGTCGTCGCGAGGGCATCTACAGCTCCGCTCAGCAGCTCTGCCAGCAGATCGCCCAGGCTATCGCCGTCAACGCATGGGCTATCGTCCTTGCTGCCTCCGGCTTCATTCAGACCGCCGGCAACAGCGACGCCGTGACCCAGCCCGCCACCGTGCCTCTGTACATCTGCGGCTACATGCTTATCGGCTGCGCCGGCTTCTTCCTGCTCGCGGCTATCCTTGCCCGCGGCATCAAGATCGACAAGGAACAGTGCGACATCCTCTGCGACGAGATCAAGCGCGTCAAGGAGGGCGGCAAGATGGCCGACGTCCAGCCCGAGGTCAAGGCTCTTTGCGAGGAGCTCTCCGGCTTCAAGTACGAGGACTGCTTCGCTCACAACAACGTTGGCTTCCAGGACGGCAGCGTAATCCCCGCCGAGTAGGGCAGGCGCATCGTCCAAATCACAGGGCCGTGCCACCGGAGATCAACCGGCGGGTGCGGCCCTTTTTTAAAAACGAGTAGTATGAACTTCTGATTACATTTGAGGGAGAGACTCATGGAGACGAACGTTATCTGGCGCAACGCCCGCGCGGCCGTTATCGAGCTCGACGACGGTGGCTACTTTACCTGTGCCGATACGTGGGAGATCTTTGTCAACGATGAGCCCGTCGGTACCACGAATACGGTCGAGACCTATGTTGACGGCCTGGTTCCCGGCAAGCGCAACCTCGTCCGCTTTGTCTGCGGCGAGCGCGAGCTGAGCGTGGGCGTCACCACGCCCGCGGAGCCCTTTACCATCAACGTTCGCGACTGCGGCGCCAAAGGCGATGCCGAGCACGATGACACCACCAATATCCAGGCTGCCATCATGGCTTGCCCCAAGGGCGGGCGCGTGCTGATTCCCGCCGGCAACTACCGCATCAAGTCCCTCTTCCTTAAGAGCAATATCAACATCGAGCTCGCCGAGGGAGCGGTGCTGTTGGCCCGTCACGATCGCGCGGCGCTTGCCTACATTCCGGGCACGGTCACAGGCGACGAGGGCGCCGGGTATGCCGTCACCGATATGCTGCCCCTGGGCCGCTGGGAGGGCGAGAGTTTCTCGACCTACTGCTCTACCTTTACGGGTCTGAGCGTGCGCGACGTGTGCATCTATGGTCGTGGTGCCATCGACGGTCAGACCGATTTTGCCGAGGACAACTGGTGGAACAAGGACTTTAAGAACATCTTTCGCCCCGAGGAGGGCCGCGAGGTCGCCCGCCCGCGCATGATCTTCCTATCCGAGTGTGAGAACGTGAGCTTGGCCGGCTTCACCGTCCGCAACAGCCCGGCGTGGAACATCCACCCCATCCTGTGCGAGCACGTCGATGCGCTCTGCCTGTCCATCGAGGGTCCCAAGAACTCCCACAACACCGACGGCTTCGATCCCGAGAGCTGCGGTTTTGTTCGCATCCTTGGTTGTCAGTTCTCAGTGGGTGACGACTGCATCGCCATCAAGAGCGGCAAGCTGGGCATTGAGCCCGAGCTTCGTCCCGCCACGCACGACGTGCTGATCTCTCACTGCTACATGCACGATGGTCACGGCGCCGTGGTCCTGGGTTCAGAGGCTGCCGGCGGCATCAAGGACCTCACCGTGAGCAAGTGCCTCTTTGAGCGCACCGACCGCGGCCTGCGCGTCAAGACCCGCCGCGGGCGCGGCAAGGATGCCGTCAACGAGGGCATTACCTTTGAGCACATTCGCATGGACGAGGTGCTCACGCCCTTCGTGGTCAACTCCTTCTACTTCTGTGACAAGGATGGCAAGACCGATTACGTGCAGTCTCGCGAGGCTTTGCCTGTCGACGACCGCACGCCCGGCTTTGGTGCCACGACGTTTTGCGATATCGAGGCTACCAACTGCCATGCTGCCGCGGCCTACATCACGGGCCTGCCCGAGAGCAAAGTAACGCGCCTGACGTTCCAGGATGTCCACGTGACCTTTGCCGACGATGCTGAGCCCTTTGTTCCGGCCATGGCCTGCGGCGTTGAGCCCATGGTGCGTCAGGGCATCATTGCGCAAAACGTCAAGGTACTCGACCTGCAAAATGTGGTGATCGAGGGCCAGGACGGCGAGGAGCTGCAGCTCCAGAACGTCGACAAGGTTGTCCGTTCCTAACTCGGGTTGATGACCAGGGCTGCATTGTCGGATAAATCGGCAATGCAGCCCTTGTGCGATACGGCCGTGTGCGCTGCGCTACGCATCATGGTGAAAGGGAATACATGCTCAATAAAACGATTCCTGTCGGGGTCGATGGCTCGTCTGCCACGATTACGTCTTATGTTTTTGCCCCGACCGAAGATGCTTATGCTTTAAAACCGCTGCCTGCAGTTGTGGTCGTGCCAGGAGGCGGCTACGATCACGTTTCGCCGCGCGAAGGCGAGCCGGTAGCGCTCCGTTTGTTGGCGATGGGCTACCAAGCGTTTGTACTGAACTATTCGGTTGCTCCGGCTGTCTATCCGCTGGCATTGCAAGAACTCGCGCGGGCGGTCGATACCGTCCGAAGCCATGCGGCAGAGTACTGTGTCGATCCTGATCGGATTACGGTCATGGGTTTTTCGGCCGGTGGGCATCTAGTTGGCTTGCTCGGGGCGCTTTGGGACCAACCCTGGCTTGCAGAGTCGATTTCGGCATCGCCTGAGTCGATTCGGCCTGACACACTTTGCTTGGGCTATCCGGTCGTAAGCTCGGGGGCCTATGCTCATCGTGGTTCGTTTGAACACCTAACGGGTGCCGATGGCGCTTTGGCTCAAAAGTTGTCGATCGAGAATATGGTGGGCGATGGCTTCCCCCGTACGTTCTTGTGGCATACCGCCGAGGATGCATCGGTACCAGTTCAAAATAGCCTCCTTCTTGCGCAGGCTCTTGCCGACCACGGGATTGGCTTTAGCCTACATGTCTTTCCGCATGGAAAGCATGGGGCATCGCTCGCCACGGCCCAAACGGCATTTAAGGGCTGCGCCGAGCATATTCAGCCACAAGTTCAGGGCTGGCCTGAACAGTTCGTTGCATGGGAGCGTGATGGACGATGAGCGAAAGTATCTATACGCTGCGCGTTTCGAGGGCTGCGGCAGGAGCGTATCCAACGATTTCCGATGCCTTGGCGGCAGCCGATCAGCTCTATCCGGATGCCGAGCAACCGGTGATGATTCGCGTCGATCCGGGCGAGTATTGCGAGCGGGTCGAGATTCATCGCTCGCATGTGACGATTGAGGGAGAGACGGCCGACAGCGTGCGTATCGTGGGCAGCCTGGGTGCCAAGATGCCTTCGGAGGACGGCTCGGGCGTCGACGGCACGCTCGGCACGTTTAGGACCTATACCGTTTTGGTCGATGCCGACGACGTACGGCTCGAGAACCTCACGATCGAAAACGATGCGGGCGATGGGCGCGAGGTCGGTCAAGCGATTGCCCTGTATGCTGATGGCGACCGTCTGGTTGTCGATGCCTGCTGCATTAAGGGACACCAAGACACGCTGTTTTTGGGTCCGCTGCCGCCGCATGAGGCCAAACCGGGCGGGTTTATAGGACCCAAACAGTATGCGCCGCGCCGGGTGGGGCGCCAGTATTTTCGACGTTGCCGGATCGAGGGCGATGTCGACTTTATCTTTGGCGGCGCGCGTGCCTACTTTGAGGGGTGCGAGATTCGCTCGCTCAACCGCGATATGGACGTGAACGGCTACGTGACGGCGGCGTCGACGCCCGAAGGCGAGCCGCACGGCTTTGTGTTCCACGGCTGTTCGTTTACAGCTCCGGATGGCGTGGCGCCGGATTCGGTCTACCTGGGTCGTCCTTGGCGCGAATGGGCGCAAACTGTGCTGATCGATTGCTGGCTGGGGCGACATATCAAGCGCGAAGGCTGGTGGGATTGGAATAAGCCGGCGGCACACAACTGCGTGCAGTATGCTGGCGCGATTCTGCATGGGCCGGCGGGTGATACTACCGGCTGGGTGCCGTGGGCGAATGAACTCGATGTGATGGCTGCCGCCGGGTACGCTCGCGAGCAGGTGCTTGCCGGTGGGGATGGCTGGGATCCCGAGAGCGGCGACGGTGATGCGGTTGAGACGGCTGAACTGTCTGCCAACGGCCGCACCGTGCACATCGAGACGTACTGCGAAGACGAACCTGCGCTGCGTGCCCGGCTGAAGCGCGAGGGGCGTTCGGCTGCTTTTACGGGCAAGACTCCTGCGGATTTTGAGGCATGGAAGATTGCGACCAGGACTCGTCTGTACGATGTTTTGGGCCTTTCGCTTATGGACCGCGTCCCGATTGAGATTCGTGAGCTCAGCCGCGTGCGGGTTGCCGGCGGCATCGTGCGCACCCATGCGATGTTGCAGGTCGAGCGCGATGTTTGGATGCCGTTCTACCTGTTGGAACCGTCTCATCCTAAGCTTGATGAGCGGGGACTCAAACGCTGTTATATCTGCCCGCATGGCCATCAGGGAGCGGGTGCTGCAAGCGTAGCCGGTGTTGCGGGCGTGCCGGCTGTCGATGATGCCGTGCGTAAGTTCAATTACGACTACGGTCTGCGTTTGGCACGCATGGGTTACGTGACCGTCTGCCCTGATGCGCGCGGTTGGGGATACCGTCGTGACTGGAAGGGTCAGGGCGATGACGAGAACAGCTACCTGCGCGGTACGTGTCTGAATCAAGCACGTATGGCCGAGCCACTGGGTCTTACGGTCGCGGGCCTCAACGTCTGGGACAACATGCGCTTGATCGATTACTTGGAGGCGCGCGGCGACATTGCCATGGATGACCTGGGTTGCTTTGGTTTTTCGGGTGGCGGCTACATGACGTTGTACCTGGCCGCACTCGACCCGCGTGTGCGCAAGGCGTTTGTCTCGGGCTATCTGTACGGTGTCGACGATTCGCTGCTGCATCTCAATGGCAATTGCAGCTGCAACTACACACCCGGACTTTGGCGCTTACTCGACATGGGCGATATTGCCTCGCTCATCGCGCCGCATCCGCTGCTGGTGCAAAGCTGCGAAGAGGATCATCTGAACGGTTCGCGCGGGCTGAAAAATGTTGGCGAGCAGCTCGAGATCGTGCGCGATGCCTACAAGTTGCTGGGTCGCAGAGATGGCCTGCGGCACGAGGTGTGTCCGGGTGAACACCATCTGGGCGTGGCGCATCTTGCCGAGGATATCGAATGGCTCGATTCGCACGTTGCGGAATGCGCCCGTGCATAGCCCCTCGGCATGCTGCGAATAAACGGTACGTTCCTGTATGACCGCCGATGGGCGGATGAGGAGAGGATTATGGAAACGAAGAGCTTGAGTGAATCGACCATTTGCTGCTTTGGCGACTCAACGACCTGGGGCGACAACGGCTGCGGTGGGGGAGGCAACGACATCTCGTGGACCTCGCATTTGGGCGCGTTGCTGGGAGGCGCGGTCATCGAGAACTTTGGCATCAAGGGTTCGCGTATCGCCGTCAAGGCCGACCGCAGCGATTCGTTTGTCGAGCGCCTGGACGGCATCGACGATGCGGCCGATATCTACATCGTCTTTGGCGGCGTTAACGACTTTAGCCGCAACGTGCCGCTTGGCGAGTTGGGCAGCACCGATATGCATGAGTTCTATGGTGCGGTCGACTATCTGATCCGAACCATCACGGTGCGCTCACCTCGGGCAAAGCTCGTGTTTATGACGCCGTGCAAGACGAGCGGTAAGCACGAGAAGGATATCCCGGCAAGCGATGAGCTCAATCACCTGGGGTTGACGCAGGTCGCCTACGTGCGGGCGATGCTCGAAGTCTGCGACCGCTACTCCGTTCCGGTGATTGACCTGTATGCGCAAAGTGGCATCAGCCCGTTTTTGCCAGAGCACCGCGAGCTCTATATGCCGGACGGTCTGCATTACAGTCCTGCCGGCTATGAGCGCCTGGCGCATCGCATCGCCGCGGGTCTCACCGCCGTTTGCCGCTAAAAGTCTGCCGTTTGCGGGGAATATAGGGTTAACGTTCACCCTATATTCCCCGTTCGCGTTACACTAGGGGTAACGTTCACCTATCGTTTATGTCAGAGGGGACAGCAATGGGTTGCAATCAAATCCTGGACCGTTATATCGAGCAGTTGATCGAAACCTCTACGCCGCAGGCGCCGGCTTGGAATATCGAAAAGATTCGCGCCGGCAAGGAGAACACCTGGAACTATATCGACGGCTGCATGATCAAGGCGCTCATCGAGCTGTACGAGATCACGGGTGAGCAGCGCTACCTGACCTTTGCCGATGACTACATCGATTTCTTTGTCCAGGACGACGGTACCATCAAGCATTACAACCCGCAGGAGTACAACCTCGATAACGTCAATGCGGGCAAGACCCTCTACAAGCTGTATGACCTGGTGGGCAAGCCCAAGTACCGTGCCGCCATGGACACCATCTACCTCCAGCTCGAGACCCAGCCGCGCACCAAAGAAGGCGTGTTTTGGCACAAGGCCGTCTATCCCAACCAGATCTGGCTCGATGGCATGTATATGGCCCAGCCGTTCTACATGCAGTATGAGCTGAGCTTCCACAACCGTCGTGCCTGCTCGGACAGCTTCCATATGTTCCAGGTCGTGCATGACCTGATGCGCAACCCCCTCAACGGTCTGTACTATCACGCTTACGACGCGAGCCGCAAACAGTTCTGGTGCGACCCGGTCACCGGCCTTTCGGCTAACTTCTGGCTGCGCGCCGAGGGCTGGTTTGCCATGGCGCTCATTGACACGTGGGAGCTTATGCCGCCTTCGATGTCGGCCGAGAAGGACGAGATCCGCAAGATGTTCCACGACCTGATTGACGCCATGCTGCCGTATCAGGACGAGAAGACCGGCATGTGGCATCAGGTCATCAACCTGCCCAATATCGCCCCCAACTACCTGGAGGAGTCGGGCAGCGCCATCTTTGCCAACGCCATCATGAAGGGCGTGCGTCTGGGCGTGCTGGGCGAGCGTTACTACCAGTACGGCCGTCGCGCCTTCGACGGCATCTGCGAGACCTGTCTGTCCGAGTATGACGGGCAGCTGGCGCTCGACAACATCTGCCTGGTTGCGGGCTTGGGCAACACCGCGCACCGCGAGGGCACGTTTGATTACTACATGAGCGAGCCCGTGGTCAAAAATGATGCAAAGGGTGTGGCGCCGCTGGTGCTTGCCTATATCGAGACCATGCATCACGACAAGCTGGCCGGTAAGCGCGATCCGCTCGCCCCCTCGGGCGTGTGCTCCATCGAGGACCCGTTTGGCGGATACACCCCGGGCATCAACGCTCATAAGGGATGTGAATAACGTGGGGGCTATTACTCCGGGTGTACGTTTGCACGACCTTCCGCAGGGGACCGTCGAGGAACGCATTCGCATGGCGGGAGAGCTGGGCTTTTCGTGCATTCAGCTGCCGAGCAAGGTGCTCTACGCATCGATGGGGATCGATCGAGGCGGCCTGACCCGCGAGCTTGCCGACCATTTGCGTGCGGTGCTCGACGAGGCGGGCGTTTCGGTCGCCGTGCTCGGGTGCTATAAGAATCTGGCGACGCCCGATCGCCAACAGCTCATGGATAACTTTGCCGAGTACGAGGCATGCTTGAACTTTGCCCAGATGCTCGGCGGATGCCCGGTTGGCACCGAGACCGGTCGCCCCAATGCGCAAAACCGCGTTGCTGATGACCGCATGACCGATGAGGCGCTTGAGGCTTTTATGGACGGACTCGCACGCGTCTGCGAGCGCGCCGAGGCCGTGGGCGGGCAAATACTGATCGAGCCTGGCTGGAACGAGACGGTCAACACGCCGGATCGCTGCCGCGAGGTGCTGGAGCGCGTCTCGAGCCCGTCGCTCGGCGTGATCTATGACCCAGTGTCGCTGCTGCACCCCAGCGTCGCTGACGAAGCGCAGGAAATCACAGCGCGCATGCTCTACTTATGCGGCAGTAAGATCCGCGTGCTGCACGCCAAGGATTTTGAGGTCGTTGATAACGAGGACGAAGCAGGTTGGTGCGACGGTACGGGTTCACGCCTGGTGTGCCACGGCGTGGGCGAGACGGGTCGCTATGACTTTGAGCCCGTGGTGGCCTGGGCGGCTGCCGCCTGCCCTGGGATTCCCTGCGTGGTCGAGAACAGCGTGCCGGCGACGGCGGCTGACTGCCTGGCGACACTCGAGCACATGTCCGCTCGCTGCGGGGCTTCGCATCGCGAGTTATAGCATTGGCTTTTGCTGTGTCGGCAGATTGAGATTACCTGTATGGGGGCGGCGGTGAAGGGTCTTTATCGTCGCCCCCATTGGATTGCATTAAAAAGGGGAGTTGCGTGGTTATCCACATTGTCGAAGAGGCGAATCGTTGCCTAGGTTGTAAAAGGGCGTTCTGTCAGATTAAGGGCTGCCCGGTTCAGACGCCTATTCCGCAGGTCATCGAGCTGTTCAAACAGCGTCGTCTAGAAGAGGCGGGCGAGCTGCTGTTCCAGAACAATCCCATGAGCGCGGTCTGCTCCGTGGTGTGCAACCATTCAGGCCAGTGCGAGGGTGCTTGCATCCAGGGCCGCAAGGGCACACCCGTGCATTTCTCGAGCATCGAGAACTATATCTCAACAGCGTATTTGGATCGTAAGGAGTGGGCGCCCGCGCCGTCGTGCGGCAAACAGATTGCTGTGGTCGGTTCCGGTCCCGCCGGCATTACCGTGGCCATTAAGATGGCCCAGCTGGGCTGTGCCGTCACCGTTTTTGAGCAGCGGCCCGAGATCGGCGGCGTGCTGGAGTACGGTATCCCCGAGTTCCGTCTGCCGCGCTCGCTCGTGCAAAAGTACCGCCACGTGATGTGCTCGCTTGGCGTGCGCGTGCGCCCCTCGACCACCATCGGTGGCGCGCTGCATATCGACGACCTGCTGCGCGACGGCTACGATGCGGTCTTTGTTGGTACCGGTACCTGGCGTGCCCGCAAACTGGGCATTCCCGGCGAGTCGCGCGGCAACGTGCTGTTTGGTATCGATTACCTGGTCGATCCCACGAGCGTGGCGATCGGGCAGAACGTGGCGGTCATCGGTGCCGGTAATGTGGCCATGGATGTGGCCCGCACGGCGCTGCGTTCGGGTGCTCGCAAGGTCACTGTGTATGCACGCTCGCGCCATATCTTGGCCATCGACGACGAAGTCGAGCTGACCGAGCTTGACGGTGCCGAGATTGTGTGCGGCAAGGCGATCTGCGCCATCGACGATAACGGTCCGGTGTTCGAGACGGCTATCTTTGACGAGGACAACAACGTGGTGGGCTACGAGGAGGAGCTCGACCATGCGTCTGCCGACACAGTTGTGATTGCAGCTTCGCAGGTGCCCAAGGACAAGCTTGTGCTTACGACGGGCGGTCTGGAGACCGACCATCGCGGCCTTCTTTCGGTCGATGAATGCGGTATGACCACCGTGCCTGGCGTCTTTGCCGCCGGCGACGTGGTTAACGGCCCGCTCACCGTGGTTCATGCTGTGGCAGGCGCCAAGCTCGCCGTCGAAGGCATGACCAGCTACCTGGGCCTCTAACCCATCCCACCCATCAGTTGCGGTGAAATACGGACTGTTTTGGCTGTCAAAGGCCTTATCTACTCCGTATTCCACCGCAACTTTTTTGCTGGACGGTAAAAAGGCGGGGGAGGACGTACGCTCGTGAGCTTGGTGGGTGCTGATACGATAGGTACGTCTGCAAGTGCCGCCGAGCGGCTTAAACGAAAGGAAGCCTGTATGGAGTCATCCGCCTATCCGATGCTCTTTAGCCCGATCAAGGTCGGTACGACCGAGGTCAAGAACCGCGTCTTTATGCCGCCGGTGTCCACCAACCTGGCCGATCATGGCTATGTGACCGACGACTTGGTCGATCATTACCGTGCCCGTGCCAAGGGCGGCGTGGGCCTCATCATTACCGAGGTCGTGACGGTCGAGCCCACCTATACCTATCTGCCGGGCGACATGTGCTGTTACGACGACACGTTCATCCCTGGCTGGGAAAAGCTTGCCGCCGCTGTGCACGAGTACGGCTGCAAGATCATGCCGCAGCTCTTCCATCCCGCCTACATGGCCTTTAACATTCCGGGCACGCCGCGTCTGATCGCTCCGTCCTTTGTGGGTCCGTCCTATGCCCGCGAGGCGCCGCGTCCTATCACGGTCGATGAGATTCACGAGCTCACGCATCAGTTTGGCGACGCTGCCGTGCGTATGCAGAAGGCCGGTGTCGACGGCGTCGAGGTCCATGCGGCACACGCCCACGGCATGCTCGGCGGCTTTTTGACCCCGCTCTATAACAAGCGTACCGATGAGTACGGCGGCTCGCTCGACGCTCGTATGCGCTTCTTGCTCGAGGTCATCGCCGAGATTCGCGAGCGCTGCGGCAAGGACTTTATCATCGACGTCCGTATCTCGGGCGACGAGTACACCGATGGCGGTCTGACCCTCAACGACATGATCTACGTCTCGCGTCGCCTGGAGAAGGCCGGCGTCGACATGATTCATGTCTCGGGCGGCACCACCATCAAGCGCGGTTCTGCCATTCCCGCCGCCGGTACGCAGCAGGCCTCGCACGCCGCTTGCTCGCGTGAGATTAAGAAGCACGTGAACATTCCCGTTGCCACGGTCGGCCGCATCAACGAGGTCTGGATCGCCGAGGAGCTGATCGAGGACGGTGCCGCCGACATCTGCATGATGGGCCGCGCCAATCTGTGCGATGCCGAGTTCTGCAACAAGGCCGCTGCCGGCAACGCCGACGACATCCGCCCCTGCATTGGCTGCCTGCGCTGCCTGAACGGCATTATGTTCGGCAAGCGCATCTCCTGCACCGTCAACCCGGACGTGGAGCGCGACGAGGCTGGCTACGAGCCTGCCGCCGAGGCCAAGAACGTACTGGTTGTGGGCGCTGGTCCTGCGGGCATGGAGGCGGCGTTCATTGCCGCCAAGCGCGGCCACAACGTGGTGCTCGTGGACAAGCAGGACGAACCGGGCGGCGAGATGCGTATCGCAGCCGTTCCGCCGGCAAAGCAGGAACTCACCCGCGTGATCAAGTATCAGTATCGTCGCCTGGCCGAGGCCGGCGTGAAGTGCGTATTTGGCACCGAGCTTACTGCCGAGGACATTCAGCGTGACTACGCGGGCTACGAGGTCGTCCTGGCTTATGGCGCCGAGCCCATCGCCCCGGCCTTCATGCAGGGCTTTAAGCAGGTCATGACGGCTGACGACCTGCTGGGCGGCAAGGCTTTCCCGGGCAAGAAGATCGTCATCGTGGGCGGCGGCACCGTCGGTTGCGAGACGGCCGACTACCTGGCCCCGTTGGTCAACGATCTGTCGCCGGCCAATCGCGACGTCACCGTCATCGAGATGACCAAGACGCTCGCCGCCAACGAGGGCGGCGCCGGTCGCGCGGTGCTCATCACGCGCATGCTCTCCAAGGGCGTCCACGTGCTGACCGAGGCCAAGGTGACCGAGATTACCGAGGACACTATCAGCTACGAGAAGGACGGCGAGGTCCACACCATCGCCGATGCCGATACGCTGGTACTTGCCATGGGCTATCGTCCCAATACCAAGTTGGCCGACGACCTTGCTGCAGCCGGCGTTACCACCCACGTGTTGGGCGATGCCAACAAGTGCGGCAACATCCGCGACGCCATCGGCGACGGCTACAAGATTGCCTGCGAGCTCTAGTTAATCCCTTGGTGCATGGGGCCTGTCCCCGCGGCGTCAGTCGGTAGATAGCAAAAAGCGGCGGTTGTCCCGTACGTGGGACGACCGCCGCTTGCGTTAGCTGCAATGAGTCGTGCGATTAGAGGCCCAGGATCTCCTTGACCTTGGTGATGATGGCCTCGTCGGTTGCGTTGGCAAAGAAGTGCTCCTGGAAGTGTTCGCCGGCAAGTGCGCCCTTCACCAGGTCCTGATCGATCTCGCCCAGAACGTCGACGAGCGGACGCATAGTCACAGCGCGGACGCCGTCGAGGATCTTCTTGTTGCGCTGCTCGGGCTCAACACGCTCGGCAGGATAGCCGTTGCCCGAACCAAAGCCAAAGAGCTTCTCGAAGGTGTACTCAAGGTTGAGCTCCTGGCCCCAGCCGTTCTTGAGGGCGAAGGGCATGGCAACGGCGTTGCCATCGTTGACCTGGGCAAAGGTGTAGGCGTCGAGCGGGTCGGCAACGTGGCCGCACAGCACGCCGGGGAAGGAGTTACAGGCGAGCATGGCGCCCTCGCCGGTGCCGCAGCCGGTCACGACGTAGTCGGCAGCGCCGGAGTTCAGCAGCACGGCGGCAAGGATGCCGTTCTGCACGTAGGTGAGGGGCTTGGAGTCGGCATCGGCATACATGCCATAGTTAAAGACAGTGTGGCCCATGGGCTCGACAACCTTCTTAAGGGCAGCCTCAATCATAGGGTTCTTGGAGTTCTGAGAGTTCTCATTGATCAGAGCGATTTTCATGATAGGTAACCTTCCACTATTTTCTAAATTAATTGTTCGTTATGTTGCATGGCATCTCCAACAGAGAAGCCGCTCTGCGGGCGGTGGACGATAAGGTCTGTCGCGAGTTCCGCACGAGCCGAAGAGCACTTAATGTGCTCTTCGTGCGAGTCAGGACTGTTCGAGCAGCAGACCTTATCGTCCGCCGCCTCGCCCAGACGTCTTACTGCGGCTGCTTTCCAATGTATGCGAGGATTCCACCGTCGACGTAGAGGATGTGGCCGTTGACGAAGTTCGATGCATCGGAAGCCAAGAACACGGCGGGGCCCTTCAGATCCTCGGGCGTGCCCCAACGGGCGGCCGGCGTCTTGGCAATGATGAACTGGTCAAACGGGTGGCGGCTGCCGTCGGGCTGCGTCTCGCGCAGCGGCGCGGTCTGCGGTGTGGCGATGTAGCCGGGTCCAATGCCGTTGCACTGGATATTGGCCTCGCCAAACTCCGAGCAGATGTTCTTGGTGAGCATCTTGAGTCCGCCCTTGGCGGCGGCATAGCCGGCGATGGTCTCGCGACCCAGCTCGCTCATCATCGAGCAGATGTTGATGATCTTGCCGTGGCCCTTGGCGATCATGCCAGGCAGGCAGGCCTTGGACACGATAAACGGTGCGTTGAGGTCAATATCGACGACGCGGCGGAAGTCCTCGGCGCTCATGTCGAGCATCGGGGTGCGCTGGATAACGCCGGCGTTGTTGACCAGGATGTCGGGCGTGGTACCAAAGTCGGCCTCGATCTTGGCGATGAGCTCGGCGACGACGGCCTCGTCGGTGACGTCTGCCACGTAACCATGGGCCTCAAAGCCCAGCTCGCGGTAGTGCTTCTCGGCCTCGGCGACCTTGTCGGCGTGACGTGCGTTAAAGGCGATCTTGGCGCCGGCCTCTCCGAGCGCCTCGGCGATGGCCATGCCAATACCGTAGGTGGCGCCGGTTACGAGCGCGACCTTGCCATCCAGGCGGAAGCTGTCCATAAGATCAGACATAGCGATCCTTTCAAAAGAAACGTTCATCTATATTTATCTTACTTTTAGTACAAGCTCAGTATAGGAGAGGCGGCGCAACAGGCACCCCTTATTTCCTAAAATCAGGTGAACGTTCACTTTTAAAAGGTGAGCGGCAGAAAAGTCCCTGCCGTGCGGACCTCTATTCGCTCTGTGCCTGCGCTCCCTCTGCAATCATGTTGCGGTTATACACCAGGTGCAGATACATCGCGTCGTGCGCGGCGGTGGGATTGCGCGCGGCGATGGCATCGGCCACACCACGGTGGGTGCGGATGGTCTCCTCAACCAGCTTTTTGCCGGTCACGTCAATAAACAGGGGGACAGACGCCTTGAGCACGCCCATTAGGCGGGGAACGACGAGGTTTCCGGAGCTCTCGGCAATGGCATTGTGGAACGCGGTGTCGGCGGCGGAGTAATCCTCACCGGCCTCGGCCAGGCGCTCGGATTCGTCGCAGAGCTCTTTGATACAGACGACCTGGTCGTTGGTTGCGTGCTCGGCTGCCATGCGTGCAATCTGCGGCTCGATCATAAAGCGCACCTCGAGTAGGTCGCGCGCCAGACGCTGCTTGTCATCGATAAAGGTAAAGCCCAGCGGGTCGTCGGCAACGCCGGGGTTCGAGGCCACATAGGTGCCCGAGCCCTGCTTAATGCGCACGATGTTGCGCGACTGCAGCAGCTTCATGGCCTCGCGCACCGTGCTCCTGCCGGCGCCCAGGCGCTCGACGAGCACGGCCTCCTTGGGCAGGCGATCGCCTTGCTCAAGATGCTCATCCAAGATCAATTGAATGATTTTCTCG
Source organism: uncultured Collinsella sp. (assembly GCA_902464645.1). Lineage (GTDB taxonomy): Bacteria > Actinomycetota > Coriobacteriia > Coriobacteriales > Coriobacteriaceae > Collinsella. Next base: position 16,492 of record CABQKL010000014.1, read on the forward strand.
GAAATCTGCTCGGGGAGTCCCGAATCGGCTCGTGCCACGCTTCACCTCATATCAAAAGAATTCATCAGAGCTATTCTAACTCATTCAACAGAAGCCGCGGCGGTTCGCCTAGACAGTGGGGAGCTGTAAGTAGCCGTTTACCGTCAAAACAGACCGTTCATGAAATACATCAGATGTATTTTGAAAAAAGTTTCCCTTTTAAACATCAGACCTATTGAGAAAACGCTATAGTCTAAGGCGAATTCAAAAGGTCTGATGAATTGGAGGAAAGATGTCAGACCCAACGTTTATGGCCGACCCCACCAGGCTGGTCGTCGCCGCCATCGTGGGCATTGCGCTGCTGCTTGCGCTCATCATTAAGTTCAAGCTGCATCCCGTGCTTTCGATGATGGTCTCGGCGCTCGCGATCGGCATCGGCGCCGGTATGCCGCTCGACCTGGTGGCGGACACTGTCACCAAGGGCGTGGGCACCACGCTGCAAAACATCGCCCTGCTCATTGGCCTGGGCTCGATGTTTGGTCAGATTCTTGAAGAGAGCGGCGGCGCCAAGAAGATCGCCCAGACCTTCATCGATACCTTTGGGCAGGGTCATTCCAGCTGGGCGCTGGGAATTACCGGTCTGGTTATCGGCACTACGGTGTTCTTTGAGGCCGGCGTGGTCGTTTTGATCCCACTTGCGTTTAGCGTGGCATCGCAGACCAAAAAGTCGACGCTCTACTACGGCATCGCGCTGCTCGCAGGACTTGCCGCTGGCTATGCGTTTGTGCCGCCATCGGCCGGTTCGGTTCTGGTCGCCGGCACGCTCGGTGTCGACCTGGGCACCATGATTCTCGTCGGTATCCCTACCGCCTTCATCGCTATGGCGATCGCCGGCGTCATCTGGGGTCGCAACGTGGGCAGTCGCATTTTTACCGATGTTCCGGAGCACTTTACCTCTGCCGAGGGTGCGAGCGACGAAAAGGAGCTTCCCTCCTTTGGCATGGTGCTTGCCATCGTGCTCACGCCGCTTTGTCTGATTTTGCTGGGCACGTTGTCCTCTTATATCCCCATGCCCGCCGAGCTCGCCTCGATTTTTGCCTTCCTGGGTAAGCCGTTCGTCGCTTTGACGCTCGCCACGCTCGTCGCGATGTATCTGCTGGGCGCGCGGCGCGGCTACTCCGGCGCCGAGCTCAAGGCCCTGCTCGACCGTTCGCTTAAGCCCGTCGGCATGATCTTGCTGGTCATTGCCTGCGGCGGTGTGATCCGCTGGATGCTGCAGGACTGCGGCCTGGGCCAGGTTATCGGTCCTATGCTCGAGGCCTCTCCGCTGCCCCTGGTGGTCGTCGCCTTCTTGATTGCCGTCATGGTGCGTGCCTCGGTCGGCAGCTCCATCGTCGCCATGACCATGGCATCGGGCATTATGGCCGCCATGTCTGCGGTTGCCGACGCCTCGGTGTTCATGCGTGCCGCCATCTGCCTTGCCATCTGCGGCGGCGCCACGGCTCTCTCGCACGTCAACGATGCCGGTTTCTGGATGTGTTCTTCGTTCCTCGAGATTGACGAGAAGACCACCCTCAAGTCCTGGACTGTCATGGAGACGATCATCGGCCTTTCGGGCCTCGCCTGCGCCCTGGTGATCTTGTTCTTCGCCTAGTCGGGCTATTTACGCCGGGCCGTGCGCCCGGCACCGACAAACACCAGATTTAATCACCAACGATTGGTATAACCGTTCAAACCAAAAGAGGAGAGCATCATGGACGAGAAGACCAAAGCACAGATTCAGCAGGAGGCCGCCGACCTGGTTGCCAAGCTGCAGCCGCGTTCCGGCAAGTTTCGCACCATCAGCCCCGAGATGGACCCGCTGCGTCTGGGCTCTGGCTGGTCCATCGAGGATCTGGACAAGCCGCAGGTCATTATCGAGTCGACGTTCGGCGACTCGCATCCGGGTTCTGCCGGCCTGTTTGAGTTGGTCGAGGAGGTCCGTGCCGGCGTTGCCGAGGCTGGCGGTCACGGTGCCCGTTACTTCTGCACCGATATCTGCGACGGCGAGGCCCAGGGCCACGACGGCATTAACTACTCGCTGCCCAGCCGCGACATGATCGCCAACATGATCGAGATTCATGCCAAGGCCACCCCGTTCGACGCCGGCGTCTTTGTCGCCAGCTGCGATAAGGGCCTGCCTGCGAACCTCATGGCCATGGGCCGCATCAACATCCCCTCCATCGTCGTTACCGGCGGCGTCATGGATGCCGGCCCCGATCTGTTGACCCTGGAGCAGCTCGGCGCGATTTCTGCCCGCTACGAGCGCGGCGAGATCTCCCGCAAGGAACTTGAGTTTGCCAAGCACAACGCATGCCCCAGCTGCGGCGCCTGCTCCTTTATGGGCACCGCGTCGACCATGCAGGTTACCGCCGAGGCCCTGGGCCTTATGCTCCCTGGCACGGCCCTGCTGCCCGCCACCAGCTCCGACCTGCGTGAGTTTGCGCGCGCGGCCGGCCGTCAGTCCGTGTGGCTCTCCGAGCACAACCTGTGCCCCCGCGACATCGTGACCAAGGAGTCCTTCGAGAATCTCATCATGGTCCACGGCGCCATCTCCGGTTCCACCAACTCGCTGCTGCATATTCCTGCTATCGCCCGCGAGTTTGGCATCGAGATGTCCGCCGACGATTTCGATCGCCTGCACCGTGGCGCCCACTACCTGCTCAACGTTCGCCCCGCAGGCGAGTGGCCGGCGCAGTTCTTCTACTATGCGGGCGGCGTGCCGCGCATCATGGAGGAGATCAAGTCGATGCTCCACCTCGACGTTATGACCGTCACCGGCAAGACTCTCGGCGAAAACCTCGAGGACCTTAAGAACAACGGCTACTACGAGAAGTGCGGCCGCTACTTGGAGAAGTGGGACCTCAAGCGCGAGGACATCATTCGCCCGTTTGACCAGGCTTTTGGTACCGACGGCTCTATCGCCATCCTCCACGGCAACCTTGCCCCCGAGGGCGCCGTCGTCAAGCACACGGTTGTTCCGCGCGAGATGTTCCAGGCCACGCTTAAGGCACGTCCGTTCGACTGCGAAGAGGACGCTATCCACGCCGTCCTGACGCACGAGGTCAAGCCCGGCGACGCCGTCATCATTCGTTATGAGGGCCCCAAGGGTTCCGGCATGCCCGAGATGTTCTACACCACCGAGGCTATCGCCAGCGACCCCGAGCTGGGCGCGAGCATTGCCCTGATCACTGACGGCCGCTTCTCCGGCGCCTCCAAGGGCCCGGCTATCGGTCACGTTTCGCCCGAGGCCGCTGTGGGCGGTCCGATTGCCCTGATCGAGGAAGGCGACCTGATCCAGATCGACATCCCCGAGCGCTCGCTGTCCATCGTGGGCATCGCCGGCAAGGAGATGGAGCCGGCCGAGGTCGACGCCGTCCTGGCCGAGCGTCGCGCCGCTTGGAAGCCCAAGGCTAATCGTTACACCTCCGGCACGCTCAAGTTCTTTACCGAGCATGCAGTTTTCGCCATTCAGGGCGGCTACATGGAGTAGCACCCGTGCGCACCGAATATCTCCTCTCATAGATGTGCGGCACAAAGAGCCCCGAGCCACGTCACCGGGGCGCGTTGTTCAGCGCCGCCGGGGCGCTCCACTCAAACGACAAGAGACGTCTTACGCAAGCGCCCGCGTCCGTGGATAAAACCACGGGCGTGGGCGCTTCACTTTATTCCCAGCCGCTTTATTCCCAGCCCTTCCACACGTCAGGCTCGTAGCCAACGGTTGCCTGGCGGCCGTTGCGAACGATGGGCTCACGAAGAATCTGCTGGTTATCGAGCACCTTTTCGAACTTCTGGTCGGCAGCAAGATACTGTACGAGCGCAACCGTGTCGGCATCTTTCGCCTTTGGATCGATCACAGCGTCGATCCCGCCGACGGCGCGCGCCACGCTTTCGAGCTCGCCTTTGCTCATCCCCTTTTCCTTCAAGTCGATGAACTGGAACTTCACACGACGTTCCTTGAAATAGCGCTGCGCCTTCTTAGTATCGAAGCTTTTCTTCGTGCCGAATATCTGGATGTTCATACGTACCGCCTTCGCTCAATTCTCGTCCGTCCATGATACGACAAGGGAGCCGAGCAAAAACAGAGCAGGCGGAGATGGAGGAGGACGGCGACCGACCGTCGGCAAGAGTCGGCCGGATCGGACTGGCGCCCAGCGCGCGCCGGCGACACGCTCGCAGCTGCACACATAGCCGATGTACAAGCTCGCCGCGGCGTTCCCTCGCCCCGCGGTGTGGCGATAGAGAAGCACGCCACCCGTCAACGATGGCGCCTCGGTGAAGAAAATCAACGTCTGGGTTACATCCCTTGAAAGGGGCGAAGACGGCTGCTAGAGTACCTCCCCACTATGAAGGATTTGACCAAAGCATACATCGCAATTCGGCGGCCCCTGGTATACGGGGCCTCTCCTGTTGTTCCCCAAGTGCGCTCTGAGCAGCCGCTTTCTTCCTGTCGTATCTGATGCACGCATAGCACGTGCATGTTATTTCGCCCGTGGGCCGGCGCGCCTTCGGCGAAGAATCGAATAGATACGAAGGAAGCTTATGTCTGATAATTGTACGGTCGCGCCCGCCAATGGGCGCATTACCGGTACCCAGATCCGCATCGTCGCGGTCGTCGTCCTGGGTGCCTTCTTGGCGCTACTGAACCAAACGGTGATGTCGCCTGCGCTGCCGGTCATCATGTCCGATTTCGCCATCGATGCCTCGACTGCCCAGTGGATCATGTCCATATACCCGCTGGTGAGCGGCATCATGGTCCCCGTTTCGGCGTTCCTTATCGACAAGTTCAGCACCCGCGCGCTATTCTTCGGGGCGACGCTGGTGTTCGCGCTGGGCACGCTGCTGTGCGCCGCAGCCCCTGATTTCCTGTTCCTCATCATCGGTCGCGTGTTGCAAGCGGCGGGCTCAGGCGTGCTCATGCCGCTTGTCTCGGTGGTTCCCATGCTGGTGTTCCCCGTCGAGAAACGAGGAACGGCTATGGGCATGGCGGGCATCGTCATGTCGGCGGGTCCCGCGGTCGGCCCCGTCGTAGGCGGCGCGGTGATCGACACGTACGGCTGGCGCACCATGATCGGCGCCATCGTCCCCCTCGCAATTCTCGTGCTGGTGCTGGGCGTGTTCATGCTGAAAAACGTGGGCGAGCTGAAGAACCCCAAGCTCGACCTGCCCTCGGTCGTCCTCTCCACCATCGCCTTCGGCGGACTTCTCTACGGGTTCTCGAGCGCCTCGTCGATGGGTTGGGGCAACCCCGTGGTGCTCGGCTCGATCGTCGCGGGTGTCGTGTGCTTGGTGCTGTTCGTCGTACGCCAGGGCAAAATCGAGGACCCGCTGCTTCAACTGGGCACGCTCAAGACGCGCGAGTTCCGCGTGGCCGCCATCATCGTCACGCTCATCAACGCCGCATGCCTGGTCACCAACACGCTGTTGCCGTTGCTGCTGCAAACCTCGCTTGGCGCTTCGGCCTTCGAAACCGGCATGGCCATGCTTCCCGCCGCGGCGGTGGGCATCATCATCAGCCCTATCTCCGGCGTGGTGTTCGACAAGTTCGGTCCGCGTGCCATCTCGATCGTCGGCCTGGCCCTCATGACCGGCGCCCTGTTCCTGCTCTCGCTTTCGACGGTAAACACGCCCATCTTGGTGGTTGCGCTGTTCTGCATGCTGCAGTCCGCCGGCCAGTCGCTCGCGAACATGCCGGTGAACACATGGGGTGTCAATGCCTTGAAAAATGACATGATCGCCCACGGCAACGCCATCGCGAACACCGGCCGCCAGGTCGCCGGCGGTTTGTGCACGGCGCTCATCATCACGGTCATGACAAGCGTCACCGCGTCGGCCGGCGTCGATGCGAGCATCCAAGTAGCCACCGCCGTGGGCGCGGGCGTCGCTTACAAGGTGTGCGCGGCAATCGGCCTCGTTTCCCTTATCTGCGCAATATTCAGCGTGCGCACCAAGAAAACCGCACCGAAAACGAAGGAGGCATAAGCGATGTCCGAGATTCTGTCCGAGCGCATCCCGCTCGAGCTCGAGGGGACGCCCGTTTCGAGCATCATGATTGAAGAGCCGTTCACCTGCACGCAGGATTGCACGATTTCCGACGTGGTGCGCATGCTCGCCGAAAACGAGGTGAGCAGCATGCCCGTAATCGATGAGCGCAACCAGGTGGTCGGGTTCATCTCCGACGGCGATGTCATGGGAGCCATCGCGCAGCATCGCGCTCACACCATCTTCACGGGCGGCGACGCGTCCATGCTGTACTTCGACGATCAGAGCCTTGAGCAGCGCATCGAAGACCTGAAGGATCGCTGCGTCATGGATTTCGCGACGCGCCAGGTAGTGTGTGCCCGTCCCGAGCAGAGCATCGCCCGCGTCGCCGCGCTGCTGGCGAAGAAGAAGTTCAAGAAGCTTCCTGTGGTTGATGACGAGGGCAAACTCGTGGGGGTCATCCGCCGCTCCGCCATCACCAAATACATCTTCGGCATCCTTTTCCAATAGGGGCAGGTCGCACTTGAGGCGAACATCTCGAGGCATCGAGCCAGCAACTGGACCAGACAACCTTGACACGCACGCGCTTTCCCTCGATGCTTCGGTAAGGGGAGCTGCGAAAATCGCAGCACGGGTGATCGGCGCCGCGCCCCCGAAGGCAAAAGCGAACACGGGAGCGATACGATGGGAAAAGTCCTGGACGAAGATTTGGTTTATGAGATTCTCTCCGTCGTGGCAGAGATTCCGGCGGGATGCGTCGCCTCGTACGGTCAGATAGCGCGCCTCATCGGCAGGGAGAAAAACTCTCGCCTGGTCGGAGCGGTGCTGAGCGAGGCGGATCGCTACGGCGATTATCCCTGCCACCGCGTCGTCAACCACGCGGGACGCCTCGCGCCAAACTTCCCCGACCAGCGAGCACTACTGACGGAGGAAGGAGTCGCCTTCCGAGACAACGGCTGCGTCGACATGAAAAAGCACCAGTGGAACGAGTAGCCAGGCAGCGTAGCGTCGAAAGGAGCGACGCCACGGGGAACGACCTGCGCCCCGCCGCCGGACAACCTATGGCAAAGTGACACGTCCCACAAAGAGCGGCGCACCAGTACGAGACACGACCGCGACGTAAAAAGACCCTATGATACTCGTAAGCATCTATCTGATTGCCCGCCTCGAGGTACCCAAAGAACGAGAGATGCCGAAACCCCTAGACAAAGAAAAAGGTCGGGAGCTTTTATGCTTCCGACCTGAAGTTTCATGGTCGCGGGGGGCGGATTTGAACCACCGACCTTCGGGTTATGAGGTCGCTACGACGTTGTTTCATTCAGACATTTCGACCCAAATTGAAGTCAATATAACTCCAGGTCATTTGATGTTTTCATAGATTTACGAAAGAAAAGTACGCGGAATAATTCGACCCAAATTCGACCCACAACGAGCTTGAAAGCGGTCAGGCGGAGCATTACCCGTGGGGTGTGACCCCACGCAGGGCCCACCACCAAGGGTAATGCCCACCCGCCCCAGCCCTTTGCGCCATTCCGCGCAACCGAGCGCGATTCTCAGGCACTTCAGGCAAGGAACACGATGAACGACCGACCTCTCGTCATAGGCAAAGGAACGAAGCAACGCCGCGACAAATACACGTGGCGCTACCGTCACAGCCTCGGCAAGGATCCGGTCACGGGCAAATACCGCTATTCGCCGTGACAGACCATACATACCACCAAAAGCCGAGAGGTCGACGCCGCACTCGAAGCCTACAAGGCAGAACTCAACAGCGGCACCTACGTCCAAAAATCGAGGGACACCGTCGGCTCGTACGCAAAAAAGTTCCACGACAACCGTGAAGGAACCATCACGCCGCTCGCCTACTCGACATCCTACTCAATCGAGAACCGGACGCGCACATCACATGCGTGATGCTCATGCTCGACACCGACATGAGAAGGGCAGAAGCCCTCGGGATGACGTGGTCCGATGTCTCCGTCGAGAACAGAAGCATCCTCATTGAGCAGCAGTTCGCGGCCGATCGAAGCGTTCGCTCGCCCAAAAGCAAGAAAAGTGTGCGGAGGATCTCGATAAGCGAGACGCTGACGTCGTATCTCGAATTCTGGAAAAAGGAGCAGGCCCGCGAAATGGAAGCCTTCGGCCTGGAACAAGTCAAAGGCACTCCGCTCGTCCACTCATTCGAACGAACGAAAGACAGGCATCCCCAAGTCAACTTCATGGACCTGAATGGGTTTTCGCGCTGGTTCAGAAACTTCAGCGTCGAGAACGGGTTCGGCAAGTTCGAAGGCGTTCGAACATACCATTATGTGAAGGAAACTGTCGACGGGGAAACGATTTCGAAGCGTTATGAGCATAAAGAGTGGCTCGAATTGAGGGATTACCTCAGGAAGCATCCCAAGGTTCGCGAGGCGAGGCATATCAGCACATATGAGAGCGAGCACCTTCCTTACGGATATTCGGGCCTATCGAGCCACACCGCTACTGCCGCTACTGCCCGCTACTGCCCGCCAGCTTCCGAACCAGCGGGCGGTAGCAGCACCCCGAACATCTCGCCGACAGCGCAGAGAGTCGTCGACCTGGCGGCCAAGGCCGACATCGAGGACGTGATGCTGTGCGACCTGCCCGGCGTCCTGTCCTTCCTAGGGCTGCCACCTGAGACGGAGATGCCGCCGGGCAACAAGGGGAAGACGAAGCTCAAGAAGCTCTACAGGAAGGTGGCGCCGAACAAGGCATACCACTCCGGCGAGCGCGCCAAGGATTTGATCTCGCACCTCGACATGGCAGAGATCAGGGCATCGGCGCCCGTCCAAGAATTGGGATGCAGTTCAATACGAGCTCGGGGCTCTTTTCGTCTAGATTGGGGACGCATGGCCGGACGAAAACAATTTGCGTCTGGTAATAAGCGTACGAAAGCGCAATTTACGTCTTAATTCCGTACGCAAATCAAGACGAAAATCGTTTACGTCTGCTTTAATCCGTACGAAAACGGTTTTCGTCTTGCAGGGCAGTTGCCGTTTCTACAGTTCAACTTCCAGTTCGGCTTTGTGCTCGTAGAGGTAGTCGCGCATGTAGGGGATGGCAAATGAGACCTTGCCGTACGAGGGAGCCTCGATAATCGATTCTCTTAACAGGCGGCTGCGGACGGAGCTCACCTGTTGAGGCGTTTTGTTCAGGGCATCGGCAACCATGCTGGTCGAGCTCGTCTGCCCCAAAGACGCCATGCTCAGCAGATAAGCGATGCACGTGGGCGGAATGCGCTGCAGTGCGGGCTCAATCACCATGGCGCAGAAGCGTTCGCGTGCCGTTGCAATGCCACGCTCGGCTTCTTCTTCTCCAATAATCGCTGTGTGTGCACGTCTTGCCAACTGCCATGCGTAGTATCCAACGAGTTGGATCATGAAAGGATAGCCTTGCGTTGCCTCGGCAAGTTGGCCGGCAATACCTGGCTGCAACTCCATGCCAGACGCTTCAATGGTTTCCTCGAGGGAGTACGACACTTCGGTTACTGCCACAGCCTTCAGATCAAAGGGGAGGGCACGGCGCAAAAACGTAAGTGTCTTTCCGTTGATGATGCTTTCAATCATCGAAGGCAGCCCAGCAAAAACAAAGGCGATATCAAGGTCTTCGCCGATAACCTGCTGAATCGCAATGGAGAGCGTTCGGACCTCATCGAGCTCTGCGTCTTGAACCTCGTCGAGAGTGATGAGCAGGCCATTTCCATTCTTGGTTATTGTCTGTCTCATGGCGTCGCGTAGCGATGGGCCGATTCGCTCAATATCTATGCTGCCGATGGATATGCCAGCTACGGTGGGCTCAAATCTGGCGTGTTTGGCCTGGAATTTGGGCTGCAGCTGTTCGAGAATGCGCTGGCAAAGTCCCTCGGTTGCGACCTCTTTTATGACCGTCCAGCCACGGCTTTGCGCCAAACGTGAGCACTCGTCAAGGAGGACCGTCTTGCCCGTTCCACGGACGCCGGCTATGCGCATTAGGCGCCCAGGGGCACCAGGCCCGTTGGTGAGGCCTTCACTGAATTCTTCAAGTACATCTTCGCGGCCGATAATCGTGGGAGGTGTTTTACCTGCTGTGGGCTTAAAAGGGTTTGTTTGCATGTGAGCCACCTTTGCTCAAGATATAGCAAGATATAGCAAAGTATAGCAAGATATAGCAAAGTATAGTGAGATATAGCAACGTATAGCGCTGTTTGCGGGTTCTTACGGTGGTGCTATTTTCCGAATGCCGCGCGGATAAAGCGCTGGGCGAACAGCTTGTTGGCGACGTTGATGACATGGCCCAGGAACAGTGCCGAGATGGCGGTCGTGACGCCAAAGCCGCCCAGGTTGTACATAAAGATCAGCGACAACGCGAGCGAGGCGGCGACATGTGAGCAGTCAAACACGACTTTTACGTCACCAAAGCGGCGTTTAAGCTTTTCGGCAATGACTTGCACCAAGCCGTCGGGCGCGTTGGGGACAACGCCCATGTTGACGACGAGACTTACGCCAAATGCGGTGACAGCGAGGGAGAGCAGCATGGTCGCAATCTGTGTGGGGAGTGCCGTGGGATGCAGTGGGTTGACCGCCATGAAGAGGTCGGTCAAGCCGCCAATCAGCGTTGAGAAGAACAACTCGAGCAGGATGCGCGGCTGGAACTCGCTTCGCAAGATGGCTAATTGCGCCACGATGTAGGCAACGTAGGTTGCGGTGATCCAAAAGCCGAGCGTCTTGCCAGTGAGCATGGATAGGGTTGTGGCAAAGCACGTGAGCGCGGCGACGCCCAGGCCGGATGCCGTCTGGAGACTCATACCGAGTGCCAGTACTGCAACGCCCACCAGATACATCAGCATTCTGATGACGGTATGGCACCAGTCGATGTTCTCGCCATGCATGATGATGAGCGGTCGCATGTTGCTACCCGTCCTTTCGGTTGTGTGAAAAAGCTGACCCGGGCCGGCAAAAGAGGGTTATCGGAGGCACTGCTGCAAAAGCAGAAAAGCCGGCCCCACGGTCAGTCGTCTAGGAAGTGTCTCGCTGTGCCGGAATGGGACTAAAGGTCCAACGAGACGGGAAGAAAGCAAATGGCATTGCGTGGGCGATAAGATGCCAAGATGGTAGGGTGCGTCTTAGCATCATATTGCCCACGCTCAACGAAATCGGTTTCGTTTGAGCCTAAGTATACGACGGGATTTTATTTGCGAAGAGAAAAACAATAAAAAGGTGAACGTTCACCTAATTGCAACAACTCGTTGGCTGTAGTTGCGGTGGAATAGTTCCTGTTTTTGCTGCTGAAGGCCTTGAACAGGAACTATTCCACCGCAACTTATGAGGGGGCGGGGGATGCGATAGTATTGCAT
>CABQKL010000015.1 GCA_902464645.1 uncultured Collinsella sp.
ATAAACTTCTCGGTGCAGCACAGGCGGGCATTATCATGGGCCGTCGTGACCTGGTCCAGGCCTGTGGGTCACATCCGCTTATGCGTGCTCTGCGCCCGGGTAAGCTCGCACTGGCGGCGCTCGAGGCCACACTGCGCATTTACATGGATGGGGCGGATGTGGCCCATCGCGAGGTGCCGGTGCTCAACATGCTCACGCTTCCGCAGACACATCTGGAGCGTCGTGCACGCAAGCTGCGCGAGCTGATGGTGGCGGGCCTCGATAAGGCTGGCTGCCCGTGTGCCGTGCAGCTGGAAATCGTCGAGGAGTCGTCGACTCCCGGCGGCGGCTCGCTGCCTACCGTCGAGCTGCCCACCATGTGCGTTGCCGTGCGTCTTGTCGATGAGCGTCTTTCCGTTGACGCACTCAAGCGCTCACTCGTCCAAGATTTCGACACGCCGGTCGTCACGCGCGCCTCGCACGATCGCATTTTGTTTGACGTCCGTACGCTCGTGGGCGACCGCGATATCGAGACGGCGGCGTCGACGCTTGCCGCATGCGTTGAGAAGGCGATTGCTCGATGAGTGAGGTTCAGGCGCTGGTGGAGTGTCCCGTTATCGTTGGCACGGCGGGCCACGTTGACCACGGTAAGTCGGCACTGATCGAGGCGCTGACCGGCAAGAATCCTGATCGCCTTGAGGTCGAGCGTCGCCGCGGCATGACGGTGGAGTTGGGCTTTGGCGAGCTGGCGCTGCCGAGTGGCAAGATCGTCGGCCTTGTCGACGTGCCGGGCCATGCGCATTACTTGCGCGCCATGGTGCAGGGTGCCACGGGCATTGACGTTGCCGTGCTGGTGGTCTCAGCCGTCGAGGGCGTGATGCCGCAGACCCGCGAGCACGTGCATGTGCTGGAGCTGCTGGGCGTCACGCATATGGTGGTGGCGCTGACGATGTGTGACCTGGCCGATGCCGAGATGACCGAGCTTGCCGAGCTCGATGTCGATGACTTTTTGTCGGGTACTGTGTTTGCGGGCGCGCCAATTGTGCCCGTGTCGTCTAAGACGGGCGAGGGGATTGACGGGCTGCTTGCGGTGCTCGACGAGCAGGTGGGTGTCTGCTGGGATACCTGTCGCGAGCGTGCCGAGCGGAGCGATGCCGCGCCGCGCCTGCCGATTGACCGCTGCTTTACGATCAAGGGCGCCGGCACCGTCGTGACGGGAACGCTGCACGATGCGCCGGTTGCGGTGGGCGATGAGCTCGTCGCGCTGCCGTCGCGCACGGTCTGCCGCGTACGCGGGATCCAGGTGCATGGCGACACGCAGCAGGCGTTGCCCGGTCAGCGTGTGGCGCTCAACTTGGTGGGCGATGCTGTCGCCGCGCTCGATCGCGGCGAGATGCTCGGCGTGGAGGGCCGTTTTGGCCAGACGCTGCGCTTTATGATGACGTTTACCTACCTGGGCCGCGAGGGCGCTAAACCGCGTGTGCTCGAGTCGGGCGCGCGCGTGCATGTGATGGCGGGTACGGCCGAGGTTGTCGGCCGCATCATGCTTATGGAGGGCGAGGCCCCCATGGCGGTGGGCGAGACCCGTAATGTTCAGGTGCGCTTGGAAAACTCGCTGCCGCTACGTGCCGGGGACCATGTCGTGGTGCTGTCCTATTCGCCCGTGATGCTCATTGGCGGCGGGCGCGTGCTGCTTTCGCGCTGCCGTCGCTCGCGCGAGCTTGCCGAAGGAGAGCGTGCGCTGTATGCGGCGATCGAGTCCGGCGATATCGCGGGCGGTGTGGGCGCTTGGCTGGTGCTGCAGACGTTGCCGGTTACGGCGGTTGATGTTGCCGCGGCTTTGGATCTTGGCGTCGGCGAGGTCGATACTGCACTGCGCGTGTTGGTGGCGAAGGGCGCTGCTCGCGCGCTTGCTGGCTCGGATGGCTCGCTGTATGCAGATGCTTCCGTGCTCGACGCCGCGATGAATGCACTGGCGGCGACCCTGTCAGCCATGCATGCGGCGGCTCCCAAGGAGACGGGCTTTACGCCCGGTGCCGTTGCCCATGCTGCGTGGCCTGCCGCTGATGAAGCCGTTGCCGCGGCTCTGATTGCCGAGGGCTGCTCGCGTGGCGTGTGCGCCGCCGAGGGCGCCGAGGTATTCGATCCGCATTCGGCCGCCGCGGCGGCACGCGTGGTGCGAGAGGCTTGCGAGCGCATCGTCGCGCTGCTTGACGAGGCCGGCTTGGATGCACCGGCGCTTCCCGAGGTGGGCGAACAGCTGCAGCTCGGCCGCGACACCATGACGCGTGCCCTGCGCGAGCTTTCCCTCAACCGCGCAATCGTTAAGGTCGAGCGCGACGTTGCCCTGTCCGCTGCTGCCGAGGCCCATGCGCGTGAGCTCGTCGCCGCCGCCATTGAGGCGGCCGGCGGCGCTGCCACCACGAGCGTGCTGCGCGAGGCCCTGGGCGTGTCGCGCAAACGCGCCATCAGCATCTTGGAGCACCTGGATGCCGTGCGCTTTACGGTGCTCGACAAGGATGCCGGCGGCCTGCGCTCCCTGCGCTAGGCCGGTTACCCGCTCCCGCCTCCTCAGTTGCGGTGAAATAGTTCCTGTTTTTGGGGTCTTGCAGCCTAAGTAAGAACTATTCCACCGCAACTTCTTGCTTGTCTATTTGGGATGGGGCCCGCTCGGTTTGGTAAAATACCGCCGCACTTGGGAACGGATGGGCTCCGGTGGGCTCCGCGGTCCTCAAAACCGTTGCGAGGCGTGCAAAACGTCTTGGATGTGTTCGATTCACATACGTTCCCGCCATACGCTACCAGCGCTTTTGTGCTCGCGGTCTTGCTGCGTGCCGCAAAGGCGCTGTTTTGTTTTTGCATGGGTTTGCCGTGCCGCCCGCTTTATCGGCGACGGTATTTGGCTTCGTGCGTCGAGTTTTGAGCATACCGATGGGGGTGGTTTGCCGTATGACTACCGTAAGACGGGCCGATCTTTCTTGTGTCGTTCAAGCGGGCGGGATGTCGTCGCGCATGGGCTGCGATAAGGCGCGCATGGCGTTTTGCGGTGAGCCGCTCATCGAGCGCGTGCTGGGTCGGCTGGCGCCAGTTGCCGGCGAGCTGGTCGTGACGACGTCGCGCCCCTGCGAGCTTGCCTACCTTGAGGAGCTTATGTTTGATGGCCTGCGCCCCCGCGTGGTGATGGACGTCGACGGTCCCGCCGGTGCCATGCGCGGCATCGCGAGCTCGTTGGCCGCGGCGCGATTGCCGTTCGTGGCGATCGTCGCTTGCGATATGCCGTTTGTCTCGCCGGAACTCATCGGCGCGCTCGCCGATCGTGTTGAGGCTGAGGCGCTCGACGTGTGCGTGCCGCGCGAGGAGCGTGGCATTGAGCCGCTTTGCGCCGTCTGGCGCCGTGACGCATGTGCGCCAGTTGCCCAAGAGCTGCTCTCCTGCGACCGCCAACGCATTCGCTGCCTGATCAATCGCGTTCAGGCTGGTTATATAGATGAACCGCAGATCGTTAAGGCCGCGGGCTCGACGCTCTGCTTCGAAAACGTCAATACGCCCGAGGAGTTTGCGGCGGCCGAGTTACTCGCCTAGACGATTGGAGTTGCCATGTCTCACGATATTTGTCCCGACACGGGAGAGCCTTGCACTTGCGATGGTTCCGAGCCCTGTACCTGCGGCTGCGGTGGCTGTGGACATACTGCGGAAGAGGAAGCGGACGCCGCGGCGTATCGCGAGGCACATCGCGAAGGCCCGTCCGGTGATGCCCTCGACCACGAGCGCAAGATTATCGTTTCGTTCGACAGCACCTTCGATGTGATGGAGTGCGAGCAGCTTTGCCTGGATGCCGGCGTGCCCGGGCGCATTATGCCTTTGCCCGGCTCCATTACCGCAGGTTGCGGCCTGTGCTGGGCCATGCCGTTCTCGGGCGATGCGCTCGCCGCCTTCCGCGCCGCCACCGAGGGCCGCATAACCCCTGCCGACTACCATCAGCTCGTCCTCTAACCACCAACACCACCACAAAGGTGCCCAATGTGGTGGTTTGGAACATGTGGACGAAACAGCTTCGAAACACGCGATTTGCGCGTTGGGCACTCAAAAACGCTTCTACCTGCATCGTAATCAAAACGAAACATCTGCTCGTCGGCTTATGCGAAACTTCGCTGCAACAGTGCGATATTATCCATACTCGATAAAGCTCGCGGCGCATGGGGCGCCTCGAACGACACTTTTCTTTTCCATCAATTGGAGGAAGCATGAGCTACACGCAGAAAGTTCTCGAAGAGCTCAAGGCCCGCTATCCCGAGCAGCCTGAGTTCATCCAGGCCGCGACCGAGATTCTCGGCACCATCCAGCCGGCGCTCGACGCCCATCCCGAGTACGAGGAGGCCGCCCTGCTTGAGCGCCTCGTCGAGCCCGAGCGGATCGTCATGTTCCGTGTCCCCTGGGTCGACGACCAGGGCAAGGTTCAGGTCAACCGCGGTTACCGCGTCGAGTTCAACTCTGCCATTGGACCCTACAAGGGCGGCCTGCGCTTTAACCCGACGGTCACTCTGGGTATGCTCAAGTTCCTGGGCCTGGAGCAAATCCTCAAGAACAGCCTGACCACCCTTCCCATGGGCGGCGGCAAGGGCGGCTCCGACTTTGACCCCAAGGGCAAGTCCAACAACGAGATCATGCACTTCTGCCAGTCCTTCATGACCGAGCTCTATCGCCACATTGGCCCCAACACCGACGTTCCCGCCGGCGACCTGGGCGTTGGCGGCCGCGAGGTTGCCTACCTGTTCGGTCAGTACAAGCGCCTGACCAACGAGTGGACCGGCGTCCTTACCGGCAAGGGCCTCTCCTTTGGCGGCTCGCTCGCCCGTACCGAGGCCACCGGTTACGGTCTGGCCTACTTTGTGGACGAGTACCTCAAGAGCCGCGGCGACTCCGTCGAGGGCAAGAACGTCGTCGTTCACGGCTCCGGTAACGTCGCCATCTACGCGGTCCAGAAGGTCTCCCAGCTCGGCGGCAAGGTGCTGGCCTGCTCCGACACCCATGGCTGGGTCGAGGATCCCGACGGCATCGACTACACCGTGCTCGAGCATGTCTACAACAAGAAGCGCTCCGGCCACGACAAGGGTGTCACGCTCGCTATGTACGTTGACGAGAAGCCCAACGCCGTGTGGCACGAGGGCGACGGCCGCGGCGTGTGGCAGCTGCCCTGCGACATCGCGCTGCCCTGCGCTCGCGAGAACACGCTGCTGCTCGAGGACGCCCAGGCGCTCGTCGCCAACGGCTGCAAGGTGGTCGGCGAGGGCGCAAACATGCCCACGACCATCGAGGCCACGACCTACTTCCAGGAGAACGGCGTTGCCTTTATGCCCGGTAAGGCTGCTAACGCCGGTGGCGTGCTCGTGTCCGGCCTTGAGATGAGCCAGAACGCTGAGCACCTGTCCTGGACCTTCGAGGAGGTCGACGGCAAGCTCGAGCAGCTCATGCGCGGCATGTTCCACAACGTGGACGACACCGCCAAGGAGTATGGCCAGGAGGGCAACTTTGTCATGGGCGCCAACATCGCTGGCTTCCTGAAGGTCGCCGACGCCATGCTCGCCCAGGGCGTCTGCTAAATCTTCGCTCGATATAGCATGTGATGAGGCTCCCAGCCATTCCGGCTGGGAGCCTTTTCTATCCCGGAGGACTCCTCATAACTTGCGGTGATATACGGACTGTTAAGCGTCCCAGAACGGCTAATCAGTCCGTATATCACCGCAAGTTATGGATGGGTGGGTGGATTTTGTCCTAAAACGGTGTGCGGCCCCTCGTTTGGTACACTTAAAAGTACTGGACAAGTGAAGAGATGGGGGAGAACGTGCTCAAGTTCGGTACCTACGTCCGTGTTGGAAACGCGGCCGAAGCCTATGAGCTCTTGCAGAAGAACCGCAACAACAAGATTGTGGGCGGTGGCATTTGGATGCGCCTGGGTTCGCGTCGCGTGGCGACGGCGATTGACCTTTCGGCCTGCGGGCTCGATCAGATCGAGGAGACCGAGACCGAGTTTCGCATCGGTGCCATGTGCACCCTGCGCCAGCTCGAGCGCCATGCCGAGCTCAACGTGCTCGTCAACCATGTCTTTGAGTTCGCCGTTCACGATATCGTGGGCGTGCAGCTGCGCAACACCGCCACGGTGGGCGGCAGCATCTACGGTCGCTTTGGCTTCTCGGACGTGCTCTCGGCCTTTTTGGCGCTCGATTCCTATGTTGAGCTGACGGGCGCCGGCCGCGTGCCGCTCGCCGAGTTCGTCGACATGGGTTACGTGCGCGACGTGATCGAGCACATCGTGGTCGTTAAACACGACTACCGTGCGAGCTACGAGGCCGTGCGCAAGGCTGCGACCGACTTCCCCTCGCTCAACGTCACCGCCGCCTGGTGGGACAACACCTGGCACGTCACCGTGGGTGCTCGCCCGCTGCGCGCGACCCTGCTGCAGGGCGAGGCGTGCGGTCTGGTGAACGAGCAGCCTTCCGAGGACGAGCTGCGCGCCTTGGCCGCATCCGTGCGTGCCCTGAGCTACGGCACCAACATGTGGGGCTCGGCCGACTACCGCCGCCGCATCTCGGCTCCGCTAGCGATTCAGGCCGTGCGCCGCGCCGCCGGCATCGAGCTTTCGGCCGCGCTTGCCCGCGAGCTCGAGACCGTGCAAGTGCCTAAGTTCGCCACGGACGAGTATTCCTGCCGCCGCGTGCCCGGCGTCGATTCTAGCGAGGTGCGCTAATGGCTGCCAAACTCATCGATCTTTCCTTTACGCTCAACGGCCGTAAGGTCAAGGTTCAGATTGCCCCCGACACCATGCTCTTTGCGCTGCTGCGTGAGCAGGGCTGCGCGTCGGTGCGCTGCGCCTGCGAGACCACCAACTGTGGCCTGTGCACGGTGTGGCTCGACGGCGACCCGGTGCTGAGCTGCTCGGTTCCCGCCGCGCGTGTCGAGGGCCACACCATCACCACGCTCGAGGGCCTCAAGGCCGAGTCCGAGGCGCTCGCCCGTGCGATGGCTGCCGAAGGCGCTGAGCAGTGCGGTTTTTGCGCCCCCGGCCTCATCATGAACGTGCTGGCGCTTGCCCGCGCCGCCAAGGAGGACCCGAGCCTCGTTGCCACGCGCGAGGAGCTCTCGCGCCAGCTCGCCGGCAATCTCTGCCGCTGCAGCGGCTACGAGAGCCAGCTGCGCGCTATCGTGCGCTTCCTCAACGAGTCCGGCGTGCAGGTTGGCTTTGAGATGCCCGAGCTGCCGGTCAACGACACCAGCTGTGACGGTGTCTCCTACAAGCAGATCACCCACAAGCAGCCCAAGAAGGATTCGAAGGCCTTGCTCGAGGGCCGTCCTGTTTACACGGGCGACATGGTGCCCGCCGGCGCGCTCATCGTTAAGCTCAAGCGCAGCCCGTATGCCCGCGCCAAGATCCGCTCCATCGACACGTCGCGCGCCCTGAAGGTGCCTGGCGTGGTGGGCGTCTACACCTACGAGGACGTGCCCAAGCGCCGCTTTACCATCGCTGGCCAGAGCTATCCGCAGCCGAGTCCCTACGACCGCCTGATCCTTGAGAACCTCGTACGCTACCAAAACGAGGAGGTGGCGATCGTCGCCGCCGAGACTGAGGAGGCTGCCGACAAGGCGCTCAAACTCATTAAGGTCGACTATGAGGTGCTTGAGCCGCTGCTCGACTTTACCAAGGCACTCGATAACGACATCGTGGTTCACCCCGAGGGCGACGTGACCTTTATGTTCCCGCAGGGCGGCGACGTGTCCCGCAACCTGGTGTGCAGCGGTACCAGCGATTTTGGCGACTTGGACGAGGCCTTCGCCCAGAGCGACATCGTCTTTACCCGCACCTACACCAGCCAGGCCACGCAGACCGCGCCCATGGAAACCTTCCGCGCCTTCGCGACGACCGACGCGTTCGGGCGCATCTCGGTGACCACCTCTACGCAGGTGCCCTTCCACGTGCGCCGCATGGTCGCGCAGTCGCTCGATATCCCGCAGTCGCAGGTGCAGGTCATTAAGCCGCGCATCGGCGGCGGCTTTGGCTCCAAGCAGACGGGCTGCTGCGAGATCTTTGTTGCGTTTGTGACCCAGCAGACCGGTCGTCCGAGTTACTGCTGCTACACCCGTGAGGAGACCATCACTGCGGGCAACTCGCGCCACCAGATGCAGATGACCGTTAAGCTGGGCGCCATGAACGACGGTACCATCACGGCCATCGATCTGCACACGCTGTCCAACGCCGGCGCGTATGGCGAGCATGCTACCACGACGATCGGTCTTTCGGGCCACAAGAGCTTGCCCATCTACAACCACGTGAAGGCGAGCCGCTTTAGCTGGGACGCCGTCTACACCAATACCAACCGCGGCGGCGCGTATCGCGGCTACGGTGCCACCCAGGGCCAGTTTGCCGTGGAGAGCGCCGTCAACGAGCTCGCCGATATGCTGCACATGGACCCCGCCGACCTGCGCCTTAAGAACATCGTGCGCGAGGGCGAGATCATGCCGCAGTACTACAACGAGAAGCTCAACGCCTGCGCGCTCGACCGCTGCCTGCTGCGCGCGATGGACATGATCGGTTGGCGCGACAAGCCGCTAGCCATCGACCTGGGCGATCGCGTGCGTGCTCTGGGCTGCGCGCTCACCATGCAGGGCTCGGGCATTTCCAACGTGGATATCGCCGGCATCGACATGCGCCTGGAAGAGGACGGCTTCATTACCATCGGCACCGGCGCCACCGATAACGGCATGGGCGTCGACACGATCCTGGCGCAGATTGCCGCCGAGGAGCTGGGCGTTGAGAGCTCGCTGATCGTGGTGCGCGGCGTGGACACCGACGTTTCGCCGTTCGATGCCGGCTCGTACGCGAGCTCGGGCACGTACGTGACGGGCCTTGCCGCCAAGAACGCCGCAACCGAGCTGCGTGAGAAGATTTGCGCCAAGGCTGCCCAGATGTGGGACGTGGACGCCGCCGACGTGGTCTTCGATGGCCAGTACGTGCGCCTGTCCGACGAGCGTGCCGCGCGCGAGCAGAACCGCTATCTCACGCTGCGCGACTTTGCCAACCTGTGCGTCAAGAACATCGCGGGCGGCGACGCGCTCACCTCGCATGCCTCTGCCTGCCTGCCCGTTTCGCCTCCGCCTTTTATGGCCGGCATTGCCGAGGTCGAGGTCGACAAGGCTACCGGCAAGGTGACTGTGGTGGACTATGCGGCGGCTGTGGACTGCGGCACTGTGATCAATGAGGCGCTCGCGCGCGTCCAGGCCGAGGGCGGCATTGCCCAGGGTATCGGTCACGCGCTCTACGAGATCGTCGAGCACGACGACCGCGGCCGCCTGCGCACCGGTAACTTTATGAGCTACAAGCTGCCCACGCGCCTG
This sequence comes from uncultured Collinsella sp., assembly GCA_902464645.1. Classification (GTDB taxonomy): domain Bacteria; phylum Actinomycetota; class Coriobacteriia; order Coriobacteriales; family Coriobacteriaceae; genus Collinsella. Next base: position 9,367 of record CABQKL010000015.1, read on the forward strand.
GATATCGGCAGTATTCGCGTGGCCTTTGAGCCGAGCTACGAGCCGACGGGCCCGTTTGGCGCCAAGTCGATCGGCGAGGTCGTCATCAACACGCCGCTCGCCGCCGTCGCCTCGGCCGTCGCACACGCCACCGGCCACCAGGTTCGTTCGCTGCCGATCACGCCCGAGAAGGCCCTGCTGGGGGAGTAGACGAGGCGACGCATCCGCCGCTCTTTGCCTAGCCCGGGGAAACTGCAGCCCACTTTTCGACCGAATTGTGGGCTGCAGTTTCCGTTTGAGGCCCTCGGCGGAAAGTGCATCCCGGAATAGGGGCTCAAAACGGGTTGCAGTTTCCGGTTGATGGCTATAGCGGAAGCCGCATCCCATCCCGAGGCCCCAAGCTGGGACACGCTTTCCGGCGCATGGCCAGCACCGCCAGACTGCCGAGTCGCACCGAAGTTGCGGTGGAATAGTTCCTGTTTTGGAGGACTGGAGCCCCAAACAGGAACTATTTCACCGCAACTTATGAGATGGGATGCCTTGCGCTCGTGGTGAGGTCGTGAGCTAAAAACGTGTGCGTGCGCTTGCCGTTCGTATCTGCTATCATTCCTAGTCTGTGCGCTCATGCGGGCGTGGCGGAATTGGTAGACGCGCCAGATTTAGGTTCTGGTGGGATTCCCGTGAAGGTTCGAGTCCTTTCGCCCGCACCAACGCATCTGCGTCGGCCCTGGCCGTCGCGACACTTTGTTGCATAAAGGTACCAGCACCTCAGATAAGCTGGGCAGTATGAGGAGGAACGTGTTGAACATCACCGCTTCTGACGTCAAGGACGCCAAGCTCACCGCTACGGTCACCATCCCGGCCGCCGACGTCGACGCCGCGATCAAGAAGGCCTACAAGGACACCGCCAAGAAGTACCGCTTCCCGGGCTTCCGCGCCGGTAAGGCCCCCCGTCCGGTCATCGACTCCGCTCTTGGCGCCGAGGCTACCCTCGCTCAGGCCACCAACGACCTGATCGCCGCCAACGAGCCCGCCGTCCTCAACGAGCTGGACATCGTCCCCACCAAGAGCGGTGACTACAAGGAGCTCGACCTCGCCAAGGATCACGAGGACTACACCTACACCGTCGAGTTCTCCCTGCGTCCCGCCGCTGAGCTCTCCTCCTTCGACGCCGTCGAGATCGAGATGCCCCCTGCGGAGGTCACCGAGTCCGAGATCAACAACCAGGTCGAGATGCTCCTCAACTACCGTGCCACCTTCGAGGACGTCGAGGGTCGCGCCGTCGAGGCCGAGGACTACGTCACCGTCGACCTCAAGGCCGTCGAGAACGCCGACAACTTTGCCGCCGAGGGCCGTATGCTCATCGCCGGTAGCGACAGCAACCCCAAGGAGTTCAATGAGGCCCTGATCGGCGCTAACGTTGACGACGTCAAGACCGTCACCTGGACCGACGAGGTCGAGGAGGGCGAGGAGGCCGAGACCCACACCGTCGAGGTCACCGTCAAGGGCATCAAGGTCCGCAACACCCCCGAGCTCACCGACGAGCTCGTCAAGTCCGACTTTGGCTTCGACAGCATCGACGCTATGCGCGACGCCATCAAGATCGAGATCGAGCAGGACAAGGCTTCTCGCCTTCCGGCCGAGAAGGAGAACCGTTGCGTCTCCGCTCTCGCCGAGCGTCTGCAGCTCGACGAGATGGACGCCGACTACGAGCAGTCCGTCTTTGAGGAGCTTGGCCAGAACTTCCTGTCCAACCTCGCTGCCCGCGGCATGACCCTGGACACCTGGCTGCCCGCTTCCGGCCTGACCATGGAGCAGTTCATCGGCGACCTGCACAAGCAGGCCAACGACGTTGCCCGTGAGTCCCTGGCTCTGGACGCCCTCGCCCGTGAGCTCAAGATCGAGGTCACCGAGGACGACATCAACGCCGAGTTCGAGAAGGCCGGCGTCAAGGACGTCGAGGCTTCCAAGGCCGAGTTCATCGCCGATGGCCGCATGCCTGCCGTCCGCGAGTCCATCCGTCGCTCCAAGGCCGTCGACCACCTGGTCGAGAACGCCAAGGTGACCGAGGTCGACGAGACCGCCAAGGACGCCGAGTAATTCTCGCCACCTTGCCCGCGAGCGCATGCGTGCGCCCGTGATGGGGTAAAGTTATAAACCGGTTATCCGGTCGCTTCGTACGGTGCCAGCCAATGCATAGCATGCGGGCACCGTACGTTTGTCTAGAACCATTATTGGTCCGCAAGAGAGAAATGGAGATGCGTATGATCGCTAAGTTCGATTCCGCCCTCGTGCCATACGTTATCGAGCAGACGCCGCGCGGCGAGCGCAGCTACGATATCTATTCGCGCCTGCTCAACGACCGCATCATCTTCTTGGGCGAGGAGATCAACTCCGTCAGTGCCAACCTGGTCGTTGCCCAGCTGCTGCATCTTGAGAGCCAGGATGCCGAGAAGGATATCTCGCTCTACATCAATTCGCCCGGCGGCGAGGTTTACTCCGGCCTGGCGATTCTTGACACCATGAACTTTATCAAGCCGCAGGTCTCCACCATCTGCGTCGGTATGGCTGCGTCCATGGCCGCCGTGCTGCTTTCGGCCGGTGCTAAGGGCAAACGCTTCTGCCTGCCGCACTCCAAGGTCATGATTCACCAGCCCAGCGGCGGTGCCCAGGGCCAGCAGACCGAGATCGAGATCGTGGCCGAGGAGATCAAGAAGACTCGCCGCGAGCTCAATCAGATCCTGTCCGATGCCTCGGGCCAGCCCATTGAGAAGGTCCAGGCCGACACCGAGCGCGACAACTACCTGACCGCTGCCGAGGCCCTCGACTACGGCCTGATTGACCGTATTGTCACCTCGCGCGATCTCGCCGCGAAGGACGCCTAGGATGGCAGGAAACATGCAGGACAACTTTGACGAGAACGGCAACCCCATCCGCTGCTCCTTCTGCGGAAAAGAGCAGGGCCAGGTCCGTCGCCTCGTAAAGGGTCCGACCAACATCTTTATTTGTGACGAGTGCGTCGCCGCCTGTTCCGAGATTCTGGAGGAGTCGCTGGCTTCGGACTTTATGGACGCTGCCCGCAACGGCAAGCTGCCGGGCTTCCTCAACGACCACGGTCAGGCTGCATCCCAGTCCGCCGTGGACCCCGAGACCGAGGGCTTTGAGCTCGAGGACGACCGTCAGGTCATCACGCGCGTGCCGACGCCGCACGAGATCTATGACGAGCTTTCGGCCTATGTTATGGGTCAGGAGGACGCCAAGCGCGCCATGTCGGTGGCCGTGTACAACCACTATCGTCGCGTGATCGAGGGCGGCGCCGCGGTGTCTGCCTTTGACGACGGTATGGGCTCGCAGTTCGACGACGATATGGACGAGGTAGAGCTCGCCAAGTCCAACATCCTGCTGCTCGGTCCCACCGGTACCGGTAAGACCCTGCTCGCCCAGACGCTCGCGCGCATCCTCGAGGTGCCGTTTGCCATCGCCGACGCTACCGCGCTTACCGAGGCCGGCTATGTGGGCGAGGACGTGGAGAACATCCTGCTCAAGCTTATCAATGCTGCCGATGGCGATATCGAGCGCGCACAGGTGGGCATTATCTACGTGGACGAGATTGACAAGATCGCCCGCAAGGCCGAGAACCTCTCCATTACCCGCGATGTCTCGGGCGAGGGCGTTCAGCAGGCGCTGCTTAAGATTCTTGAGGGCACGGTGGCAAGTGTTCCGCCCACCGGCGGCCGCAAGCATCCTCAGCAGGAGCTGCTGCAGATCGATACGACCAACATCCTGTTTATCTGCGGCGGAGCCTTTGTGGGCCTGGACAAGATCATCGCCGACCGCGTCGGAAACAAGGGCGTGGGCTTTAACTCCGAGATCGCCGGCCCCACCTCGGTCGACGAGAACGACCTGCTGCGTCAGGTGCTCCCGCAGGACCTCAACGCCTTTGGCATGATCCCCGAGTTTGTGGGACGTACGCCCGTCGTCACCCAGACGCAGGCGCTCGACGAGGACGACTTGGTGTCGATTCTGACCGAGCCCAAGAACGCCGTGGTGCGCCAGTACCGCAAGATGTTCCAGCTCGAGGACGTTGAGCTTGAGTTTGAGGACGCTGCCCTGCACGAGATCGCCCGCATGGCGCTTGCCCGCAAGACCGGCGCCCGCGGCCTGCGCTCCATCTGCGAGGACGTGCTGCAGCAGACGATGTTCGACCTGCCCAGCGAGGAGGGCGTTTCCAAGGTCGTTGTGACCGAAGCCTCCGTAAAGGGCGAAGAACAGCCCCAGCGCATCTACGGCTAAACCAGCCTAAAGCGTGTTTGCAAATAGCCTCCGACCACCCGCGGTCGGAGGCTATTTTATATATACGCAATAACCCCAACTACCTGTGTTATTCTGTGTGTTTGTTTAAGCCTCAGCGAAGTCATATCAGACTGAAGTAATCGATACCTAAGGGGAGGAATGTAGGCCCGATTTTCGTAGATTCCGCACGAGCCGAAGACCACTTAATGTGGTCTTCGAGCGAGCCCAGGACTTGACCGAGCGAAAATCGGGCCTACATTTCTCCCCGGCGGGACAGGGAGAGATATATGGAAGAGATGCCCAAGAACTACGATCCGTCGACCAACGAGCCGGCGATCCTGCAGAAGTGGCTCGACGGCGGCTACTACAAGCGCCGCGAGGGCGTGGGCGACTGCACTGTCACCATTCCGCCTCCCAACGTTACTGGTAAGCTCCACATGGGTCACGCCACCGACGACTCTATTCAGGACGCCATCGTCCGTATGGCCCGCATGCGCGGCAAGTCCACGCGTTGGGTGCTCGGCACCGATCACGCCGGTATCGCCACGCAGACCAAGGTCGATAAGAAGCTCAAGAGCGAGGGCATCAGCCGCCTGGAGATCGGTCGCGATAAGTTTGTCGACGCTTGCTGGGATTGGACCCACGAGTACGGCGGCATCATCGTCGAGCAGATTAAGCGCATGGGCTGCTCCGTCGACTTCGATAACGAGCGCTTTACCATGGACGAGGATTACGCGCAGGCTGTGCGCAAGGTCTTCTGCGACTGGTACCACGACGGCCTGATCTACCGCGGCAAGCGTATCGTCAACTGGTGCCCCAACTGCACCACCGCCATCTCGGACGACGAGGCCGAGTATAAGGACGAGAAGGGCCACCTGTGGCACCTGCGCTACCCGCTGACCGAGCCGGTCAACGGCCAGGACTACATCGTCGTCGCCACCACGCGCCCCGAGACCATGCTCGGCGACACGGGCGTCGCCGTCTCCCCGAAGGACCCCGAGAAGGCCGCCTTTGTGGGTAAGACCGTCAAGCTCCCCATCGTCGACCGCGAGATCCCCATCTTTGAGGATTGGCATGTCGACGCCAACTTTGGCTCCGGCTTTGTCAAGGTCACCCCGGCCCACGACCCCAACGACTACGCCATGGGTCAGGCCCACGACCTGCCGCAGATCAACATCTTTGACGAGCACGCGGTGGTCGTCGAGGGCTACGGCGAGTTTACCGGCATGACCCGCGAGGAGTGCCGCGAGGCCGTCATTAAGTGGTTCGAGGAGCATGACCTTCTCGATCACGTCGAGGACCTCGATCACTCCGTCATGCACTGCTACCGCTGCGACGCCGCGCTTGAGCCGTGGCTGTCCGAGCAGTGGTTCGTGGCCGTTGACAAGCTCAAGGGGCCGGCGCTCGACGCCGTCAACTCCGGCAAGGTCACCTTCCACCCCGCGCGCTGGACGCAGACCTACACCACCTGGATGGAGAACCTCAAGGACTGGTGCATCAGCCGCCAGCTGTGGTGGGGCCACCGCATTCCCGTGTTCTACTGCGAGGACTGCGGCTGGGAGGACGCCCTGACCGAGGACACCGATGTGTGCCCCAAGTGCGGCGGCCATCACGTGCATCAGGATGAGAACGTGCTGGACACCTGGTTCAGCTCGCAGCTGTGGACTTTCGCCACGCAGGGCTGGCCGCAAAAGCCGGAGCTGCTCGAGGGTCATCACCCCACGACGGCGCTGGTCACCGCGCGCGACATCATCGCGCTGTGGGTCGCCCGCATGGTTATGAGCTCGCTGTACTTCCTGGACGAGGTGCCGTTTAAGGACGTCGTCATCTACCCGACGATTCTTGCCAAGGACGGCAGCCGCATGTCCAAGTCCAAGGGCAACGGCGTTGACCCCATGGACCTCATCGGTATGTACGGCGCCGATGCCATGCGCTTCAACCTGCTCACGCTGTGCACCAACAACCAGGACGTCAAGTTCGACGCGAACATCGACAAGAAGACCAAGAAGCTTATTGACAGCCCGCGCACCGAGCAGGCCAAGAGCTTTGTGACCAAGATCTGGAACGCCAGTCGCTTCCTGCTTATGAACATGGAGGGCTACACGCCCGGCGAGCCCGTCGTGGAGACGCCGGCCGACGCTTGGATGTTCAGCCGTCTGGCCAAGGCCGTGAAGATGGTCACCGAGGGCATCGAGAACTACACCTTTGGCGACATGGCCCGCGGCGTGCAGCAGTTCTTCTGGAATGAGGTCTGCGACTGGTACGTCGAGGTCACAAAGGCTCGCCTGAAGGGCGAGGGTCGTCTGCAGGCGCAGCGCAACCTGATCTTTGTGCTCGACACCTCCATTCGCCTGATGCACCCGCTTATGCCGTTTGTCACCGAGGAGATCTGGGACAACATGCCGGCGAGTGTTCTCGACCTAGATGCCGAGGGCAACGTTGACCGCGCCGAGGCGCTCATGATCGCCAAGTGGCCCGAGCCCGCCGACTACGCTAAGTATGTCGATGAGTCCGCCGAGCGCGCGTTTGAGCTGTGCCGCGCCGTCGTTTCCGCCGCCCGTGCCACGCGTTCGCGTTATCGCTTGAGCCCCAAGGCCGAGCTCGACGTGGTCGTGCGCGCCGGTGCCGAGGATATCGAGAAGCTCGAGAGTCTGCGCTCGACCATCGAGCCGCTGGCCAACACCGCTTCGCTGGTCATGGGTACCGACGTCGAGAAGCCGGCCGCGAGCATCGCCGTGGTTGATAGCGGCGTCGAGGTCTTTGTTGTGCTCGAGGGCAAGGTTGATCTTTCGGCCGAGAAGGCACGCCTGGAGAAGGAGATTGCCGCGGCTCAGAAGGAGCTCGCCGGCTGCGAGAAGACGCTCGCCAACGAGGGCTTTGTGGCCAAGGCCGCGCCCGCGGTGGTCCAGAAGAAGAGGGACCGTGCAGCTGAGCTCAAGGAGATCCTGGCGGCGCTGACCTCGCAGGTTGCTGACTTCTCGTAGGCGGTACTGGGGGACGCGGTTTGGGGCATTGCTCGCTACTGCGGACAGTCCTGCTCGCACGAAGGCCACATTAAGTGGCCTTCGGCTCGTGCGGAACTTGTATCGAGCAAAGCCCCAAACCGCTCCCATGGCGGTTACGGGGGCGTCCGCTGCCTGCCGGTTAGGGCCACTTGGTTGTGGCCTTGAGCTCGCTGCAAGCGGATAAAGGCTGAAATTGTCAACGCGAGGGGCTCATTCTTTTTGATGAGCCTCTTTTTCTGTTATGGGGGACTTTGGGTTATGGCTAAGCGTTCTGGGTCGTATGTCGTTCCTTTCTCGTTTGAGTTGCTTTCGTTTGATGAGGCTGTGGGGCTGGCTGCTGATACGGGGCGGATTTCTGGGGATGCTGGGCCTCTGCTTGAGACGGTTGTCGATATGCTCGATGAGCTTGGTCGTCCGGACGAGTATTTCGATTGCATTCAGGTTGCCGGCACCAATGGCAAGACTTCGACCACGCGTTTTTCGGCTGCCATTCTTCGTGGTGAGGGGCTCAAGACCGCGCTGTATACGTCGCCGCAGCTGGTGCGCTATCCCGAGCGCATGGAGGTTGACGGGCGCGTTGTGAGCGATGAGGCCTTTGCCCGTGGCGTTTCGGCGGCTGTCGAGGCGGGGCGTCGCGTGAATGCGCGTCGTGTGGCGGCGAGGGAGCGCGCCTATACCATCACGCCGTTTGACCTGCTGACGGCTGCTGCACTGGTGGTGTTTGCCGAGGCTTGCGTGGACGTGGCCGTGCTTGAGGTCGGCATGGGCGGGCGCTGGGACGCCACGAGTGCGACCGATCCCGTCGCCGTCGCCATTACGGGCATTGGGCTCGATCACACACGTATTTTGGGCGATACGCTCGAGGCCATTGCGGGGGAGAAGGCTGCGGTCATCAAGCCCGGACGTCTGGTTGTGCTGGGTGAGGGTACGCACGAGTCGAGCGTTCAGCGCGTAATGGATGCTCGCTGCCGCGCGTGCGGCATTGTGCCGCTCGTGGTGAACCATGCCACGACCATGGTGCCGGAGCACGTGGGCGATACGGTTGAGTTTAGCTGCACCACGCCGCGTGCGATCTATACGTCGAGCATGGTCAAGCCGGCCTATCAGCCGCAGAATGCCGCGTGCGCGATTATGCTGTGCGAGGGGTATCTGGGTCACGAGCTCGACCATGAGGCGCTCGACGCTTCTCTTATGGGCTGCCCCACGCCGGGTCGATTTGATGTGCTGGGGACTGATCCGCTCAAGCTGATCGACGCCTGCCATAACCCTCAGAGCTGCGAGAACTTTGTGAGCGCGCTGGACGAGATCGATCCGTGCGCGGAGAACCGCCCCACGCTACTGTGCGCTGCGCTGGCCGACAAGGACGTGGCGGGCATCGTTGACGTTCTGGTTCCGGCGTTCCCCCGCGTGGTCGTGACCCAGACCGATTCTGACCGTGCCCTGCCGGCAGAGGAACTCGCCGCTCTCGTTGATGTCGAAAAGCTCGCCGGCGTATACCCCAGCGTTTCCGAGGCCCTCGCAGCTTTCAAGGCTGCGGGCGAGCCCTTCGTAGCAGCCGGCACCATCACCCTAGCCGGCGAAGTAGCCGGTCTGCTCCGCTAACCCATCCCCTCATCAGTTGCGGTGAAATACGGACTGTTTTACAAGCCAGAAGCCTCAAACAGTCCGTATATCACCGCAACTCAAAAGCAGTCAATTTGGGATGGGGCTTTTTTGCTACCTTGTGCCCTGAGTTGACTCGCTTGCCACGAAATGGGCCTATCTACTACGTTTGACCGGTTACCCCCGACCATACGGAACATCGCGAAATTAAAACCGCAGGTAGACGGCTTGCGTATTTTGCGAAAACTCGGTTATGGTCGACCCATGCGGGTTAAACGTAGTAGATAGGCCGTTTTTGTGGCGCGGTATTGGTGGGATGCGGCAAAGGGGCTGCCCCTTTGCCGCATTGCCTAGTCTAGGCGGATCGGATCGTGGGGGTAGGCGTTGAGAATCTCGACGCCGCTCTCGGTCGCCAGGGCCAAGTCCTCGATGCGGACTCCGGTGCGGCCGGGGAGGTAGATGCCCGGTTCGATGGAGAACGTCATACCTGGCTCTACGACCTGCTCGTTGACCAGCGAGACGTCGCCCGGCTCGTGGTCCTGCAGGCCGATCGAGTGACCCAGGCGATGCGTAAAGTACTGCCCATAGCCCGCATCCTCAATCACGTCGCGCGCGGCGCGGTCCAGGTCACACATGCGCACGCCCGGTGCGATGAGTGCTTCGGCGGCCTCGTTGGCGCGGCGCACGATATCGTAGATGCGCGCCGTCTCCTCGTCCGGCTCGCCCCAAAAGAACGTGCGCGTCATGTCCGAACAGTAGTTGCAGCGGCGTCCGCCAATGTCGAACAGCACCACGTCGCCGCGCTTGAGCACCGTGTCGTCGGGCTCGTGGTGCGGATCGCCGGCGTTGGCGCCAAAGCTCACGATTGGCGGAAAGCTAAAGCCCTCGCAGCCGTGCTTGCGATACAGGCCGAGCATCTGGTCGGCAATTTCGCGTTCCGTTACGCCCTCGTGGACGAGTTTGACCGCCTCGGCCATCACGGCGTCGTTAGCGGCCGAGGACACGCGCATAAGCTCCTGCTCGGCGGCATCCTTGTGGGTACGCGCGGCGGTGACGGCAAAGTCGCCCAGGAAAAACTCGCTGGCGGCGTGGCGCTCCATAAGCGGCATCAAAAAGCCAGAGCGCATGACGGTGTCGATGCCAAGGGGCTTGGATGGATTGACCTCGCGTGCGATGGCGTCGGTCACGACGTCGGTATCGGTGTGATAGGCGACGCGGGCATTTACATACTCGGGCAGCTGATGCAGCGCGTTGACTAGGATCACTGGCTCGGTATTGCGCGCGAGCAGCACGCCACAAAAACGCTCGAACATATCGGCATAAAAGCCGGTCAGGTAATAGATCGACCATGGGTCGTTTACGAGCAGCTGTGCGCCGGGGTGCTGAGCCTCGAGCGCATCGAGCACGCGCGCCACGCGCTGGTCATCGACATGTGCCATACATCGTCCTTTCGCTAGGTTGCCACCATGGTATCCCAAGCCCGGCACATGGGGACGTTCCTTTTATGCCCGCACTTCGGGACACCCCTTGGCTTGGCCAGCCTGGCATGCGCGCAGGCAAAAGTAGCTAAAAGAGGCCCGTCCCAAATGGGTTGGTTTCAAAAGTATGGCGGATTACGGGGCTGGACCCGTATTACTTGACCATGGGGAAAATCGCGAAAACAAAACCGCAGGTAGACGGCTTATCAAAAATCGAAAAATGCCGGTATGGATGGGGGTTTCCGAATTAGCCCCGTAATCCGGCATAGTTTTGAAATGGCACTAAAATAGGCACAAGCTAAATACCGATTCCAAGGATAGTTGCGGTGGAATAGTTCCTGGATGCCGGGGTTTTGGCGGAAATCAGGAACTATTTCACCGCAACTGAGGAGGGCGGGGTGGATGGCGGGGTAGCTAAAAGACCCCCGACCCAAATGAGCTGCTTAGGCAGGGTCGATGTTCATGCTGGCGATGAGGTCGATATTGGTATTGAGGAGGTTCTCTAGCACGACGTCGCCCATGCGGATGGGGGCGTTGACGACCACGCCACGGATGAGGTCCATGACCTGGGCGTGAAGTGCCAGCGGGATGGCTTCGGCCGTGCGCACGGGCAGCAGCGCCTCGTCGCCGCCGGATATGGCCACGGTGGTGGTGAGTACGCGCATGGGGCAGGTGAGCTCCTGATGTGCGAATTTATCGCCGCGCGGGCAGCTGTTGCCGGTTACGGAGCGCACTTCTACCACGGCGCCATTAGCGTCGCGCTCGACTTCTACGGTCAGGAGGCATTCGGATGGGCAGGTCGTGCAGTTGAACTGCAGCGTTTCGATCGCGCTATCGCTCATAGTCTATGCCTTCTCGACGGGATCGACGGACAGGACAATTTCGCTAGCACCAAGGTCGAGTGCGCGCTGAATCACCTTTGCTGGCAGCGGGAAGCTTTCCATTACGCTCGGCTTAAACGCGCGGACCTTGCCGGCGAACAGTTCCTCGCCGTCGGCCAAGACCCTCACGCGGGCGGCGTCGACGGGTCGGCGCACGCGGAAGTTGAGCTTGGTGAGCGCCACAGCCGCAATGCGCCCCGGCAGCGCGTATCCCGCAATGCCGGCAGGGGAGACGGTGAGCTCGCAGTCCGGAACGGCGCCTGCGCCGGTCCCCAGCGCGTACGCCGCTGCAGCTGCGCCAGCTCTCTCGGACTCACACGTCACGTTGTCGGCCAGGTCGTGCACGTGCAGCACGTTGCCGCAGGCAAAGATGCCCGGCACGCCCGTCTGCAGGCTCTGATCCACCACGGCGCCGCGCGTGCGTGGGTCAAGCTCCACGCTTGCGGCAACCGAAAGCTCGTTCTCGGGAATCAAGCCCACCGAAAGCAGCAGCGTGTCGCACGGAACAATGCGCTCGGTCCCCGGAATGGGCGCCAGGCAGTCGTCTACTTGGCTCACCTCGACGGCTTCCACGCGGTCGTGCCCGATCACGCGCGTGACTGTGGTAGACAGATGCAGCGGAATGCCAAAGTCGTCCAGGCAGTTCTTGACGTTGCGGCGCAGACCGTTGGCGTACGGCATGAGCTCGTACACGCCCTCGACCGAAATCCCCTCGAGCGTGCAGCGACGTGCCATGATCAGCCCGATATCGCCCGAACCCAAAATGACGGCGCGCGAGCCGGGTTTGAGGTTCTCGATATTGATGTATCGCTGCGCCAGACCCGCCGTAAACACGCCGGCGGGTCGACTGCCGGGGATTTTGATCTCGCCGCGCGTGCGCTCGCGGCAACCCATGGCAAGGACGACTGCGCGTCCGGTGAGCTGCAAGATGCCGGCAGGGCTCATGAGCGTGACGGTATGGACCGCGGTGTCTTCCGCAGGCTCGCCTGAATCAATCCCAATCACCATGCTGTCCAGGAACAGCGCAATGTCGGTTGCGTGCACCTGGTCGATAAAGCGCTGCGCGTACTCGGGACCGGTGAGCTCCTGTTTAAAGTGCGACAGGCCAAAGCCGGGGTGGATGCACTGGCGGAGGATGCCGCCCAGGTGCTGCTCGCGCTCCACGATGGCCACGCGTGCGCCTGTCTTATGCGCGGCCAGCGCGGCCGCCATGCCGGCAGGTCCGCCGCCGATAACGACCACGTCGAAGGCTTGCGTTTGTACGGCTTCGACGACGCTGCAATCATTAGCGCTCGATGTGAATTCCGCCATCCTAGCGCACCCCCTTCAAAGGTCCCTCGACCAGCCAGGAGCCGGCGTCCTCCAGTAATACCTCGCTAGGGTCGCAGCCCAACTCGCGGGCAAGAATCGCCACCACGCGGCTCTGGCAAAAGCCGCTCTGGCACCGGCCCATGCCGGCACGACAGCGGCGCTTGACGCCCTCGACCGAAACTGCACCCGGGCGGCGCCGAATCGCGGCCACAATTTCGGCCTCGGGCACCGTCTCACAGCGGCAGACAATCTGTCCCCACGCGGGGTCGGACTCGATGAGCTCCTCCTTGCGCGCCAGCGGTGCGCGGTCAAAGTCGTCCGGTGCGTGGCGAATTGGGTTCCAGTCCGCCCGCTCGCGCAGTTCCACGCCCGCCTCACGCATCACAAGCTCCATACGCTCGGCAATGGCCGGCGCGCTCGCCACACCCGGCGACTGAATGCCCGCCGCCTGGAACAGCCCCGGCACCACGGCCGACTGTCCAATAAAGAAGTCGTTCGTTCCCTGAATGACCGGACGCCCGCCGGCAAATGCGCGAACCACGCGGCGCGTATCCAGATCGGGCACCAGCTTGCGCGCGCCGGTCAGCAGCGCGCTCACATCGCTCGTATAGGTCTGCGTGTCGCCCGGCTCGCGCACGGCGGCCGTTGCAGTAATCACGGTGTTGCCGTGCACGGTACCCGTGACGATAACGCCCTTCGATATCGGCGTCGGCACGGGGTAGAGCGGCATGAGCGTGCGTGGCTCCTTGTCCAGCACCACGATGTTGCCCTGACGCCAGACCATCTGGAACTCCTTGGCGCCGGCCATATGTGAGATGTCGGCGGCTCCGTTGCCCGCGGCGTTGATCAAGTAGCGGCAGCGCACGTTGCCAGCGGGGGTCGCCAGCGTAAAGCGCGCGTCATCGCCCGAGCCCGCGACTTCAATCACTTCCACCGGCGCGGGCCGTATAAACGTCACCCCGTTGGCCACGGCGTTCTCTAGCGCGGCGATGGCAACCTCAAACGGGTCGACAAACCCTGTCGAGGGGCACCACAACGCGCACGTCGCCTTAGCACTCGCGCGCGGCTCCAGCGCGTGGATGCGCTCGGGGCCGACAATCGACAGCTCGGGCACGCCGTTGGCAAGGCCATTCTGGCGCAGCTTCTCCAGGTGCGCGCGGTCTTCGTCGTTAAACCCCAGCACCATCGACCCGGTGCGGCGGAATAAAAAGCCGAGTTCCTGAGACCATGTGCCATATAGCTCACAACCACGGGCGTTGACCTGCGCCTTTACGGTGCCTGGCGCCGGATCGTAGCCTGCGTGCACCAGGCCGCCGTTGGCCTTTGAAGCCCCCAGCGCGATATCGTTTACTGCCTCGACCACGCAAATGGACAGGTCAAACCGCGCGAGCTGCCGCGCGATGGCGCATCCGGTGATGCCCGCGCCGACAATCGCGATATCAAACGTTTCTGTCACAGTGCCTCCCAGACGAGTTGACAGGCCGTCAATAAGACTATCCTACGGTTCGCACACCCCCAGTGCGGCGGCAATGCGGCGAACAGCCCCGCAACACTCGCCAACGGCAGACGAGGGGAGACCCGGCAACGCCGACAAGCTCGTCTGAAGACAACTACGGCAACCGTTCGTCTCGATCTGTAACAATTAGATGAGGATTTGGGTTCCAGATGTTACAGATTGAGACGTTTGCCAGGCGGCCCCTCTGTTTATCTCGATCTGTAACATCTAGACCCGGATTCCGCTCCTAACTGTTACAGATTGAGATGTTTGTGTCCGCGCCAGCCCCGTACCCAGCCGTAGTCCCATATAAACAAACCCCGTGGTAAACTTGACCGGACTGTTAATATTCCGAAAGGTACCCGTAATGTCCAAGTACATCTCCGAGCTCATGTCGCCGCAGCTTATGGGCGTCATCTATGCCTTTGTTGGCTTTATCGTCGCCCTGTATGTGCTGTCGGTCGTATATGTGTTCATCGACGCTCGCCGCCGCGGCGCCAGCGCCTACGTGGCATGGGGCATCATCGCCCTCATCCCGTTTGTGGGCCTCATCGCCTACCTGGTTCTACGTCCGCACTCCTACGCGTCCGACCGCGAGGAGCAGGAGCTGGACATGGCCCTGCGCGAGCGCCAGCTTGCCCAGTACGGCACCTGCCCGCAGTGCGGCGCGCCCATCGAGAAGGACTTCGTCGTCTGCCCGGTGTGCGATACCCAGGTTCGCAATGTCTGCCCCAGCTGTCATCGCCCGCTCGATGCGCACTGGAAGGTCTGCCCCTACTGCCGAACTCGCATCCAGTAACGCATCCATCGCCGGGCTGGCCGCAAGTCACGGGCGCGCCGCAAGCCACGCGCGCCCCACACCCCGCCCCACACGATGAAGCATGCGTAGAAAATCGCCCGCCGTGCCATTAAGGTGCGGCGGGCGCTTGTATACCAAGGCAACCTGCCTATAATGATGCAAGTTAAAACGCCGAGCGCATCGCACGCACTTGCATTAGGCATCCGAGAGGAGAAAACATACCCATGAAGGCACTCTACAATGACGGTTCGGTGGCCGAGCTCCCGCAGGACGAGGTCACGCACGTCATCCGCCACTCCGCCGCGCACATCATGGCGCAGGCCATCAAGCGCCTCTATCCCGAGGCCGACTTTGCCTACGGCCCCGCGACCGACAACGGCTTCTACTACGACGTCGACCTGCCCGAGGGCGTTAAGATCAGCGAGGACGACTTCCCCGCGATCGAGGCCGAGATGAAAAAGATCGTCAAGGAGAACCTCAAGTTCACCGTCTTCGAGAAGCCCCGCGCCGAGGCCATTGCCCTTATGGAGGAGCGCGGCGAGAAGTACAAGGTTGAGCACATCGGCGACCTGGACGACGACGCCCGCATCACCTTCTACCAGCAGGGCGACTACATCGATATGTGCGTCGGCCCCCACATCTGCTATACCAAGGCGCTGAAGGCCTTTAAGCTCACCGGCGTCTCGGGCGCCTACTGGAAGGGCGACAAGGACAACAAGATGCTCACCCGCATCAACGGCGTCGCCTTTGCCACTAAGGAAGAGCTCGACGAGCACATGCACATGCTGGAGGAGGCCAAGAAGCGCGATCACCGCAAGATCGGCCGCGAGATGGACCTCTTTATGATGCGCGACGAGGCTCCCGGCTTCCCGTTCTTCCTGCCCAACGGCATGATCCTTAAGAACACGCTGCTGGACTACTGGCGCGAGATCCACCACAAGGCCGGCTACGTGGAGATCTCCACGCCGCTCATCATGAACAAGCAGCTGTGGAAGACTTCGGGCCACTGGGACCACTACAAGGACAATATGTACTCCACCGTCATCGACGACGAAGAGTACTGCATTAAGCCCATGAACTGCCCGGGCGGCGTGCTGGTGTACGCCTCCAAGCCGCACTCCTATCGCGAGCTGCCCATTCGTGCCGGTGAGATTGGCCTGGTGCATCGCCACGAGCTGCGCGGCGCCCTGCACGGCCTGTTCCGCGTGCGCTGCTTTAACCAGGACGACGCCCACCTGTTTGTTCGTCCCGACCAGCTGACCGACGAGATCGTGGGCGTGGTCAACCTCATCGACTCCGTGTACCAGAAGTTTGGCTTTAAGTACCACGTTGAGCTTTCCACCCGCCCCGAGGACTCCATGGGCTCCGACGAGGACTGGGCGCGCGCCGAGGAGGGCCTGCGCACCGCTCTGGAGCAGCTGGGCATGGACTACGAGGTCAACGAGGGCGACGGCGCCTTCTACGGCCCCAAGATCGACTTCCACCTGGAGGACTCGCTCGGTCGTACCTGGCAGTGCGGCACCGTCCAGCTCGACTTCCAGATGCCGCTCAACTTTGACCTGGAGTACGTGGACGCCGACGGCACCAAGAAGCGCCCCATCATGCTGCACCGTGTATGCTTTGGCTCCATTGAGCGTTTCATCGGAATTCTGATTGAGCACTTTGCGGGCAAGTTCCCCACTTGGTTGGCCCCCGTGCAGGTCAAGGCGCTTCCCGTCTCTGAGAAGAGCCGCGACTACGCTCATGAGGTATGCGCCAAGCTGGAGGAGGCCGGCATTCGCGTGGTCTGCGACGACCGCGACGAGAAGATCGGCTACAAGATCCGCGAGGCCCGCAGCATCGACCGCGTGCCCTACATGCTCATCCTGGGCGAGAAGGAGGTCGAGGCCGGCAACATTTCCGTCCGCGATCGCTCCAACGAAACCGTTCAGATGAGCGTTGACGAGTTTGTTGCCAAGGTGACCGAGGAGATCAAGACCCGCGCCTAAGGCAAGCTTCACAACAATTAACAAAGGCGACCGTCCACACAGGGCGGTCGCCTTTTTTCTTACCAAAATAAGAAAAGCCGCTGGTTGAGCGGCTTTTTTTGTTGCACAAAAAGGTACAGGTTTTTGTAGAGGGGTATGGAGATATATCTACCGGCAGGACATTTTGCGTAATCTGGGCAATCGCTGATTAATTGCTCGTATAATTGCCTATGTCGAAAGATACAAAAACCTGTACTTTTGCGACTGCGCCTAGCTGCGAGCGAGAAGCCTGTTCTAAACGCCCCTGCATTTGCGTGCGTCGCAAAGCCAAAAGAGGGGGGCGAGAACATGGAACAGACAGCACGGCGCCAAGAGCGGCTGCCGGGCGCATTTAACGGCGCCACCACCAACAGCCAACGCGGCCGCGTCCGCTGGTATCTGGTTCACACCCCCAATGGAAAAGAGCGCGAGACCTGCGAAAAGGTTCGCTGCATTATCCCGCACAACCTGATGCAGGACGCTTTTGTGATGCAAAAGGAGTTCTGGTTTAAGCGGGACGGCGCCTGGTCTCTCCAAACCAAACCTATGTACAAGGAATACTTCTTCGTCGCCACGCACGATGCCGCCGCGCTCGATAGGGCTCTAGCCCAGTTGAGCTTTGGCTGTCGCATCGCCGGCAGTAGGGAGCGGGCGTACATGC
>CABQKL010000016.1 GCA_902464645.1 uncultured Collinsella sp.
CCGTGACCTCGCCCAAGACGCTCAGCTGCGGAATGGCATCGAGCGCACCGGCGGCGATCTCCACCGCCTGGCTCACGCTGAGCTCCTTGCGCTCCTGATCGTCCGAGCCGTCGAACTCGGCGGAAACGGCATTGCCGGTTAGATTCCAGCCTGCCACGCAGCCTCCTTTCGTCATCGTGCACAAGGGCTCCGGCCCTGCGCAAATTCAAGTCCAACACATAGTACAGCGCCGCGGGGACACAAATCTCCGCGGCGCCTGCCAAGCCAATTTGTTATCGGTTGGAGTTTCTGTTGTAGCGAGCCATAAGGTAGAGCAGCTGAATAATCGAGGTGAGCGCCGCCGCCACGTAGGTGAGCGCGGCTGCCGTCAGCACCTTCTTGGCACCGTTGACCTGCTTGGAACTCATGCCCGACTGCTCGATATACGCCACGGCGCGGCGACTGGCATCGATCTCGACCGGCAACGTAACCAACTGGAACAGCACACTAAACGAGAAGAAGATCAATGCGAGGGTCGTGAGCCCGGCGATGTTCATAAACAGGCCCAAGAGCAACACGATGGTCCAGGTGTTCTGGGTAAAGTTGACGACCGGGACCAGGGCGGTGCGAACCTTCATCATGGCGTAACCGCTCTGACGCTGGGCGGCATGACCCGCCTCGTGGCAGGCCACGGCAACGCTTGCGACCGATCCGCCCGAACGGTTAGCGTCCGAGAGATACAGGTTGTTATCCTGCGGGTTGTAGTGGTCGGTGAGCTCACCGGCAACGCCCTTGATACCCACGGCGTTGCAACCGTTGGCGTCGAGCATGCGGCGAGCGACCGTGGCACCCGTGTCGCCGTCCGAGCGAACCTTGGACCAGGTCTTGTACGTCGAGTTGATATAGCTCTGCGCCGTAAGACCAAGCACCGTACAAACAAGGACAACCAGCAGGTACAGCGGGTCGATGCCAAAGCCGTAACCATAGTAATAGGGCATGCGAATTCCTCCGAATCGAATTACACGTTGGAGGCATTCTACCCACTCAGCTGGCAAGCAAATCAGCATCGATGTTTTGGCACCGTCAGCGAAAACGGTCGAAAGCGAGCAAGGTGACGTGAAAGAGAAGCGACGCGTACTTTGGTACGCGAGCGACGATTGAACGTCAGATTGCCGCTCTCGGCCGTTTGCAGCGTCGAGCTGTTAGGCGGTTTGGTAAAACCGCGTAACTATATACCTACAGGAGCTCGATTTTGCCGTCCTTCACGGTGAGTCCCATGTTGCCCGAGAGCAGATCGTCCAGACGCGAACCCACAAGCTCAAAACGCCAGCCTTCGCGCAGGGGACTTTGCTCAGGATGCTCAATGTAGTCGGCCAGGTCATCGCGCGAGGCAATGACCGAGGTCGCCACGCCCGAGCGCTCGGCAACCAGGCGAATGAGCGCGTACATGAGATCCGTCACGCTCTCCAGCTCCGGAGAGATTTGGCGATGCCCGCGCACCATAAGCGGCAGGCGGTCGTGCGGGCAACTCGCGCCGCGCTTGATGGCCATCAACGCGCCATCCACGTCGCGCTCCCCCAGCTGGTCGGTGCCGCGAATGCTGCGGAACTCCTCAACACGCACGGGATTGCGCTTAACCAGGGCTAGCAGCGTATCATCAGACATAACCCACTTGCGCGGGATATTGCGGCGCTCAGCGCGGTCTTCACGCCAGGCGGCAAGCTCACGCGCAATGCCCAGCTGATGGCGGCTACACGAGTTGATGCGCTTGACCTTGCGGAATGCCTCGTGGCGATCGGCACGGTAGTGCGACTCGTCGGCCAGAGGGCGCAACTCATCGAGCACCCAGTCCACGCGGCCCAGCTCGCGCAGACGGCTCATCATCTCGGTATAGGCGACGATCAAGTACTTGACGTCATCGATCGCGTACTCGATCTGCTTATCGCTCAGCGGGCGGCGCGACCAATCGGTCAGCGACTCGGTCTTGGGAAGTGATACGCCGCAGAACGTCTGAACGAGCGCACCATACGAGATCTGCTGGCGCTCGCCCAAAAAGGCGGCGGCAACCTGCGTGTCAAAAATCGGTCGCGGCAGTGCGCCCACGGTATGGAGCATAACCTCCATGTCTTGAGAGCAAGCATGGAATACCTTGACCACGCCCTCGTCAGCCATAAGCTCGGCAAGCGGCGACAGGTCGTCGATCACCAGAGGATCGACCGCGACACTCTCGGCGGGGGTGGCAATCTGGACCAGGCACAGGCGCGGATGAAACGTGCGCTCGCGCAAAAACTCGGTGTCGACGGCGATCGCGTCGAACTCGCGGGCGCGCTGGCAAAAGTCGACCAGAGCCTGATGTGTGGAAATGTACATATCAACCCATCGAATAAGGTTAGGCCCGAAAAACACGGGTAGGATATCGGCATTGCTCTACAACTATACTCGGTTAGTCACAGAACGGGAACGTAAGTATGCGCTGCCTTATCATCCACAACCCGGCATCGGGTCCCAGCTCCGATGAAATCTTCGCATTCACGCACGCCCTTGCACAGGGCGGCGACGAGGTCGTGATGCGTTTTATCGGCGATGGCATGGAGCCCGAGGACGCGGTAGAGGACGTTCGTGAGTTCGATCGCGTGGTCGTTTCGGGTGGCGACGGCACCGTCTCCAACGTGCTCGACCAGATGCGCGGGTGCGGTGTCCCTACGCTCGTCTTCCCCTCCGGCACGGCTTGCCTGTTCTTTAACAACATCGGCAATGCCCCCGAGGCGGCGGCACTCGCCAAGGCTTGCCGCGCCGGCCGCACGGTCAAGGTGGACATGGGTGAGCTCTTTTGGCTCGACGAGAACGGCAACGAGAAGCGCCACGGCTTTATCATCATCGCCGGCTCGGGCTTCGACGCCGAGATCATGATGAAGGCCGCTCCCACCAAAAACGACATTGGCGAGATCGCCTACTTCCTCTCCGCGCTCGCTACGCCCAACCCCGCGGTGGCACACTTCACCATTGAGCACGACGGCATTGTCGAGGAGCTCGACGGCATCTGCTGCATGGCAGGCAATACCTCGGTCATCCAAAACGACATCAACCTATTCCCTAACTGCCGCATGGACGACGGCATGGTCGACATCGTCGTTATTGAGCCCGTACGCACGGTGCAGCTGCTCCCCACGGTAATTACCGCCGCGCTCGACCCCGCTGGCAAATTGCTCGGCCGTCCGCAGTTTAAGATCATCCAGACCAAGGAAGCCAAGATCACCTGCACGCCATCGTTGGGCATGCAGTTCGATGGCGAGATCATCTCCAGCAACTCCGGCGTCTTTGGCGCCCGCGCACTGCCGCAATGCCTCGATCTTATCGTCGACGAATTTTCACCGCTCGGAAAATAGGAGGACCCCATGAACGACAATCCCCTGATTGGCTTTATCGTCATCGTCTTGGCCATGCTCGTCGGTTACGCCATCAATGTGATTCACCGCCGAAAGAAGTAAATCCACATTGGTATGATATTCATCCAGTTATCGACTCTCCCGTTGTTTATGCAAATCCTAAACAGCGGGAGAGTTTCCTTTTTGAGCACTGTCTGGCGCTTTATTCAGCTATAGTAAATGCAGGGTGCCTTTATTTAACTAAAGCCATATAATGAGTATTATTATTCGCTCATCGTATATTTCTTCACGCTCATCGAGTAAAAGCTATTGTCGAATGAATACTCTTTAAACTTCCTTTAGGCTAGTAGATGTATTTATTAGCTGAAGCTCCGTACGATTTCGCGGGGTTTCAACAGTTGGGAGGGATCATGAGGTTTACTCATCCTGTCAACACGCTCAAGAAGCTTGGCTGCGGCCTTGCATTTGGAGCAGCGGCCATTATGGCTATGCCGACTTCGGCGCTCGCTTGCACCCAGATCTACATGGGCAGCCAGCTCACGGCAGACGGCAACACGTACTACGGCCGCTCCGAGGACTTCGGCCCGCGTTACGTCAAGCACTTTGGCATCGAGCCCGCACACAAGGACGGCAGCAAGTACACCTCGGTCGAGTCCGGCTTTGAATACAAGTCCAAGGGCGCAACCTACCGCTACACCTTCGTTCGCGACAACCCCTCTCAGTGGGAAGATCGTTACGACGCATATTCCGAGG
Organism: uncultured Collinsella sp.; assembly: GCA_902464645.1. Lineage (GTDB taxonomy): Bacteria > Actinomycetota > Coriobacteriia > Coriobacteriales > Coriobacteriaceae > Collinsella. The sequence continues at coordinate 4,119 of CABQKL010000016.1, forward strand.
CTGGCATCAACGAGAAGGGCGTTTCCTGCTCTGCCACGCTGAGCACCTCCTATAACGAGAAGGCAGAGGAAGCCGACCCCGTCACCGAGGAGACCGGCATCGGCGAGTACAACTACGCCAGCGTCATTCTGGGCGAGAGTGCCACGGCCCGCGAGGGTGTCGAGCTCCTCGGCAGCTTGATTGACGAGCAGGGCGTCTGCTCCAACGACCAGATCATCATTGCCGACAACAACGAGACCTGGCTGTTTGCAGCGCTTTCCGGCCATCAGTGGATCGCCATGAGGCTCACCGACGATATCGCCTCGCTCAATCCCAACATCGGCAACCTCGCCTATGACGTCGACCTCGACGACACCGAGAACTGCCTCCACTCCGAGGGCATCGAGTCCATGCCTAAGGAGAAGGGCTTTGCCGAGTACACCGACGGCAAGTTCGACGTCGCCAAGACCTACGGCGAGGAGATTAGCGAGGCCGGTATGCACCAGTGGTCGCGCTATATCCAGGGTCGCGATTACTTCATGGCCCCGCTGGCTGAAGGCACTGACTACGAGATCGTGAAAGACGAGCGTGAAGACGCTCGCGCCACGACCGGCGCTCTGGTCCACGAGATGCAGCCGCTGTTCTTCCAGCCCGGCAAGTCCGACTGGAACACCTTTGAGATGATTCGTTCCTTCGCCGCTCGCGGCGAGAATGTCGCCGGCCTCAACGCCAACACCGACGGCGCCTATGCCATCGGCTCCAACCGCAACACCGAGATCCACACCTTCCAGATCCGTCACGGCATGGACCCCGAAATCGCGACCATCCAGTGGGAGATGCTCTCCAACGCCGAGTTCTCCGTCGCTATTCCCCTCTATTCCGCACTGCTCACCGAGGTCAGCCCCTACTTCAGCGATCAGGACGTCTCCTTCGATCACTGTGAAGAGGAAGACGTCGTGAACAACGAGGAGCCCAAGAACTCCATCAACTACGTCCTCATGGACATCAACACGCTCGCCTATGAGAACCGCGACAACTGCGCTACCGGCGTCCGCGCCTATCTCGACGCCCTGCAGAAGGAGCTCATCGAGCAGAACCTGACCGTCGACGAGGCCATGCAGGCCGCCGAGGGCACCGAGGCCCGCACCGCCCTGACCAACAAGGCCGGCAAGGCAGCGACCAAGAACACCTACGTCAAGTGCAAGGCCATGCTCGAGGAGATGCGCGACTACCTCAAGGAGGGCGACTTCTCCGAGGAGTTCGTCCCGAGTGACTACGATGCCGACAACGACTGCCTGGTCGAGTCCATCACCTACGCCGACGAGGCTCTCTCCGATAAGGACGTTGCCGAGCCCGAGGCTGAGGAAGAGGCGACCGAGGAGAAGTCCGAGGGCAACAACATGGCCGCCATGGCCGTTGGCGCCGTCGTCATCATCGGTGTCTGCGGCTTCGTGCTCTATCGTCGCAAGAAGGCCTAAGACCCTTGCGTTCCAAGAGACGGGCGGGATGGCCAAGGTCGCCCGCCCGCCCAGCCGCCCATTCGACCGGCGGGAAACGTCGCCGAAATCTTTTCAAAAAAGATTCCCTGCACACACTTCGCTGTGCTATAGTGCAGCGCAACAGCAACTAGGTGCGACCACGCCACGGTATCACGAAAGGAGCCACCAACATGAAGAACACGATGACGTCTCTCAACAACTGGTGGTGGCGTGATGCGAATACGATCGGTCGACAGTGAGTCCCTCACGCCTGTTTTTGCGCTCTAGGTGATTGGAAGGCCTCCGGTTTCGACCGGGGGCCTTTTTCTATCTCGAGCCCGATCGCATTCGCATCACGCGCCTCCGTTTTTCTCTTACACTCCCCTTTTTGAAAGGACTTTCACCATGTCTCAGAACACCACCGCCACCGCCCAGCCCCGCACCGTCCAGACCGCCGACCGCGGTAAACTCGATATTCGCGCCCTTGTCCTGCTCGCCATTCTGCTTGCCACCGGCTTCATCCTCAACTTCACCGTCGGCAAGGCAATCTCGGGCATCTCGGGCGGTATGATCAGCCCCGAGTTCATTATCTCGGCCTTCTGCCTCACCATCCTGGTCATTCGTCCCAACATTGGCCAGGCGCTCGTCATTGGTCTCATCTCGGCGGCCGTAATCCAGATCACTACCACCTCGCCGTTTGTCGATTTTGCCGCCGAGGGTATCGCCGCCATGCTCATGGCCGTCATTGTCAACGCCGCCGCCAAGGACGGCCAGGTTAAGCCCGTCGTCGCCATCGTCGCAACATTCGTGACCACCTTTGTCTCGGGCGTCATCTTCATGGTCATCAAGATGGCCATGCTCGGCGTGGTGGGCGAGCTCGCCGCAGCCATGCTGCCCGTCGTCGCCATGACCGCCGTATTTAACGCCATTCTGGTCGGCGCCCTCTACCTGCCCATCCAGAAGGCCCTGAAGCTCAACTAACCCGCTCGGCTTTACGAGCCACCCCATCTTGGCGTTCATTCGTCGCTCGCATACCCAAGAACGCTTCGCTCCTCTTTCGCGCCAACCTGGGGCACCTCGTAAAGCCGTATCCGTGCTTCACCACCAAAGACTGTCCCAAACAACGAGCTTTTGGGGACGTTCTTAAACGACTAGTCATGTAAGAACGTCCCCAATGATTATGAAAGGTATCCATGGAAACGATCATCAACGTCGACGATGTCTCGTTCTCCTATGGCACGCAAACCGAGCAGGCGCTCAGCCACGTTTCGCTTAGCGTGAACAAGGGAGATTTCATCGGCATCATCGGGCCCTCGGGTGCCGGTAAGTCCACACTTGCCGCCTGCCTGTCGGGCGCCGTGCCTCACCACTACACCGGCGCCTTTTATGGCTCCGTGTTAGTTGACGGCCACGACACCTGCGAGGTCTCGCTCACCGACATATCGCAAATCGTCGGTAGCGTGTTGCAAGACATTGACACGCAGATGGTCGCTTCGGTCGTTGAGGATGAGATGCTCTTTGGTCTCGAGAACTTTGGCGTTCCGCATGACCAGATCGAGCAGCGCTTGTGCGAGACGCTTAAGACCGTCGGCATTAGCGACCTGCGCGACCGCGAGATCGCCACCCTCTCGGGTGGCCAAAAGCAAAAGGTAGCTATCGCCGCCATCCTCGCCATGCGTCCGCGCGTCTTAGTGCTCGATGAGCCAACCGCAGCACTCGACCCCGCCAGTTCCACCTTGGTCTTCGAGACGCTGCGCGAGGCAAACCGCGCGCTCGGCATCACCATCGTCGTCGTTGAGCAAAAGGTCGCTCTGCTTTCGGAGTACTGCAACCGTGTGTTGGTGCTCGATCACGGCCAGATCGCGCTGCAAGGTGAGCCGCACGAGGTCTTCGCACGCACCGACGAGCTTCGCACCATCGGCGTCGATTGTCCGCGCGTCACGCGCATCTTCAACAGTCTCGAGGCCGATGGCTTGGTAAGCGGCACGCCCTGTCTGGATGTCGACGAGGCAGAACGCCTGATAACGGAAATCGTCGACCCCGACCGTGCGACAAGCGATACCCAGGCGCCCGCAGGCTCCCCGCACGCGCCGTCGCTGCGCCCGCATGCGAAAGACGCCGAGCCGGTGCTCACCTTTGACCATGTCGAGTTTTCCTACCCCCATGGAGGCGCCGCCGTCCACGACCTCAACTTGACGCTCTACCCCGGCGAGCTCGTGGGCATTGTCGGCCAAAACGGAGCCGGCAAAACCACGCTCACCAAACTGCTCACGGGTTTGCTCAAGCCCGCATCGGGCAGCGTACGCGTTACGGGCTTGGACACGGCATCGGTTCCCACGAGCCGCATCGCACGCGAAGTGGCAACGCTTTTCCAGAACCCCGACCGCCAAATCTGCAAAGACACCGTGCTCGACGAGGTCGCCTTTGGTCTAGAGCTTGCCGGCATCGACCGCGCCGAAGCCCTGCGTCGCGCCCAGCTGGTCATCGACCGCTTTGGCCTGCCCGCCGACGAGGCACCGTTCTCGCTGTCACGCGGCCAGCGCCAGATGGTGGCGCTGGCATCCGTTGTAGTGATCGAGCCCAAGATCGTGGTGCTCGACGAACCCACGAGCGGCCTGGACTACCGCGAGTGCATGACCGTCATGGAAACGGTGCGCACCATGGCAGAGCGCGGTTGCGCCGTCATCATGGTCTGTCACGACATGGAAGTCGTTTCCGACTTTGCCGAGCGCATCGTGGTGATGGCCAACGGTCGCATCCTCGACCGCGGCCGCACGCACGAGCTATTCTCGAACATCGAACTCATGCAGCGTGCCTACGTTGAGCCGCCCCAGGTCATCGAACTCTCGCGCCGTCTGGCATCCACCGTCTCGCCCTCCTTTACGCAGGTGAGTGAGGTCACTGATATCGTTCGCATTACCGAGGAGATGGTCCGCCGTGGTTAACGTCATCGACTACATGCCGGGCGACACGCTGCTACACCGCCTGAACCCCGTCATCAAACTGGGCCTCGCCGCCGCCATCATCATCGGCATTTTCTTGTCCGACACCTATGTGGCACTGCTGGGCTTTCTGGCACTCACGCTCGCGCTGGGAGCCTACGCCGGCGTCGTCGACCGCCTGCTCGCGCTGCTCAAGCTACTGATTCCGCTCGCGCTCATCATGCTGGTGCTGCAGCTGGCTTTTATGCGCGATGGCAACGTGGTGTGGAGCTTTGTCACCGATGAAGGCCTCATCACCGGAACAAAGGCCTGCCTGCGTCTGCTGGGCGTGGCGCTACCGCTCATCCTGATGCTCATGGTGACCAAGCTCAACGACCTTGCCAACGCCTGCGTCGAGGTGCTGCACGTTCCGTATCGTTACGCCTTCACCTTTACCACGGCGCTGCGCTTTGTGCCGGTGTTTGGCCAGGAGATGAACGCCATCATGGAGGCGCAGACCGCACGCGGCATCGAGTATGACACCAAGAACCCCATCAAGAAGCTCAAGCTCATGCTGCCGCTGTGCGTGCCGCTACTGATCTCGAGCGTGGGTAAAACCGATGCCACGGCCCTGGCAGCCGAGCAGCGCGGCTTCTACCTGCGCACGCGCGCGAGCTCGTACAAGCGCTACCCCATCAAGAGCCTGGACATTGCCATACTTATTGTCAGCATTGCCCTCATCGTCCTCGGCTTCCTGTTTTAACCCATCGCCCCCGGCAACCGACAAATGCAAAAGGCCCCGGCTCGCATCAAACGAGCCGAGGCCTTACTGTTTACCCAGATAAAACCTACCAAAATAAACCTGTCCCTTTTTTGGCAGGTCGAGGGCTACAGGCGGTAGGGGGCGCCGCTGCGGATGATGGATTCGCGCACCAGGACGTCCATGGCGTCAAGGGTAATCTCGGGCATCTCCCGGTACTTTTGCAGCACCGAGAGCTCGGTGCAGGCCAGAATGACGCGGTCGCAGCCGCTGCGGGCGAACTCCCACATCACGCGGTCAAACTTGTCCATATCGGGCTCGCGTCCGGCCTTCACGTCATCATAAATCAGCGACATCACGTCGGCCTGGCGCTTCTCGCTGGGATAGACGACCTCGACGCCCGCGGCCTCGCACTCGCGCCCATAGACGCCTGCACCCACGGTGCCGTCAGTGCCCATGATGCCGATCTTGCGCACCGGCTCGGACGGCATGCTCAGGTTGGGATCGAACTCGCACTCCCCCATCACCGCACCCGCAAGGGCATAGCGCACCGACTCACGCGGCATGTGGATAATCGGCACCTTGGTAAACGACTGAATCTGGTCGTAGAAGTAGTGCGATGTGTTGCAGGGAATGGCGATATGGGCACAGCCCAGCCCCTCGAGTGCCCGTGCACATTCCTTCATGGTCGCCAGCAGCTCGGCATGCTCGCCGGTCTTGATGGCCAGCGTACGGTCGGGCATGGTCGACTTGGAAAGCACCACCATGTCGATATGCTCCTGATCACAGGCAGCAGCCGTATGACGCACGACCTGGTCGTAGTAATACGACGTGGCCTCAGCGCCCATGCCGCCGATAACTCCCAGCTTTTCCATCGCCGCCTCCTTGGTGACGCCCATGCAATTGCTCGTATCATGCCCGCGCCCGTCCGTTGCAAACCGGGCGGGCGCCGCGCTCATCTACTTGTAATACGTCTTGAACAGCTTAAAGTGACGCAGCTTGGTGTGCCACATGCGCAACCAGCGGTTAAAGACAAAATCGCCCTTCATAAACGAAGGATCGGCGGCCTTGCCCTCCTTGGCCAGACGATGCGCCTTCGCACGCAGCTCGGGGTCCTTGACATACTTGTCAACGACACCCATGGGGACGACCATCCACAGAGCCTCGTCCTGCGCCGTCACAAATTCCGGCTCAAACGGACGGTTATAGACGTACTCATCCACCACGTACTTGGCGACGTTAAAGCCGCTGTTGGTGACGTAGTAGTTACTGCGGCCCTGACGCGTGTTGAAGTCGAAGAACTTAAACGAACCATCGCGTTGGTCGTACTTGACGTCGAAGTTGGAGAAGCCCGTGAACTTAAGGTCCTCAAGCAGCTTGCGCACGCCACCCATGAGCTCGTCGTTGGGCTCGGTGATGATGCAGGCGTGGTTGCCGACACCATGGGGCTGATGCTCCTCGAGCAGCACGTGACCCAGGCACATCATGCGAACCTTGCCGTTGCGGTCGGAATAACTGGTAAGCACGCGCATGTACTCGTCGTTGCCGGGCACGCGGTCCTGCAAGATGAGGTCATCGGTGTAGCCACTGGCGTACACATCGCGAATGACCTGCTCCAGCTCGGCGCGATCGGCAATCTCGTAGGCCTTCTTCTGGCCCTCGAACTCGTGCTCCCACCACATGATGCCGTCAGAGGGCTTCAGAATCATCGGGAAGGGAAAGTCGATCTGGTCGAGCACCTCGGCGGAAGCCTCGCCCTGGGCGTTGAGCATCGCCATGGTAAAGGTAAACGTGTGCGGATAGGGCACACCGTGCTTCTCGCACAGCTCGTAGAAGATCTCCTTCTTCTGGCACTGCTCGAGCATGCTGTAGGGCGCATAGGGCGCGATGACGTTGGAGGCAAGCTGGCCGGCATCCTGAGCCTGTGCGGCAAGCGCGACGTAGTTATCGCCGCAGCCCATGAGGATAATCTTCCTATCGGGATTGGCCTGTGCAATGCCGTTGACGGTCTCGATCATGACCGGCATAGTGTCGATATCCACATTGGGCGTATAGTCGATAATCTGGCTGCGGTATGCAGGACCCGTCTGATACTTGCCAAAGACCAGGCTCTTGACCTGATACTCCTCGTAGAAGGCGCGCGCCACCGAATAGGCGTTGATATCGCCGCCGAGCAGCACGGGTATAAACTCGCGCTCTGTAAACTGCAATGCCATGGAAACTTCCTATCATCAACTGCCCGTACGATGGGCGGTCTTTATGCAACTGGTTTATTCTAGCGTGCCAAACCGTCGCTTCCCAAAGTTCCACCATATCTATGGCAAGCAGGCGCTTATGATCGAGCCCGCAGGGTTCCGTAACGTTAAAGTTGAACTCTATGGTTTCTTAACAATTCACTATAACTGCAGGTCAAGGCCAAAACCTCAAGTTCAACTTGACCCTTTAGAACCTTTAAGGTTCAAGTTGAAGTCGAAAGCAGTAGTAGAATACCTTTCGAACTATAACCTACGATTGATTGCAGAGGGACTGGATGCAGCATTCGAACCATCGCACCGCAGCGCTCATCGCGTCGAAGCCGGCTCGTATCATCACGAGCGCCGCGCTTGCCGTTACACTGACGGCCGCGCCGATGCTCTCCCCCGTCGCAGCCTATGCCGCCTCGCAGGCAACGCAGGATCAGCTTTCCGCTGCCCAGCAGAAAATCGAAACCGCCACGAGTGCCTACAACGAAGCCCGCACCAAGCTCGAGGATCTGCAGAAGCAAATCGACACTAACGAGGCAAGCATCGAGAAGATCGAAGCCGAACTTCCCGATCAACAGGCCAAGGCGAGCTCCGCCATGCGCGATCTGTATAAGTACCAGAAGGGCACCAACCCCATCGTGAGCTTCCTGGTCAACGCGCAGAGCCTGGGCGAGTTCATCACCACCTGCAAGTACACCAACCAGATCACGAGCTCGAGCGTCGACGAGATCGAAGAGCTCAACAAGATGCAGACCGAGCTCGAGCAGAACAAGACCGAGCTCGAGCAGGCGAAGTCCCAACTCGAGACCGAGCAGAAAACCGCCGAGGACGCACTGGCACAGGCCCAGCAGCTTCGCAGCGTAGCCCAGGCAAAGGCCGAGCAGGAGAATGCCGCAGAGCTGGCCAAGCTCGAGGCCGACAAGGCCGCTGCCGCCGAGAAGCTCTCGGGCGAGGGCGTGAGCGGCAACAACTCCAACAGCCAGGCCAATAACGCCAACACCACTATCGACACCACGGTGAACAACTCCAATACCGGCAACTCCGATTACGACTCGTTTATCAACGAGTGGACGAGTCGCATCGACAACTACCTCGCCGGCTCCCCCATGGCAGGCCAGGGTTACAACTTTGCCGTGGCAGCCTGGAACACCGGTGTTGACCCTCGCTGGTCTCCCGCCATCGCCTGCATCGAGAGCAGCAAGGGCCTCTATTGTGCCGGCTCCTATAACGCCTGGGGCTGGAGCGCCCGCGGCGGCGGCTGGCGGAGCTTTAGTAGCTGGAGCGAGGGCGTCTCTGCCCACGTTGCCTACCTGGGCGCCAACTATGGCTCCACGCTTACCCCGGCAGCCGCCAAAAAGTACTGCCCGCCCACGTGGCAGGACTGGTACAACAAGGTTGCAACCCAGATGAACCGCATCTAAGATCAACGTCAAAGGGCCCCAATTGGGGCCCTTTTTCTTTTACGCGACGGAGGTATCGACGACGCCAGTCGCGTTTGCAATGGCAACAATGATAATCATTACCAACAAGAGCACACCCATAGCCTTGAGCCAGAGCTTTGCAAGCTTTTTACCGCGGTATCTATCGAGTAGCTCAAACCGCCGGCGAAGGCGGCGTTTGTCGAGCATCACAAAATGGATGAGCACTACGAGACCGTCGACGAAGATAAAATACTCAATCGCGAGAAACCACATCGGGTAGTTTTGGTTGGCGCCCGTAGGATGAAAAACGGCAAAATGGCTTCCGGCAAAGAAAACAAGTAGCGAAAGATAGACGAATGCGTTCCAAATGCGCCCAACGGTGTCGGGAATGCGGGAGAGTAAATTCGGGCGCTCAGGCACCAACGGCAATCCGCCCTGAGACTGATCCGTGGGGAGCACGGGCGCAGGGCACACGGCTCGCCGCTCCGGAGGCTCTTGGAAGGAAGCAGCATTCGGCGCGGACGACGGCGTCGGTGCGGACAACGCATAGGATGCACGCGCAGCGTGCCCTAGCGCCTTCGCGCTTGCAAAGCGCTTGTCCGGATCGAGCGCCATCGCCATGCAAATAACATCGGCAAGCGAGGCGGGGATATCATATGCCTCGCATTGCTCGCGCATGTTCCGACCCGGCTTGGGGTCGGCCCCCGTCAGACAAAAGAACAGCAGGGCACCGAGCGCATAGACATCGCTGCGCACGCTCGTCTGGCCAAAACCATACTGCTCGGGCGGCGCATAGGGACGCGTGCCAAACTTAACGGTATCGGCATCGGCTCCCTCGCGCCACACGCGAGCGATTCCCAAGTCGATAATCACCAGCGATGAAAATGTCATGCCTGTATCGGGCGTATAGTTTGCGCCCGATACGATGATATTCGAGGGCTTTAGGTCGCGATGGATCACCGGCGCAGCCATCTCCCCCGCCGACGCAAAGCCGGCATGGAGCTCCGCAACTGCATCACAAAGGGCGCCAAACAGCTCACAGGCATAATCGGGCGTCGCACCCAAACGCCCCACCAGGGCCCCGAGCGTTTCGCCTTCGATGTATTCCATGACCACGCAAAGCTCGTCGCCCACGCGGCGGCAATCGACAATCCGAGGCAAGTGCTCGTAACGTCGCCCAGCATGCTGGGCCGCAAACAGGCGTTCATACGCCCCGCCAATCTGGGCCGACGCGTCGATGCGCTTGCGAACAAAGGGGCCAAGAGATCCTCCGCCGGAGCCCTCAAAGTACACGAGCTCGGTCGTCTCGACGTCGGAGTGCTTGAGCACACGGTCTACGCGATAGCTGTCATCACGCTCAAGTGACGCCAGGTGTCCGGCGAGCGCAGCGGTCAGCTCATCATCGGAATATGTTGGGCTCTGAGTATCCATAGCGTCCATAATAACGCAGGGCGCGGACGCCCCATGACGCCCGTGCCCTGCACGTTCTAAATATCGTGAACGGCGCTTCCGCCGGCAGCCAACCGTTAGCTCACCGTCTCCTCACCAAAGCGATACAGCTCCTCGTTCACCTTTTGCAGGCTGCAGCCACGATCGATACAGAAAATGATGATGGCGTCACGGCGGTCCTTGCAGTTGAGGACATTGGCGCCCGCCGCCGACAAGGCGCGGTTGGTCTCCTTGAGCGTCAGCGCCATGGCAAAGGCAATCTGCAGCACCTTATTGCGGCTCGGATGCCGCGCACCGGTAAAGATCTGATAGCCAAACGTCTCGTTGAGGTCGGCCATACGCACCACGCGCGAGCGCTCCAGTCCCTTTTCTTCCAAAAGCTGTTTCAGATACTCCGAAAGCGACGGGGCGGTAAAGTCGTGCTCTTTGATATAGCCCTCGATACTCGGAGCATCGAGCAGCTCGTTGAGCAACTCTTCGGTTAGCTTCTTATCAGGCATATGGCCTCACCCCCCAGCTCGCATAGTAACCATGTTTTTAATTCTAGTTAAAAACCGCTCACGTCAGAACGTTCCCAGCTGGCAACCTGGTCGGGAGATACCGTGCTCATCGCTTCGAACTTCCAGGTGCCGCCCGCTTTGAGATGGTTGGTGTTCGCAAGAGCCGTTCCCACCTGATTGCCGTCTGCGTCATACAGAACATACTCAATCTGAATGTAGCTTTGCTCTTTATCCGTATTATTGGTCAACGTGCCAGTGATCTTATACGCGAACTGATTAGACGTATCCCCGGCCTCATCCGAAACCGTATAGGGTTCTTGTGCCTCTTTTTTCTCCTCGACTTGCTGGGTCTGTTCGGCAGGCTTTGCTGCATCACCCGTAGACGAATCAGACGAGTTACCGCCCATAGAACCCACGACGCCGGCAACAACGAGCACCACGATGACGCCCAAAACGATCTTGCCGATCGGCTTCTTTCCCTCTTTTGCCATTATGCATCCTTCCTACGATCCGGCTACCGTGCCGGCACACAGCACATCGTAGGAGGCAGCGAGCTCAAATTCATTAGCTGGGAGCTAATGTCGCAGCACAGCTTGCCACCTGGCACTCATTGAGTCTTTTTTCCTTCACCGAACTCACTCCATTGTTGTTGACTATTAAACATTTAGACGTAAACTGCTTTGTTACCTTGTCAACATCTGAAAGGAACCTCATTGGGAAAAGACGTACTGGTGCAGCAACTCGTCGACTCATTCGACAGCTGGCCCGCCAAAAATTCCGGTTGCGGATCGTCCCGCATGACACAAGAGCTCTATCCTTTTGACAAGCTCTTCTCTCCCATCAAAATTAACAAGCTCACCGTCAAAAACCGCATTGTCATGGCACCGATGGGCAATATCGACATGTGCGAGGAAACTGGCCGCCCCAGTGACATGATGCTGCAGTACTTTTTCGCCCGCGCCAAAGGCGGCTGCGGCCTCATCACAACAGGACTCGTACCGGTAAGCCACGGCATCGATACCACGGTCACCGAGCTGGACAAGCTCACCTATTTCCCGCGCATCGATCGAAGCCGAACCGTTATGGCAGGCTGGCGCGACCTTGCCCAAGGTGTCCATGCCTTCGGATCACGCATTTTTGTCCAGCTTACGGCCGGACTCGGCCGCGTGGGCAACCCGCAATGCCTCATCACGCAAAAGAAGTTTCCGGTCTCGGCGAGTTTCTTGCCTAACTACTACATCCCCGCCATTCCATGCATGCGCCTCTCGGACCAAAAGCTGCGCCGTATCGTAAACAATATCGGCCAAGCGGCGGCCGATGCTCATGCCATGGGCATCGATGGCGTCTATTTGCACGGGCACGAGGGTTATCTTATCGAGCAGCTCGGAAACCCCGCCTTTAACCATCGCAAGCTCGGACGTTATGCCGATTGGCGTCAGTTTGGCCTCGATATGATCAAAGAAATCCGTCGCCGCGTTGGGCCCGACTACCCCATCATGTACCGCATCGACCTTTCGCTTGCACTCGAGGAAACCTATGACGAGCAGGTCATGAATTCGACCTATCTGGGACGCATGCGCGGCGGCCGTACAGTCGAACAGACCCTGGGTTATATGGAAGAGCTCGTGGCGGCGGGAGTAGACATCTTTGACGTCGACCTTGGTTGCTATGACAACTGGTGGATGCCCCACCCGCCTGCGAGCATGCCCGCAGGCTGCTTCGTTCCCGTGGCGCGCGCCGTTCGAGAGCGCTTTGCCGCCGACAATATCCGCTCCAATGCCGGCCTTCCCGTACCCGTTGTCGCGGTGGGTAAGTTGGGCTACCCCGACATTGCCGAACGCGCCCTTCGCAATGGCGACGCCGATATGATCATGCTCGGACGCCCGCTGCTTGCGGATCCCGAGTGGCCCAACAAGGCGTACGCCGGTCGCGTGGCAGATATTCGCCCCTGCATCGGATGCCAGGAAGGATGCCTCAACGAGTTTGTCGAAGGGGGCCATCCGCAGTGTGCCGTCAATCCACGCTGCAGCTTTGAATACCTCATGCCCCAGACACCCGCTCCCGCCAAAGAACCCAAACGCATAGCGGTGATAGGAGCCGGACCCGCTGGGATGGTCTGTGCGCTAATCGCCGCGCGTCGTGGCCACGACGTAAAGCTCATCGATGCCGAAGATGAACTTGGAGGAAAACTCCTCTCCGCCAGCGCCGCCCGGATCAAGTTCGACCTCGATAACTACCGATCATATCTTGTTCGACAGGTGCGCGAGCAGGCAGAAAAACCCAACGGGAACCTGACACTCGAACTTGGACGGGCAGCACGCGCCGAAGATCTTGCAAAAGCAGGCTTCGACGCAATCGTGTGCGCGACAGGCACTTCCAATGCAATACCGCCCATCCCCGGTCTTACGGAGCTTGCAGCATCGGGCCATGCCGTGCTGGCAACGCAGCTACTGCGCCAACCCGCGCTGCTTGGCAACGCCAAAACCGTCACCATCATTGGCGGAGGGGCCGTGGGCTGCGAGGTTGCCCAATGGCTCACCGTCGAACACGGCATACCACAGGTCAGCGTAATTGAAATGCTGCCTCACATGATGCAGGGCGCCTGCACGGCAAATCGCGGCCACCTACTCCATACGCTCAGGGGACGCAATGTGCGGCTCCTCAATATGACACGCGTCGAGCGCGCGGAAGTCGGCGGCAAACGCGAGTCTGGAGCCCCATCGAGGTGTGCGCGTCTCCACTTGAGTCGCAACTGCCACAAAAACGTTCCCGACCCCTACGTCTCGTGGTCACCGGTCTTGCCCGAGAACGTCGAAAACCCGCTTGCACCCAAAATCGGCAACGACTGGAAGTCACTCGAGCTAACCTGCGACTTGGTAATCATTGCCTGCGGCGGACACCCCGACGACGCGCTGTTCTACAAACTGCAGCAGACGCACGCCGCTGACGAGCTGCATAACATCGGCGATGGGTTTGCGCCCGGCCGTGTGCTCGAAGCGGTCCGTGCGGCATACCGACTCGGCACCAATATCTAACACGAAAGGATGGGCTCACAGATGAACCTGACCTCCCAACAACAAGCCCTGCTCGACGGCGCCAAGGGCCCCGCCATGGCCAAAGTGGTCAAGACCCTCGTTATGTACGGCGAATGCTTTGGCGCCGAGCGTATGGTTCCCGTGACCGGCGCAAACGGTCATCTTGTCACAAGTTTTGGCCTCTCCATGCTCGGTCCAGTCTATGACCTTATGGATGAGCTGCTGAAAGACGGCGCCCTGTCCGGTCAGTCATTCTCGGTCGACCCGAGGCCCCTCGACCCCGCCGTCCCGGCCAACCCGCTGCAAAAGCTGCTGTTCAAGATTATGTATTCCAAACAAGACGATTATGAGGCACAGCTGCGCAGCATGGGTCTATTGGACAACGATGCTTTCACCTGCACCTGTTACCAGCCCGAGGTTGGCAATCGACCTCGGCGTGGCGACATCCTAAGCTGGGCAGAAAGCAGCGCCGTGGTCTTTGCCAACTCCGTGCTGGGCGCTCGCTGCAATCGCAACTCCGGCATCATCGAGATGTTCGGCTCAATTGCCGGCTTTGTCCCGGAATTCGGCCTGCTCACCGATGAGGGCCGCAAGGCGACCTGGATCATCGAAGTCGACTGTAAGCGCAAGCCCGAAGCGCAAGTGCTTGGCAGCGCCATTGGCATGAAGGTGATGGAAGACGTCCCTTACATTAAAGGCCTCGACCGCTGGCTTGGCCGCGAACTCACACCCGGCACGCAGGACTACCTTAAGGACATGGGCGCCGCCAGCGCATCGAACGGCGCTGTCGGGCTCTACCACGTGGACGGCATCACGCCCGAGGCCGTCGAACAAGGCGAACACCTCATAGCACTAGACGCCCAAATCTATCGCATTGACGACGCCGAGCTGGAACGCATCCGCTCGAGCTACCCCGTTATGTGGAAGAACCCGGGCGCACGCCCCAAGCTTGCCTTCATCGGCTGCCCCCACCTCTCGTCTGCACAACTCGCCCATTGGGCAGACGCCATCTGCGATGGGCTGAGCGCCTCCGGCAAGTGCCGCGTGCAAGTACCCACCGTACTGACCGCCGCCCCATCCGTGGCAGACGCCTTCCGCAAGACTGCGGCATACAGACGCCTCTCGACTACCGGTGCCGTCGTCTCGAGCATCTGCCCGCTTATGTACACCAACAACCCGCTGTGCGGCAGCATGCCCATCATCACCAACTCCAACAAGTTGCGTACGTACTCGGCATCGCGCTACTACACCGACGACGAAGTGCTCGCCTACGTCACCACCGGAAAACCAATCAAATAGGAAGGCGACTCCTCATGGAAAAAATCTTTCACGGCCGCGTCGTTGTCCCCGGAACTGCCCACGCCAAGGCACTTGTCTCTCACGGAGGGCTCAACACGCTCGCATCGTTTCAGAAGGCACTGATGTTTGGCGACAAAAAGGCCACGTGTTCCGACCAAAACAATCCCGACTTGTACGGCAAACCTTTGGCGGGATGTGCCTTGTGTCTTCCGCAGACTATCGGCTCCACCACAGGCGGCATGGTGCTCTTCTGCGCCACCAAAATGGGGCGCCAACCCGCATGCCTGCTGTTTTCCAAACCCATTGACAGCCTTGCCGCCGCTGGCGCGATCCTCTCGGGTGTATGGACCGACACCCCCATGCCCACCATTGACAACCTGGGCGATGAGTTTCTCGATGCTGTGTCGACGGGAGACGCCATCACCGTGACCGAAGACGGCACGGTCATCGTCGGCTAAGGCTATCCGACCCGCCGCCCGCAGATGAACAACGTGTTTCGCCATTTCCCACGCGCGGTGCGGGCGATAATCTTGACGTATTCGATATACAACACGAAAGGAGTCCCACCATGGGAGCATCGGTATCGGTCGCACAGGGCGCGCCTCTTGATGCAGGCGCCTACAAGGCAGACGAGGTAGCCGTCGAGCGCTTTTGCGAATTGCTGCGCATCCCCACCGTTTCGCGTGAGAACATCGCCGAGCGCGACGATGAGCCCTTCAGCCAGTGGATTCCCACGCTTCAGCGACTTTATCCGCATTTCTTTAAAGTCGCCGAGCTCACACGCGTCGACGACTTTGGCATGCTCCTGCGTTGGCCTGGCGCCGATTCCGCCTTGGACCCCATCGTCATGATGGCGCATCAGGACGTCGTGCCCGTCGAGGGCCAAGACTGGAAGCACGATCCCTTTGGAGCCGAGATCTTCGACGGCGAGATCTGGGCCCGCGGATCACTCGACACCAAGTGCATCGTCTCGGCTTTCTTCGAGGCCGCCGAGCATTTGATTGCCCAGGGCTTCGTTCCCCCGCGCGATGTCTGGTTCTTCTCGAGCGATGGCGAGGAAATCGCCGCACCTACTGCAACCCATGCAGTGCAGTGGCTTCGCGAGCATAACATCCATCCCTACATGGTGCTCGATGAGGGTGGCGCCGTGGCAACCGACGCCCCGCTCGGCGTCACCGAACCCGTTGCCATGGTAGGCGTGTCCGAGAAGGGCCACGTCGACCTTGCCGTCACGGCGCGCGCCGACGGCGGCCATGCCTCTACGCCTGCGGCAAACGATGCCTGCCGTCTTCTCTGCCGTGTATGCGAGACTATCTCGGCCAACCCCGGCAAGCCGCAGCTCACGCCCGCCGTCGAGGCCACACTGACCGAGCTGGGTGCCCGCAGCAGCGCGACGTTTCAGGCAATCTTTGGCAACCTCTGGCTCACACGCCCCGCGGTTACCAAGATTATGGCCGCCAGCCCCGAGACCTCGGCCATGCTGCGCACAACCTATGCGCTCACGCAGCTCGAAGGCTCCAACGCGCATAACGTGCTGCCACCGATCGCTCGCGCCAATTTCAACGTTCGCATCGCTCCGTTCGAGACCATCGCCGATGCCGTTGAGCGCGCTCGCAGGCTCGCCGCTCAGCAGTGCCGCGCCTCGGGCGTAAGCCCCGACCATGTCACCGTCGAAATCAACGAGGCGATTCCCTACACCGAGCCCGCGCCCATCTCGCCTTACGAAAACGATGCCGCCTTCAACTACATCCATCGCTGCGTGTCTGGTGTCTATCCCGAGGCCGGCTTTGCCCCCTACGTGCAGAACTCCTGCACCGACTCGCGCGAGTTCAACGAGATCTGCGATCGCGTCTACCGCTTCTGCGGCTTTATCTACTCGGGCGAGGCACGCAAGCTCATCCATGCCGCCAACGAACGCATCGGCGTCGACGTCTACAAGCGCGGCATCGAATTCTATGTGGCGTTTCTTGCCAACCTTGAACAACTGTAGAACGGGGGCCGATAGCGCCCCTCCCCGTTTTTACCGACCAGGAGAACCAGCATGACCCAACCAAATCTTAAGCGGGCGGCCCGGCTCGACACCAAGGCCGTCGCCCTCGCCTCCCTACCCTTTATGGGCATGATCAGTTTTTGGCAGGTCTACGACGGCATCGTTCCCAAGATGCTCACAGGGACCTTTGGCCTATCCAACTCGCTCACCGGCGCGATCATGGCCATCGATAATGTCTTTGGCCTGTTCCTGCTTCCGCTCTTTGGCATCCTCTCGGACCGTTGCACAAGCAAACTCGGGCGCCGAACGCCCTTTATCTTGGGCGGCTCCGCGGTAGCAATGCTCTCCGTCCCGCTCATCGCGATTGCCAACAACATGGGCAGCCTACCTCTGCTCATTGGCGCGATTATCCTCACGCTTTTGGCAATATGCGCCTACCGCACCATGACGGTTGCCATCGTGGCCGATATTACGCCTCGCCCACTGCGAACCAAGGCGGACTCGATCGAAAAGATCGTCGGCTATGCGGGAACGGGCCTTATGCTCGTCGCTATCTCGGTCATGGTTCCCAAGGCCGACAAACCCGATTATCTCCCGCTCTTTATCTTGCAGACCGCCTTTATCCTCGTGTCGGCCGTTGTCTACGGCGTCTTTGTCCGTGAGCCCGCCCTCGTCGAAAAGATGCGCGAGAAATCGCTGTCCATGGGCATCGACGAGGATCAGATTGACAAAGATGACTCCCCCGAGGCCGGCGGTAAAAATCGCATTGCAGACGCCGGCGTACGCCGCTCCATCATCATGCTGCTCGCCGCAACGTTTTTCTATTACATGAGCTATAACGCCATGACCACCAATATCAGCCGCTATGCCGATATGTTCTACGGCATGGAGGGCGGTTCCTATGCCATCATCAATATCGTGACGATTGCAGGCGCGCTGCTAAGCTACGTACCCTTGGCAAATCTTTCGCTCAAAATCGGCCGTAAAAAGGTCGCCCTGGGCACCGCCGTCATCATGGTTTTATGCCCCGCGCTTCTTTGGCTGGCACCCGGTTTCTCGCCCGTGCTGTACGGCGTCTTTTTGTTGATGGGCGTTGCGCTGGGCGGCGTGGACCTGTGCGTGTACACGATGATTCTGGAGTGCTGCAGCTCCCAAAGCGTGGGCCGCTACTCCGGTTACTACTACACCGTGAGCATGGCGGCTCAGGTGGCGACACCGATTCTCTCCGGCATCGTTATGGACGTGGCGCCGTCGATGCTCTTCGCCTACATCACGGCAATGGGCATGTTTATGGCCGCGAGCATTGCCGCCGCCAAGCACGGCAATGCCATCTTGATCGACGAGGTCGCTCGCCGCGAGGCAGCAAAGTAGGAGACCGAATTAACTACCGTGCGAAAGGGGTCGGATGGGCAAAACGCCCATCCGACCCCTTTTTCGTTTCATCCTCAAGAAGCTTGTCGAAGCCTACCCCACCGTGACGGATTCCCCAGTAAAGGTGCTGATGAGCAGCAGGATAAAGAACGCCAAGTAACTGATGCTCAGCGGGTACGCAATAATCAGGAAGACGACCCAGCCGACATTGGTGTTACCGTCGGCACGGCGTTGCTCGCGATTGCGGCAGAGCCAAATCGTCACGCCAATGGCCACAATCAACAGCACAAGTGCCGCTGCCGCCAGTCCAGCAAGCGCAAACATCACGCCAATGCTCACAGCAATAACCGGGAGCAGCAGCAAGCCGCACCCGCACCCACCCGGACTATACACGGCAGACTGTCGACGTCGTTCCATCGTCACTCCAAGTCAAGCAATCGTTTGTAGACATCGAGGCCCTTGAGTAGGGTTTCCTCGTCAAAGAGCATGGTATCAGTGTGAAGGGCGCTCGTCGCATAAGCTGGGCAGCTGTCTGCGTCGATCGGGTTTTCTTGCGCCTCCGGCACGCCCGTGCCCAGCAAGAAGAACACGCCCGGCAGATGGCGCTGATAGAAGGCGAAGTCCTCGGCAATCAGCAAAGGCTCATCTACGAGCTGTAGTTCGGGCAAAGCCGGTGCAATGCGACTGAACAACTCGGGGTCGTTGTCGACCGGCGGATAGCCCTCGGCAAAGTCGAGATCGTACGTGCAGCCCGTTGCAGCGCATGCCTCATCAAGCACGCGGCGCACGCCCTCACGCGCACGGTCGAACATGTCGTCCGTAAACACACGCAGACTGCCGGCAACATGGGCCTCCCCCGCCACCGCGTTGCAGACGGTACCGGCCTGCAGCAGACCAAACTTACCGATACAGGGCTCGTCGGTGCCCAGCTCGTCCATCAGTTCGCGCTCGGCAACCAAGAACTTGGCAGCAGCCAGCGCCGCATCGTGCGACTCCTCGACCGGAACGCCATAGGTCTTAGCGATATGGATGCTCGTCCCGTGAATATGAATGTGTGTCTCACTCGAACGCGCCAGCAGCGGACCGGAACAACTCGCCAACGTGCCGGCAGGCAGATCGGGCCACACATGGAAGCCAAAAATGCGGTCAGCCCCATAGCGCTCGAACACACCGCTCTCGCATACCGTCTTGGCACCACCGGTCGTTTCCTCGGCCGGCTGGAACACAAAGAGAACGTTGCGCCTCATGGCGCCCGGCTGCTCGCGAATCGTACGGTCGACATACGTCGCGGCGGCAAGTGCCATGGCCATGTGTCCATCATGTCCGCAAGCGTGCATCTTGCCGGGATGGATCGAGGCAAAGGCCGCTCCCGTCGCCTCCGCGATGGGCAGCGCATCCATATCGGCGCGAATCGCCGTGGCACGCGCGGCACCAACGCCAGCGTCGAAGAAAGCGCAGACGCAGCTGGGACACGGATGGGTCACCTCGCAAGCGAGCGGCGCCAACACGCCCTCGATATAGGCGATAGTCTGCGGAAGATCGAAATCGAGCTCCGGAATGCGATGGAGATCGCGGCGATAGCGACGGAGTTCTTGGAGCTCGGTCATAGAGAATCCCTTCGTGAGGCACATCTGTTGCAACTTATTGTGATACAGGATTGTGGCACACATGTTTCCAGCATATTGCTGCATTTTTTAAACGTTATATACGAATACTCTTGTTTGGTAAAGTGCAACGTGATAGGGTCTTTACCACTTGATAGAGGCGCGGGCACGAAGAGCCGCGGGCGAGCCGGCAGGCTTTGACCCCGTGGGGAGGCGAAACCCGCCGAACTGGGTTTTTCGGGCACGAACAACCTGGTGGGCCTGTGGGAAACACCCACAGGACTGTCTGCAGCAATGCGGGAGCGCTATCCGGACATTGGGTCCACGCTATGCGGATTCGATGCGCAGATGGCGCCGTCTGGATAGCGAGGTTTACGGGACATGGCATTGACCCCCAACGAGGCATATGCGGCCAAGCAGCCGTTTGTGGACAAGGAGACACTCGAGCATATCGTCGAGCAGTTCCCCACGCCGTTTCATCTATACGACGAGGCGGGCATCCGCCGCAACATGCAAGAAGTGCGCGACGCCTTTGCATGGAACCCGGGCTTTAAGGAATACTTTGCCGTCAAGGCCAACCCCAACCCGGCGCTCATCTCCATTCTCAACGAATACGGCTGCGGCTGCGATTGCTCGAGCTATACCGAGCTCATGATCGCCCGCTCGCTGGGCATCACGGGACACGACATCATGTTCTCTTCCAACGACACGCCGGCTGCCGACTTTGAGCTCGCCAACAAGCTGGGTGCCATCGTCAACTTTGACGACATCAGCCACATCGAGTTCTTTGAGCGTGTTGCGGGGCCCATCCCCAAAACGGTCAGCTGCCGCTTTAATCCAGGCGGCCTGTTCCAGCTCTCCAACGGCATCATGGATAACCCCGGCGACTCCAAATACGGCATGACCACCGAGCAGCTCTTTGAGGCTTTCCGCATGCTCAAGGCCAAGGGCGCCGAGAATTTTGGCATCCATGCCTTCCTTGCCAGCAACACCGTCACCAACGACTACTACCCCAAGCTCGCGCGCATCCTCTTTGAGCTTGCCGTGCGCCTGGAGCGCGAGACCGGTGCACATGTCGCCTTCATCAATCTGTCCGGCGGCGTCGGCATCCCCTATCTGCCCGAGCAGCAGGCCAACGACATTCACGCCATCGGCGAGGGGGTGCACGCGGCCTACGACGAAATCCTGGTTCCCGCCGGTATGGGCGATGTGGCCATCTGCACCGAGATGGGCCGCTTTATGATGGGGCCCTACGGCTGCCTGGTCACCAAGGCTATCCACGAAAAGCAGATCTACAAGGACTATATCGGTGTCGACGCAAGCGCCGTCGATCTGATCCGTCCTGCCATGTACGGCGCCTACCACCACATTACGGTAATGGGTCAGCCGGGTGGCGACGACAAGACCACAGCGCCCGTCACGGACACCTACGACATCACGGGCAACCTATGCGAGAACAACGACAAGTTCGCCATCGATCGCGAGCTACCGCAGATCGACATGGGCGATGTGCTCGTGATCCACGATACCGGCGCGCATGGCTACTCCATGGGCTACAACTACAACGGACGGCTGCGCTCCGCCGAGGTCCTGCTGCGTCCCGATGGCTCAGCCGACCTCATCCGCCGCGCCGAGCGCCCGGGCGATTATTTTGCCACGCTCGACGTGCTGCCGAGCGGCCGAGAGCTGCTGGCCAAGTCGCGCGCCGAAAGTGCCCGCCGTCGCGCCCAAGACGAGCGCCTGATAGTCGCCGCTCAATGGAACAAACGCATCCAGATCGCGGACGCGAAGGAGAAGAACATGGACATCCGCAATCTCGAGGGCTCAATCGTCGCCCTTGTTACGCCGTTTAAAAAGGACGGCAGCGTCGACTTTGACGCACTCGAGCGCCTTATCGATTTCCACCTGCAAAACGGCACCGACGCCATCCTCACCCTGGGCACCACCGGCGAGAGCGCCACGATGACCGACGACGAGGACAACTCCGTTGTCGCCGCAGTGGTCAAGCAAGTTGCAGGACGCATCCCCGTCATCGCCGGCTCGGGCTCCAACTCCACGCAGACCATGCTCACCAAGTCGCTCACCTACCAGGGCCTGGGCGCCGACGGCCTGCTGCTCATTACCCCCTACTACAACAAGTCCA